>CAMLRA010000039.1 GCA_946482325.1 uncultured Chromatiaceae bacterium | reverse complement strand
GGTCAAAAGTCGTTTGCCCAAGTAAGATAAAAAACGCAGTAATGTTACTGAGTAATCTCCATGCGGCAAACAAAGCCACACCGACGACCGCAATCATCGACGAAGCCAGAACTAATAAGCCTTTGATATCAATGCCCCAAATAATACTGAGCACCACCACCAGCAATAAAAACAGCAAGATATGGAATACCACCATAGCGCGGCGGTTCATTTCCTCTTTCAGCATGGTCGCGGCAATAGTACGGTAAATAAAAGGCGCGATACGGCGGCTCAGCACCGCATAGAATAACAATACGATGCCGGAGACAATCAGCTGGGCGATTTCCGGTTTGTAATGCTCAGTCAGCGTTTTGACTTCAGTGATCCAATTCAGATTGGCGTCAATCACTTGATGTAAGCTCCTTGATTCTGCCGGTTAGTCCAGGTCGTTCAATGGCCAGGTCACAATGTGATCTTCAAAATCATCAATGCTGACCGCGCGCTCGGAGATGGTTTTATTGCGCACCGACATTTGTTTTTTATGCATCAGGCTTTTTTTGCCACCGTTTAATAACGGGTGCCAGCCGGGCAAACCACGGCCTTCCTGTAACCGACGATAACTGCAGCTGGTCGGCATAAAAAAGATGTCTTTTAAGTTTTCTTTAGTGAGTTTGACGCAGTCCGGCACCAGCACAGTGCGCAGCTCGTAGCAGTCACATTCACACTTATTGCTGTTCAGATACTGACAAGCAATATTAGTGAAATGTACGGTTTCGCCTTCGCGGATAAAGTCGGTTGGGCCTTCAGCGTCTTCGTCTTCATCATCAATAAATTTATTCAGACAGCATTTGGCACAGCCGTCGCACACCGCTTCCCACTCGGCATCGCTCATTTCCATCAGGGATTTGGTTTCCCAAAATTTTTCTGCAAGGCTCATACGCCGCTCCGTAGGGCCAGGGCCGGGCTTTGACTCACCTGGCTCTGTACCGAAAAATAATTATCTAAGCTCAGTGCTAACTGGTCGCCGACTAACAAAGGCCCGACGCCGGCCGGTGTGCCAGTCAACACGATGTCGCCCGGCTGCAGGCTGAACCAATAGGACATTTCACTAATCATCTGCGCGATCCCGCGGATCATCAACCGGGCATCGCCAGTCTGGCGCCGTTCACCATTGACATCCAGGCTAAAGGTCAGCGCCTGCGCGTCTGCGACCTGTGCTGCCGGGACAAAACCAGCCACCGGACAAGCGCCGTCAAAGCCTTTTGCGATCTCCCAGGGCCGGCCCAATTTTTTTAATTCCGCCTGCACGTCACGCAAGGTTAAATCCAGCGCCAGGCTATAACCCCAGACTGCTGCCAGCACCTGTGCCGGTGTCACCGCGGTTAGTGGCTGACCGATTAACACCGCAATTTCGGTTTCGTTATGCACAGCACCACGGTCCTGCGGGATACACAGCGGCGCACTGAAATGGCGTAGCGCTGTGGCTGGTTTTAAGAAAAACAGCGCATCCGGTGCAGTTTTGCTGTTCATCTCGGCGATATGGTCCTGATAGTTCTGACCAATGCAAACCACTTTACCTACAGGTAATGCAATTGGATTGCCTTGCAGATCCTGATGTTGATAACTCATTTTGACTCCGTTACCGCGCTGTGGCCGTCTTTTGTGCGACTTTTTTCACCGCAGGTTTCGCTGCGATTTCATCCGCAAGATAACCAACACTGCTGACAAAATAATAAGACCTGTTCCAGTGCATCAGGACCTGATAATTCGGATAGGCCAGATAAGCGCGGCCGTCTTTGTCATCCGGCATCACCATTGCGGCTTTTAGCGCAGACTTTGGCAACGGCGAACCGTCAGCCAGACGCACACCGAGTTGTTGCCATTGACTCAGCGGTAATTCACGCTCCCGCCACCATTCTAGCCATTGCGCCCTGTCTTTACTGCCTTTAGGTATCACCCGGTTGTAATCAAAATGCTTCGGTAAACGCACCTGCCGGCCCCAGCTCTGGCCTTTGGGCCAGCCCTCGGTTTTCAGGTAACTGGCGATAGAAGCAAAAGCGTCGCGCCTGTTCGTCCAGATATCTTTGTGACCATCGCCGTCGCCATCCTGCGCATATTTGATAAAAGCACTTGGCATAAATTGGGTATGGCCCATTGCGCCGGCCCAGGAGCCTTTCATATCGGCAAATTTGACATGGCCTTCACGCAGAATATCCAGCGCCAGGAAAAACTCGCGGCGAAACATCTCTTCACGACGGCCTTCATAGGCCATAGTTGCCAGAGCAGATGGCACTGAATAATTGCCGGTGATCCGGCCAAAGGCACTCTCGAGGCCCCACAGCGCCACAATAAACCGCGCCGGCACGCCATATTGCGCACTGATTGGCGCCAGTTCCGCCTGATATTTCTGATAAGCTTCACGCGCCATTTTGATGCGCTGGGCATTGACGCGTTTAGGCAAATAAGTATCTAACGTTTCGACAAATTCCGGCTGGCCTTTGTCAGCCTTGACCACAGTGTGGTGAAACTTCAGTGTCGGAAATACTTCATCTAACAAGGCTTTTGGATAACCAGCCGCTTCCGCTTGCTGACGCAAACCTTTGACATACAACCGAAAACCGTCGGCGTTTTTCTCGCTGGCGTCAGGTTGGGCCGCTGCGGTAGCTTTTGTCGTAGCGGCTTTTGCTACGGCTGTTCTATTGACAGCAGGCTGATTGGCTGCGGGTTTATTTGCAACGGACACTTTATGTGCGGCGGCGCTGTCGCTGGTACCGGCATGACTACAGGCGGTGACCGTGCCGGCCAACAGCGTTACAAGAATCATTCTGTTCAACAACTAATCCTTTTTGAAAACAACGTCACTGGCGGTTCTGACTGTCCAGCCAGTGCTTATGTTCCTTTAACAAGTCTTCCGGCGGTGGTGGTAACTGCAGGTAATAACCGTGATCAGCCAGCATTTGCCGGACTTTTGAAAGGTCGGCGCCTGCTAATGTGGCGCGGCTGGCCAAATCCAGTACTGTCACCAGCTGCGGGGGACCAAAAGTGGCGAGTAAAGCCGGCGGCACCTGACTGAAATCGTCCCGGCGCAACACATACAGGTAAGTTTCAGGTTTTTTCGGGCTCTTATAGATTGCGCTCAGCATGGCAGAAATTCTGTTCCGGGTAACTTGCCTAACAAAGGCGCAGACTATACCATGAAGCGCTAAATCTGCGAACCGATGCCCGGCGGGTAAAACCGGAAAAACGTCGCTCCGACGTTTGACGAAATTGGCGCAGACCACCCTTTTTCAACTTTTTTGCACATGGCTGTTATGTCTGAACCAAGCATCGAACTCAAAGGCAGTTTGTTTCCTTTATCTGTGTTGTATTGTCAGGATTTTTCTGTCGCGACGCTACGACAGGAACTCAGCAATAAACTGGCACAAGCGCCCGGCTTTTTTACTCAGGCTCCTATTGTCATCAGTGTCGAAAATTGCACTCAAACGCCCGACTTTGCAGGCATCAAGCAGCTATTCATCGAATTACAGCTGGTGTTAGTTGGCGTCTGTGGCGCAGACAGCACCTTAAAAAAAGCAGCGCATGCGGCTGGTCTCGCCGCGCTGCAACCGCCAAAGGCCGGAAAAGCCGCCGAGCCGGTCAAACCGGCAGCGCCTGCAGCCCCTAGTGCGCCAGTCGCACCGACGGTCATCAGCGCAGACAACAAAACCATCGACGGTAATATCCGTTCCGGTCAGCAGATTTATGTCAAAGGCGCCGATTTAATCATCCGCGGCACTGTCGGTGCAGGCGCGGAAGTCATCGCCGATGGCAATATTCATATTTATGGTGCGCTGCGTGGCAAAGCCATTGCCGGCGCAGGCGGCGACGCCTCGAAAAAGATTTATTGTTACAATATGCAACCCGAGTTAATCTCGATTGCCGGTAACTATTGGTTAAGCGATACCCTGCAAGGCGACTACTGGGGCAAACCAGTCTGTATTGGCTTGCAGGGCGGACAGTTAATGTTGGCAGATTTATTCTAAGGACTTTGTGCTATGGCAAAAATTATAGTGGTGACATCAGGTAAAGGCGGTGTCGGTAAAACCACAACCAGCGCGGCGATTGGTACTGGCCTGGCTCTGAAAGGTCACAAAACCGTCATCGTCGATTTTGATATCGGCTTGCGTAATCTGGACCTGATTATGGGCTGTGAACGTCGCGTTGTTTTTGATTTCGTCAACGTGATCAACGGTGAAGCCAACCTGAAACAGGCGCTGATTAAAGACAAACGTTTAGAAAATCTGTTTATTCTGCCGGCGTCACAAACCCGCGACAAAGACGCGCTGCACAAAGAAGGCGTCGAGCGCGTGCTGAATGAACTGTCTGACGAATTCGATTTTATTATCTGTGACTCGCCAGCCGGTATCGAATCCGGTGCCATGATGGCACTGTACTTCGCCGATGAAGCCATTGTCGTGACCAACCCTGAAGTGTCTTCAGTGCGCGATTCAGACCGTATTCTGGGCATGTTATCCAGCAAATCCCGCCGCGCCGAGCAAGGCCTGCCGGGTATCAAAGAACATTTATTGCTGACGCGTTACAACCCGGAACGTGTGCAAAAAGGCGAGATGTTAAGCGTCGATGACGTCAATGACATTCTGGCTATCAAATTATTGGGCGTGATCCCGGAATCTCAGGCGGTGCTGAACGCATCGAACTCGGGTCAGCCGGTGATCCTGGATGCTGACAGCGATGCAGGACAGGCCTATCTCGACACTGTATCCCGTTTATTAGGTGAGGACGTTGCGTTCCGCTTCCTGAACGTGGAGAAAAAAGGTCTTCTAAAACGGATTTTCGGAGGTTAATCATGTCGTTACTCGATTATTTCCGTTCCTCAAAGAAAAACACTGCGTCAACCGCAAAAGAACGGCTGCAGATCATCGTGGCGCACGAACGTCGCCGCCGCACCAGCCCGGATTATTTACCGCAGCTGGAACGTGACATTCTGGAAGTGATCCGCAAATACGTCGATATCGCGGATGATCAGGTGTCGGTCACGCTGGAGAAAAGTTCAGACGAACTGTCTGTGCTGGAATTAAACGTCACCTTCCCGGAAGATAAACGCGGTTAATTTGCGTTGTAAACAGTAAAAAGGGCAGCTTTAGCTGCCCTTTGTTTTTTAAGCAGGCAAATGCTGCTTAAGGATTAAAATCATCCAGCAGAATCAGCCCTGGCGCAGCGCCGGCGATGCCATCGCGAGCTACTGCGGTATAGATTTTATTGCCTGCCAATTCCAGTTGGACCGGCCCAATCGCCGCAGTTTTGCTGCCTGTTGGCGTCACAGTCACGACATAACTGCCTGGTTTCAGATTTACATAGCCGGTTTCCGCCATAAAAGGCACATCTTTAAAGGCTGGGGTACTGCTACTGATGTCGCGGCTGGCTGTGACGTAAATATCCACCTTGCCGGCCACAGTCGACGCATGAGCGATCCGCACCTGGGCCGAAGTGGCGACGCGACGCGGTGTGTCTGCTAATACCCAGGGTTTGATGCTGTTTGCGCCCAATGAACCAGTCGCCAGCACAGTGGCGAAATTGCCGGCCGCCAGATTCAGATCAGCATTAATCACCACGACGGAGTTGTCAGCATTGGCGGCGACTTTAACATTGTAATTACCCGGTTTCAGCTGCGCATAGCCGGTGAAATCGGGAAACTTCAGTGCAGTAATGGCTTTACTGTTGTTAAGCAGCACGTCCACCGCCGGCGCATCAGCAACTGCATGCACCACCCGCACGGCAGAGGTACTGTTGATGTCTTTAATATCACCGGTCGCACCGGTGGGGTCTACTGTCAATAACGACACAGGTGAAGGACCGGCGAAGCGGTTATTAATCGCGGCCACCTGCAGATTTGCTCCGGCAGGGATTGCCACAGTACCGGAATCAAACACGACGGTCGCCGGCGCTCCGGCTGGCGTAATGCGGATGCGATAGTCTCCTGCAGGCACTGAGACTGCGCCGGTAAACTGTTTGAACGGCAAAGTCGCGGTGACGGTGCTACTACTGAGCATCGCGGTCGGAGCGGTCAGATGCACATCCACAGTCGGCGCACCAGCAGCAGCATGCACCACCTGCAACAACGCATTGCCAGCGGTAGGCGCACTGTCCGGCGCATTGACTAACAAAGCACTAAGACTGCCATCGGCCACTTTGCCCACCGCATAGGCGCTATAGGTTTGCCCGGCCATAAAGGTTAACGACGGTGTTAACACCGGCGTGGTGCTGTTATCCGGCAGAATTGCGCTGACCGCAAGGCCAAGCCCAGTCGCTGGCACTTTGACCGCGCTGCTGGCTTTGCCAAAGGCAATATTACTGACATTAAAAGCATCGCCGGACGTGGCGTTAACTGCAGGGGCGTCAACCGCGGCATGTACCAGTTTCAGGCTGACAGTGGGTGTCGGGACGACCGGCGTTGCCTCATCATTATCGCTGCTGCCGCAACCGCTGAGACCCAGTACCGCGCCCAAAGCCAACACAGTTAAAGAGTTTTTCCATTGCATGTTTGAATCCTCTGTGGTGAAAACCAACCTGCTTACGCTGGGGCAACCAACTTGAGATCAACAAAATTCATGCAATTAAATGAAGGGTTTAGCCGAAAAAATGCACTGAACCGAAATAAAAAACGCCACGTATACGCAGCGCTTTTTGTCTGGATCAGCAGAGACTAAATCAGCGCCTGCACCTGTGGCGGCACCGGCAAATACGGCAATAAAATCTCGCGTCGCCAACCGCCTAAAAACTCCGGCAACGGCAGCAGTTGTCGTTCTTCTTCTGTCACGCGCCAGCACCAGTTCAGATACTCATTCAGCTGGCGCTTTACCGACAAAATTTCTGCCGGGATACCAGCTGCATTTGCGGCGGCCTTCACCGCGTCGCTGAGCTGTTGCTGCACTTGTTTGTAGCCGGGGAAACTATCCAGATGATAAAAAGTTTGTGGCAGTTCCACTGGCGCCAATGCTTTGGCTTCACGGATAAATTGCAACCAGAGCTGACCGTGGCGGCGCAGTTCCCTGCCCTGCATCCCTTCAATCTGGCTTAATGCTTCCATCGTTTGTGGTTTGCGCCGTGCCAGCTCGTATAACACCGCATCTTTAATCACCAGTGATAAGGCTAAGTCTTTCTCCACCGCATACTGACTGCGCCAGGCACAAAATGTGCGCAAAATAGCAAGCTCACGCGGACCAAACTGCCAGCTGTTTTTTAACTCCAGATATTTAAGTGCCGGTGGCATCTCGCGCTGGCGTCGTTCGACCAGCGATTGCCCCTCTGCCAGCAGCAGTTGTCGCGCTTTTTCATTTGGCAGTGCAGCTAATAGCGCAGGCGTGAGTTGCAATAAATATACGACATCGTTGGCCGCGTATTGCAACTGTGTCGGCGCCAGTGGCCGTGCCAGCCAATCGGTGCGGGATTCAGTTTTATCGACAGTCACACCCAGCATCTGCTCAACCAGCCGTGCATAGCCCATACTGCCGCCCCAACCGATAATTTCCGCTGCCAGCTGGGTATCCAGCAGTGGCGTGATTTGTTCAATACCAACCGAAGCCAGCGCTTCTAAGTCTTCAGTACAGGAATGCACCAGTTTCAGCACTGCCGGATTGGCTAATAAGGCAACTAACGGCTGCCAATCTTTGATACACAACGGATCGACTAACACGATGCTGTTGCCGTCGTTGAGCTGGATAAGGCCGAGTTTTGGCAGCAAAGTATTGGTGCGGATAAACTCAGTATCAAGCGCCAGATAAGCGGCTTGCGCGGCCTTGCTGCAATAAGCCGCAAGCGCAGCATCCTCAGTCAGCATTTGATAATTCATGGTGTTATCCTTCAGTACAACACAGCACTTCACGCCAGCGAGCAAACATGCGCCTGCGCAGAATGCTGTAAAAAAAACCGCCTGCCGGCGGTTTTTCTCAGCTGATGATCAGCCTTTTAATTCCCGACGCAAAATTTTACCCACATTGGTTTTGGGCAACTCTGTGCGGAATTCTACCAGCTTCGGTACTTTATAACCTGTTAAACGTTCTTTGCAGTGTGCGATCAGTTCCTGATCGGTCAAACTTTGGTCTTTTTTCACGACAAAAATCTTCACTGCTTCACCGGTCGCTTCATTTGGCACGCCGACTGCGGCCACTTCCAGTACTTTTTCGTTCATCGCCACGACTTCTTCAATTTCATTGGGATAGACGTTAAAGCCTGACACCAGAATCATGTCTTTTTTCCGGTCAACAATATAAAAGAAACCTTGCTCATCCATCCGCGCGATATCGCCGGTATAAAGCCAGCCATCTTTCAGTACTTTGTCGGTTTCATCCGGCCGGTTCAGATAACCACGCATCACTTGTGGGCCTTGCACCAGCATTTCACCGGCTTCACCCGGTGCCACTTCTGCACCGTTATCATCAATCAATTTGATATGGGTGGACGGTGCCGGTAAACCGATACTGCCGTTAAAACCATCTAAATCAAATGGGCTGACGGTGACCAGCGGCGCACATTCAGTCAAACCATACCCTTCCACTAACCGGGTTTTTGTCACTTTCTGCCAGCGTTCGGCGACCGGCTTTTGCACTGCCATGCCACCGCCTAATGACAATTTCAGCTTGCTGAAATCAAGCTCAGCAAAACCCGGGCAATTCAACAGGCCGTTAAATAACGTATTGACGCCGGTGATTGCTGTGAACGGATATTTGCTCAGCTCTTTGACAAAGTTAGGCATATCACGCGGGTTCGTGATGAGCAGGTTAGTACCGCCATATTTCATAAATGTCAGGCAGTTCGCGGTCAGCGCAAAGATGTGATACAGCGGCAGCGCCGTGACAATAAACTCTTTGCCAGGGCTTAAAATCGGCCCGATACATCCGGCCACCTGTTCCAGGTTCGCCACCATGTTGCGGTGCGTCAGCATGGCGCCTTTGGACACGCCCGTGGTGCCACCGGTGTATTGCAGGAACGCCAGATCTTCACCAACCACTTCCGGTTTGTGGTAAGTCAGCCCCTGCGCTTCTGCCATCAGTTGCTTGTAATGGATAGCGCCGGGTAACTGATACGCCGGGATCATTTTTTTGACGTTTTTGACCACGAAATTAACGATGCTGCCTTTGAGCAGGCCCAGCATATCGCCCATTTTGGTCAGAATAATGTGGTCCAGTTTCACATTGGCCCGAATGTCTGCCAATGTGTGGGCAAAATTTTCCACAATAACAATGGCTTTGGCCTGCGAGTCATTCAGCTGATGCTGTAATTCCCGCGGCGTATACAATGGATTGACGTTGACGACGGTACAGCCAGCACGCAACACCCCTAATAGTACAACCGGGTACTGCAGCAGGTTGGGCATCATGAGGGCGACCGCATCGCCCTGTTTCAGCCCCAGCTTTTGCAGGTAGGCGGCAAAGGCTTGACTGTGCTGGTCCAACTCCCGGTAGGTGATGGATTTGCCCATATTGATATAAGCAGTACGGTCAGCATAAGTGGCAATGGATTGTTCAAAGATATCCACTAATGAACTGTAGTGATCGGCATTGATTTCTGCCGGTACGCCAGGCGGGTAACGCTTTAACCAGACTTTCTCCACCTTCGTCTCCTCGTCATTTTTCTATTTGTTTTTATAGGTATGTTCACCGGGTTATGCAAATAATCAGCAGCATATTTACAACCGGCAGCGACTTCTGAGTTTTTACTCTAATCTTCAATCATCCCACAAATTTTTCTGATATACAATTAGCCGTCAGTCTATGTATTGTCGACAATCTGCACAGCCTATTGCTCAATAGATACTTGCATTGTTGAAAAAAAGCGTCGGATCTCGTTTGCGCAAAAAACTGCATCCGTCATATGTAAATGATGACCGCCAGGACACTGCACCAGCTCAAGCTGCGGATAATCGGCCTGAAATTGTTGTATCGCCTGGCGGATCTCAACCGGGCTTTGCGCCGACATTAATGCTAATACCGGACATTGTAGCGTGCAGATCACTGCATGCGCCTGCGCCTCGCACATACGAAATGCCGACACTTCACGTAATTTAATATCGGTGCGCCAGCTAAAACCGGCCGCAGTCGGTTCACAACCACGTTCAGTCAGTAACAGCGCTGTAGCGAAGTCAAAGTCACTTTGTTGCTGGCGCGCCTTGGCTGCGTCGTGCAAGGTGCCATATTGCGGTTTTATTTTTTGATGGCTCTGCAGGCGGGAAATGACGGCTTTACGCAGCTGCGTGGCGGTGTCGGTCGCTGCTGTGGTCATCAGGCCCAAACTGTCTATCAGCACCAGCCGGCCGACCAGCTCCGGAAAGCTCGCCGCCAATACTGTGGCAACCATGCCGCCCATCGAGTGACCGATGATTGTCAGCTGCTGCCAGCCTTGTTGCCGGCATAAAGTTGCAATATCCGCTACATAATCAAAAAGATAATAGTGGGCATCGGCGCTGCGGTGACTGCTATGTCCATGTCCGGCCAGATCCAGCGCCAACAGCGGCAATTCTGGCAATGCCGGTGCCAACGGTAAAAACGAGTTAGCATTATCCAGCCAGCCGTGCAGACACAATACCGGTTGCGACGGCAACTGCGGGGCTGAACACCACCCGGCCAATGTCAGGCCAGACGGCAGCTTAAATTCGACAGCAACAGGCGTGATCAATGCCAATTTGCGTTACTGAGCTGTCGGCTGCGGTTTAATAAAACGCAGCGTCATGCGATCGCTTTCGCCAATCGCCAGATACCGCGCTTTGTCTTGTTCACCCATCGCCAGCGTAGGTGGCAATGCATAAACCCCTTTCGGATAATTTTTCGTATCGAGTGGATTGGCGTTGATCTCAGAACGTTCGGCCAATACAAAACCGGCTTGCTGCGCAACAGAAATCACATAATATTCATCAAGATACCCCTCTCCAGCCCGGCTCGAAATCTCCGACAACCGACTAGAGCGGTGTTCTACCAGCCCCAAGGTTCCACCCGGTTTTAACGCATCAAACAAAGCACGGTACACATCAAGCAAATAACCGGCTTCATTCCAGACATGTGAATTGCGAAAACTCAGTACCATGTCGTAATAATTGACTTGTCCCAGCTGCATCATGGCCGGCGGGTCAAATTCCAGTGATTTCACTTTGCCAAAATGCTGCGGATTTTTTCGGATGTCTGCGTCGAGCCGTGCCGACAGCTTGGCCCAGAAGATTTTTTTATCATCTTCCAGCGTGCCATCATTATGACGGAAATTGGCAATAGTCAGTTCGCCGCGTTCTTTGAGATAAGGCGCTAGGATTTCGGTGTACCAGCCACGTGCCGGCCATATTTCCAGCACTTTCATTTCTGGCTGCAGGCCAAAAAAGCCTAGTGTTTCCGCCGGATGACGGTATTGGTCCCGGGCTTTATTCTCAGCACTGCGTTGTGGTGCATCAATCCACTGCTGTAAGCCAGCCGGCACTGCCGCTTTGGCCTGCGCGACGGCGCAGCACAATGCAAATAAAACTGATTTAACGCTGTTGCGAACTGGGTTGTTGTACATCTGCCGGGCCTTGTGTTGGAGTTGCACCTGTTGGAATTGTTGTTCTGATCCGCATAGCCGGGCCATAGCCCCAATACGGATAAGGTCCACGCCACAACGGCCAGGGTTCAACTTCAACCCGGGTAGTTTCCTGTTGTTTTGGCCATAAATACACCGCTGACGCCTTGATCACCGGGTAACTATACACAAATTGGTCGACTTTACCGGCTTCAAACGGGGCGAGTTGACCGAGGACAGTGACTTGTTTGCCGGGTTGATAAACTACCGGATCTAAAAAGCCTTTAGCGTAAGCAACAAACCGGCCTTCCGTTTCTTTATCGGTTAAAGGCCGGCCATGTGTGCCGCTGGGGAAATAAACGATTTCAAGCCGGGTGTCCTGGCTGTTATTTTGTACTTTAGCGATAACACCGCTCCAGCGCGCCGGGCCTTGGGTCAGGCCGGCTTTGACTGTCGCCGGAAAACTGACCAGGGTGGTTTCGTCGGCCACCCGCACCGGTTCCGGGTAACTGGCACAGCCCCCCAGCACGAGTAATGAACTGAATAGGATTGGGATAAGTTTCATACGACGTCAGAACCTGTGAAGACACTGCAACATGCTGCAGTACACTACGACCACTGCTCAGTGCGCGCTGAGCACCTCTATTGCCGCTTTTGCAAACATTTCACCATTTGATTGTGGACCATTTGCAGGAACCGGCCTGAATTCGACCAAACCACTACCCGCAAAGTTGCACTGCAGCAAATATTTTTGTCTTAGCACAATAAGTCAGAGCCTAGCCGCACGCAAGAGCGGCGATAAAGTTCTTCCGGGTCATGAATTTGTCATCTACCGCAGGCAAGCTCACACTAATCGCAGTTGTTGTCTGAACCCGTGCTGCGCCCCTACAATAGCGCTGCTTCAGCAATTGCTGATTTTAATCTCCCAACTTCTGGCGGACTGATATGACAAAAATTTCTCTGGCGGTGCTGGCCGCTCTGTTGCCTGCATCAGCAATGGCTGCTCCGAAAAACATCATTTATATGATTGGCGACGGCATGGGCCCGGCGTATTTGTCTGCATACCGCTACTACATGGACGACCCGGCGACCAAAGCTGTTGAAGCCACCATTTTTGACGAACTGTGGGTTGGTGTTGCCACCACTTATCCGGACGATGACACTATTGTCACCGATTCTGCCGCCGGCGCAACGGCGCTGTCGACCCGGCATAAAAGCTACAACGGCGCTATAGCCGTTGACCACGATCACAATAAACTGACTACCATGCTGGAAATTGCCAAGCATCAGGGCAAATTAACCGGCGTTGTGGCCACGGCACAAATCAACCACGCCACGCCGGCAGCCTTTATTGCCCACAACAAAACCCGCAAAGCCTATGACGAAATTGCCAACGATTATTTTGATAATAAAGTCGATGGCAAATTTGTCGCAGATTTAATGTTTGGCGGTGGTATCAGCTATTTTGAACGCAAAGATCGCAATCTGGCTAAGCAGTTTAAACAGGCAGGTTATCAATATTCCAACAGCTGGCAGAACTTTAACAACATCAAATCTTTACCCGCGCTGGCTTTATTAGCCCCGGTTGGTTTCCCAAGTACACTGGACAATCCGGTGCAACAACCGCTGGTGCAGATGACGGAAAAAGCGCTGAAGTTGCTGAATAGTTCAGACAAAGGTTTTGTCGTGATGATCGAAGGCAGTCAGATTGACTGGTGTGGGCATGCCAACGATGTAGCCTGTGCGATGGCAGAAATGCACGATTTCGGCAATGCCATCAAAGCAGCCAAAGCCTTTGTCGACGCTAACCCGGATACCTTGTTAGTGATCACCGCCGACCACGAAACCGGCGGTTTGTCACTCGGCGCCAACGGCATTTACGCCTGGAACCGAGATGTGATTAAAGCAGTGAAACAAACAGGCCCGGTACTGGCCAAATCACTGGTCAAAGCCAAGGTGGCCGAGCAACAACAAGTCTGGGCCGCGCAAACCGGTCTGAAATTAACGGACAGCGAATGGCAGACACTCAGCCAGCAAATCAACCAACTGGCGCCAGTTTATGCAAACAAAGACTGGAGCAAAGAAGTGGATGTGTTGGAAGCCGAAGCGGATTTACTTGAGCCTTTAGCCAAACAGGTGAAAAAACTCATCGATAAATACTCCAACACCGGCTGGACCAGCGGCGCCCACACGGCCATCGATGTGCCGGTACTGGCCTATGGCAAAGACGCACAGCAATTTGCCGGCTTTCAGGACAACACAGCCATTGCCAGCAAGCTGCTGAATTTTATTGAAAAAAAGTAATCAATATCGACTGAACAAAAAACGGCAGCCTCAGCTGCCGTTTTTGTTTTGTCCCAGCAATGCAATACGTAGCTTGGGCGCGGTGGTTTTTTCCCCGAGCCAGATATCCAGAAACTCTGCACCGAAGGCAGGATCGTCTAACACGCCAAGCGCTTGGCCGTTAAAGCTGAATTCGACCAGACCGTCAGCGCGCAGCAAACAGGCCAGCCGATCGCCTTTTTTCACGTCACGCCACAGCATGTCCAGCTGCGCGGCCCAATCGCGATGGCGTTGCTGCAGGCTCCCCTGTTGCGCTTTCCATTGATCCAGCGTCGCTTCGACAAAGTCGGCTTTGCTGATGTCACGTTGGTAAGTCAGCTCCAGCAACAGCGGTTTGTTCTGTTGATAGCTGAAAAACTGGCCGTCGCTGGTTGCCAGCCGTGCCTGATACAAATCCCAGAACAAATAACTGAACTGGCCTTCGCCGACCGTTTTGAGAGCTGCGGCAGGTGGCGCTTCATTCGCTTGCAGTGGCAACGACAACAAAACGCTCAATACGCCCGCCGTCATCAAACTAAAGATGCGCATCAATACCTCCTTTCAGCCGTTGCCACCACCAAAGCTCTGCATGGCGGGCCCATAACAACAATGCTGCCCAGGCGGGCGCCATAATCAGCCAGAACTCAGTCTCTGCCATGATCTGCAAACTATGACTGAGCTGCGCGCCGCCCCAATACGCCATCGGGCCACCGATGAGTCCGAATAACGCCACCGCTAGCGAACGCTGTAAAAAAGGCGAAAACACCTGCAGCCAGAACAGGCTGAACCAGCCCCACAGCAGCACCAGCCAAAATGGCAGCCAGACCGAATCAAACTGAAAAACACCGCTCACCAGCAGCAGCGTATCGAGCAGCAAGCCCGAGCCCCATAACGTGAATAAAGTCAGACGCTGTGCCGGTTTCAGCTGCCCCACCCCCCAGAGCAGCAACATCAGCACTATTGCTGCGCTATAAACCGGCTGCAGCACCAGACCAAACCAGCCGGCTTTAAACAGCAGCAACTGGCGCCATCCTGGGTTTTCGGCCTTGAACCATGGCTGTAAAACGCTGTTCATGATGGAGACCCTGCGCGTGCATTATTTTGCGCCTGACGCGCCATCCGCGCCGCCAGCTGTTGCCGCAGCCGATATGGCAGCAGATTCAACAGCTTCAGACTCCAGGTCAGCCGGCGCGGGAACTGCAATCGCAAGCTGCCGAGCGCCAATGCGCGATATATCCGGATGGCAGCATCAGCACTGCTGAGTAAAAACGGCATCGGGAAATCATTTTTTTGCGTCAGCGGCGTGTCGACAAACCCCGGTTCAACCAGACAGACCTGAATGGGTGTGTGGGCCAAATCGACGCGTAAACTATCGGTGAAATAACTAATGGCAGCTTTACTGGCGCCATAAGCTTCAGCGCGGCCAAAAGGGAAGAGATGCGCCAGACTGCTGACAATGGCCAGCCGCGGGGTGCTGCTGCGCTGCAATAACGGCAACCAGGCTTTGGTACAAGCCACCACGGCCAGCACATTGAGGTTCAATGTGCGTTCAAATGCTGCAAGATTTAAATCTTCAGCATCGACATACTCGCAAGTGCCGGCGTTCAGAATGATTTGATCGAGCCGGCCATAACGGGCCGATAACTCTGCTGTCGCAGCACTCAGCTGTGCGCTGTCGGTTAGATCGACCGGCAGAATATCTATAGCGGCATGTTCCAATCGCAACTGTTCCAGCAGCACCTGACTGCGCGCTAAAGCGACGACCTGCCAGCCGCTGCGGGCAAACTGCAACGCCAGCGACCGGCCAAGGCCAGAACTTGCGCCGGTAATTAAACAAACAGACTGCGCCTGCATAACAAATCTCGTCATTGATAGTTGAGATCAGTTACGACAGACAGACTCACTTGGATTGATGCAGGTGCTAAAAAGCTAAAATGGAGATCACAGGGAAAATAAAATCAACCGGCAGGCCGGCTCAGGCGTAAACATCAACCGCAAACATTTGCTGCAGTTGCTCGCGTTTATCCTGACTGGCAAACGACTGATAGGCTGAGATGGCTTTTTGCTGACGTTGATCTGGTGCGTCATAGCTGGCGCGATTTAATTGCTCTGTGTCGAGCAGCGCCATCACTTCAGCCGAACTTTTAACCCCCTGCCCTTGCGGCGTGGCGTTTTGCGGACTTTGCGACGGGCTTTGTGTGGCATCTTTCAGTGCGCGCGGGCCCACGCCGCCATTGACCTGACGCAGGCCATTGGTGCGGTTGAGATCCTGACTGAACGTCACAGACATAAAAAAGTTCCGGCTGAAAAACACACACTATTATCTGGCATTATAACCAGAAAATGTTCGTTGCCAAGCCTTCGGTAAAAATGGCTGCAGGCCTTGTCCGGCAAGGCTTACAGCACGATAAAAAGCGGCAAAAATTTGCCGCTTTTTATCGTTTTGGCAACATGAAACCCGCTTAGCGCCCGGGCAGTTTTTGCCAGGTCACTTCATCACGCACATACACAGGTTCGGCCAGTTCTGCCGCCACAAACCACTGTTGTTGCCAGGCTGGAATAGCCAGTGTCAGCATGTCCTGTGCAGAGGGCAATAATACCTGCTCACTGATCGAAAACTGTGTGCCGGCGGCCCAGTGCAAAAAAGCGTCGCGATAAGTGACAAGGCCGGTACCAACTGCCCAGATGTCGCCGGCCAGAGTCAATGGCGGCAAATCCGCCGGTTTGCGCGCCAGTTCGTCAGCAACCGGCTGCATCAGCCCATTAACGTCCTGCTGATAAGGCGCCAGATAAACTTCCGCCATCCTGGCATCAATGGCCGCAATGACTTGCTTCGCCTGATGCAAGCGGACCGCAGCCTGTGCCATAGCCTGCAAAGTCGAGACGCCAAACACCGGCAAATCAGCGCCAAAGGCCAGCCCCTGGGTTACACCAACGCCGATCCGCACCCCGGTAAAACTGCCGGGACCACGGCCAAACACAATGCCGTCGAGCTGATTGAGCCCAAGGCCTGACTCAGCTAATACCTGCTGCACCATCGGTAGAATTCGTTTGCTATGTTGCTGCGGACAGACTTCATCCAGTGTCAGCTTGTGCCCTTCATATTGCAGCGCCACCGAACAGGCTTCAGTGGAGGTATCCAGCGCCAGTAATTTCACATTAAGCTCCTGTTATGCTTTGGACGGTTCAGATCCACTTTTTGCGTGGATCGCCGTTAAGAATTCGATTGCAGCTTGCGGGCTGCGGCTGCGCCGCATCGGCGGCAGCGATTTTAAAAACACTTCGCCATAAGGCCGGCTGACCAACCGGTTGTCGGCGATCACCAACACACCGCGGTCAGATACGTCGCGAATCAGCCGGCCAACGCCTTGTTTTAACGTGATAACAGCTTGCGGCAGCTGCACGACAGCAAAAGGATCTTGTCCGGCCAGCCGCGCATCCTCACTGCGCGCCTGCAGCAGCGGTTCATCCGGCGAGGCAAACGGCAATTTATCGATAATGACGAGGCTCAGCGTGTCACCACGCACATCGACCCCTTCCCAAAACGAGCCAGTGCCCAGCAACACCGCGTGTTTGAGCTGAACAAACTGCTCCAGTAATACGCGTTTGCTGGTACTGCCCTGCACTAATACCGGCAGACGGATATAGTCCGGCAGCTGCTGCGCCATCCATTGCAGCATCCGATGGCTGGTAAACAGGAAAAAACAGCGGCCTTCATTGGCTTCAATCAACGGCACTGCCAGCTGCAATAACGCCTGTGCCATTTTGGCATCGGTCGGTTCCGGCAAATAACGCGGTACCAGTAACATCGCCTGATTGGGATAATCAAATGGGCTATCGAGCTGCAGCGTGCGCGCCGCGCCTAACCCCATCTGGCGGGTGAAATGATCAAAACCACCGTCAACCGACAAAGTTGCTGAGGTAAACACCCAACAACGTGGCTGGGCAAACACCAGTTCCTGGAACTTATCGGCAATCGACAACGGCGTGTAATGCAGGCTGATATGACGTTTACTGGTGTCAAACCAGAAACTAATGCCGGTTTTATCGACATCGAGTAATTTTTCCAGCCGGTTGCGCAGTAATGCCAGTCGTTCATAACAACTGTCGACCAAATCCGACCGGCCCAGACTGCCTTTGAGTACCTGATACAACATTTGCATCACGTCGCTGATGCGGCTTAACGCCACTTTTTGTTCTGATTTTTGAAACAGTTCACGCCAGTTGCCTTTTTGCGGATCTTCCGGCAACAGCAAACGCCAGTCTTTGGTCAGGCTGGCCAGCTTTTCGGCAGTTTTTGCCAGCTGCGGATGGTCGCGCAACTCGGTTTTACAGGCAATTTCGATATCCCGGCACAGATCTAACAGCACTGAACTGGAGAAGGTTTCGCCAAAATAATCGCTGGCGATATCAGGAATTTGGTGCGCTTCATCGAAAATCACCACATCCATGCTCGGCAGCAATTCGCCAAAACCAGTGTCTTTTAATGCCATGTCGGCGAAAAACAGATGATGGTTCACCACCACCAAATCGGCATTCATCGCCTTTTTGCGCGCTTTGAGTAAGTAACACTCTTCATAATCCGGACAATCTTTACCCAGGCAATTGTCGGTGGTGCTCGTGACATAAGGCAGCGCTTTAGAATCTTCGGCAATATAAGTTAATTCGCCAATATCGCCGCTCTGCGTCTCATTCGACCATTTTTTTATCAGACTTAAATCCTGGATCAGTGCGTCATCTTGCACCGGCACATGTTGATAATGCTGGGTCAGGCGGAACGTGCATAAATAGTTGCTGCGGCCTTTTAGTAATGCGGTTGCCACCGGCTGCGCCAAGGCAGACTGAATACGTGGTAGATCGCGTAAATACAGCTGTTCCTGCAGGTTTTTGGTACCGGTCGACAAAATCACTTTTTTGCCACTCAGTAGCGCCGGCACTAAATAAGCATAGGTTTTACCGGTGCCGGTGCCTGCTTCGACCACTAAGGCCTTGCCATCCCGAATGCTGTCACAGACCGCACTGGCCATTTCCAGTTGCGCCCCACGTGAACGAAAACCACTAATGGCTTTTTCCAGCGCGCCCCCCGGGCCAAAGGCTGCTTTGACCTCAGCCTGCATCAGTAACTCCGTGAACCGGATGCATCAGCGCGAAGCTTATATTGGGCAACAACAAGGCAGTGAACACACAAACTCCGGGGATTCACGGAAAAGCGGCATTATGCCAAAGCCAATGGATGGGGTCCAAACACTTCGCGTTGGGTCAGGCCCATTAGACATAAATATCCAGATGACCATCCGCGTCGGCATGTTGCTCAGCTTCCGGTGTCACCGCGTGACTGGTTGGTAAGTATTCTGGTTCGGCCGGTTCCGCCTGCTGCGGCTGTTGTTCGGGTTGCTGTTGTGGATGTTGCTGCTGCCGCGATTGCTGGTGGCGCTCGCTGATGCGGTATTGCCAGATTTCATGATGATGGCCATGCTCGTCCGGACTGAAGCGGGTGTATTTCGTCACAGGTTCAATCAATCGTTGCGACGGCTCTGCTGCCGTTGTACGGCGCACCAGATAAGGGAAAATCGCATCCATCTTAAATCCTCGTCAGAATATGCAGCGGGAACCCCGGCTGTTACTGCTGCTATCGGCCGGTTACCACAGGACTGAAGCAGGATGTGTCGCATGGCGACACACAAACAAACTATACATCTTGCTTATTTTTTAAGCACTTTTTAAATCTGGTTCGAACTTCAAATTTTAATTTTTTACCCTTTGACTGTCATAGAAAAACATAATAATTATATAATTCAATCATTTAAACCAATCACAAACTAACAACCCAACATCATTTTCTTACGTTCAGTGCTTGCAGATATGAAAAAAAAACTTTAAGTTGTATACAACTAAACGTCACCAGACCACAGCGTCTGACGCCGGAACTAATACAGTATGTTATTCATGACCGCACTGCACCATCATCATCATCCACTCGCATAGCCATGCCGCAGAGGCCGGTGGCTATGATTGATAGCTCCGGTGTGCACAGTGTTCAACAACAGCCCCGGAGAGATCCGGGGTTGTTGTTTTTAGAGTTTAAATCAGAGGAAATACCGATGTCCGCGTTAATCGAAAGCAAAAAACTGCGTATCGCCATGCAAAAATCTGGTCGTCTGTCACAAGACACCCAGGCGCTACTGACCAGCTGCGGCCTGAAAATCAATCTGCGCGAACAACGGCTGATTGCGCATGTCGAGAATATGGACATCGATTTATTGCGGGTACGTGACGACGACATTCCTGGTCTGGTGATGGACGGTGTCTGTGATTTGGGTATTGTCGGCGAAAACGTACTGGAAGAAATGTCGCTGCAGCGCCAGCTCGACAACGAAAGCTATGACTACACCGTATTAGCGCGGCTGGATTTCGGTGGCTGCCGTTTATCGATTGCCGTACCGCAGGAAGAAAATTACCAGTCGATCCAGGATCTGCAAGGCCGCACTATCGCAACGACTTATCCGCGTTTACTGAACCGGTACCTGAAACAAAATGGCGTCAATTGCCGTATTGTGAACTTAAAAGGCTCCGTTGAAGTAGCCCCCCGTGCCGGCCTTGCTGATGCGATTTGTGATTTGGTCTCAACCGGCGCCACACTCGAAGCCAATGGCTTAAAAGAAGTCGAAGTGATTTACCGCTCCAAAGCCGTGCTGATCCAGCGCCGTGACCTCAATGACGACAAACAGCTGAAACTCATCAAAAAATTGATGCCACGTATCCAGGGTGTGATGCAGGCAAACGAGAGCAAATACATCATGCTACACGCGCCACGCGCTCGCCTCGCCGATGTGATTGCCCTGCTGCCAGGCGCGGAAAATCCAACTTTATTGCCACTGGCTGGCAACGAAGACTTAGTCGCCTTACACGTGGTCAGCAGCGAAACTTTATTCTGGGAAACGATGGAACAGCTCAAGGCGCTGGGCGCCAGTTCTATACTGGTGTTACCGATCGAAAAAATGATGGAGTAAATCATGCTCGAGATCCGTATCAGCCGTTGGGCCGAACTGGACGATGCCGGCAAAAACCGAGTGTTGAGCCGGCCCAAACTAAAAAATGCCGAAGAGTTACCGGAGCAAGTCGCCAGCATTATCAAAGCGGTGCGTAACACCGGCGACAAAGCATTAAAGTTTTACAGCCAAAAATTCGACAACATCGACAACAATGCACTGGAGCTCAGCCTGGTGCAGCAGCAGTTGTTATTAGGCAAACTGACCGACGAGCGCCGCAGCGCCATTGAACTGGCCTATAGCAACATCCGTAAATTCCACGACGCGCAAAAACCACAGGACCTGCTGGTCGAGACCACGCCGGGTGTGGTTTGTGAGCTGAAGTATGCCGCGCTGGACGCTGTCGGCTTATACATTCCCGGCGGTAGTGCGCCGCTGCCATCGACAGTATTGATGCTGGGCGTGCCGGCACAATTAGCCGGCTGCCGGCGTGTGGTGCTGGTAACACCCCCTGGTGCGCCATTGGCTTCTGATATCGCGCCAGAGATTGTTTATGCTGCCCAGCTCTGTGGTATCCGTGAGATTTACACCATCGGCGGTGCTCAGGCCATTGCTGCACTGGCTTATGGCACAGTCTCTATTGCCAAAGTCGACAAGATTTTTGGCCCTGGTAATCGTTTTGTCACCGAAGCCAAGCAACAAGTAGCACGGGATGCACAGGGGGCTGCCATTGATATGCCGGCCGGCCCCTCTGAAGTACTGGTGATTGCAGACGAAACCGCAGATCCGGCCTTTGTGGCTGCGGATTTGTTGTCGCAAGCCGAGCACGGCATGGATTCACAAGTCGTGCTGATAAGCCCCAGTGAGAAGCTTCTGAAAGACACGATGGCGAAGCTGGAAGATCAGTTATTGGCACTGCCGCGGGCCATCATCGCAAAAAAAGCGCTGGATCACAGTCGTTTCATTTTGGTCGAGGATTTAGCACAGGCAGCTTTGGTTTCAAACCAATATGCGCCTGAGCACCTTATCATTCAAACAGCTCAGGACGACAAATTACTACCACAACTGAAAAATGCCGCCAGCATTTTTGTCGGCCCTTGGACACCAGAATCAGCCGGTGATTACGCCAGCGGTACTAACCACGTCCTGCCAACTTACGGCTACAGCCGTAATCACAGCAGTTTGTCTTTGCTTGATTTTTACCGGCGTTACACAGTGCAGACGCTCAGCAGCAAAGGTCTGCAGGCAATTGGCCCGGCCATTGTGACGCTGGCGACCGCCGAGAGTTTAAACGCCCATGCCAATGCCGTCAGTTTGCGACTGAAAAGCCTGAGCAAAAAGCTGCAACAGCAAGATGAATTCGCCCCTATTCCGTCAGAGAAATTAAAATGAGCAGTATCAGTAATTTAGCCCGCGACAGCGTCAAAGCGCTGGTGCCATATGCCTCAGCGCGGTTGTCGATGTCCGGCGGTTCGGTCTGGCTGAACGCCAACGAAAATGCTTTAGCGCCGGAGTATCAGTTAACCGGCAGTTTTAACCGCTATCCGGATTGTCAGCCACCGGCATTAATCGCCGCGTACGCCAGCTATGCTGGCCTCGCACCGGAACAAGTACTGGTGAGTCGTGGTGCCGACGAAGGCATTGAGCTGCTCATTCGCAGCTTCTGTGAGCCGGGTGTAGATAATATCGTCATTTGCCCACCAACCTATGGCATGTATGCCATCAGTGCGCAAAGCAATCAGGTCGGCCGCACTGTGGTGCCACTTACTGCAGAGCTGACGCTGGACTTGCCGGCCATCAAACAAAGCAAGCAAACCAAGCTGGTATTTATCTGCAGTCCGAATAATCCAACCGGTGATTTAATTCCCCGCGAGCAAATCATCGAACTCTTGGAGTTCTACCGAGACAGCGCTTTGGTGGTGGTAGACGAAGCCTATATTGAATTTGTGCCAGCAGCCTCGACAGTGGATCTGCTGGCGCAGTATCCCAATTTAGTGATCTTACGCACGCTATCCAAAGCCTTTGCACTGGCTGGTTTACGTTGTGGCTTTACGCTGGCAACCCCTGATGTCATTGGCGCGCTGAAAAAAATGATTGCGCCTTACCCTATCGCTGCGCCGGTCGCCGAGATTGCGACTCAGGCCCTGTCCGCTGCTGGCCAGCAACAGATGCGCAAAAGCGTCCAAACCATCAACGCGCTGCGCGTAGCTTTTTGCCAGTTTGCAAGCGAGTTACCGCAGGTGCGCCGCGTGTTTAACTCCAACGCCAACTATGTACTGCTTGGCGTCGACGACGCAGCGGCCTGGGTCAGCGGTATCGCGTCGCAAGGGATTTTGATCCGCAACCAATCCAGTCAGCTTGGTTTAGAGCGCTTAGGCTGCCCGCAAGTTGTACGGGTGTCGATCGGCAGCCAGGCAGAAATGGCGCTACTGGAACAAGCAATCACCACTTTTTGTGCGCAATCAGGCGCAGCTTCAGGCATCGCAGGGGAACAATAATGGCCGGACAGCCTATTTTATTTATCGACCGTGACGGCACTATGGTGGAAGAACCTCCGATTGATAAGCAGTTGGATTCCTTGGAAAAACTGGCTTACGAGCCAGGTCTGGTGCCCGCTCTGTTAAAATTGCAGGATGCCGGTTTTCGCTTGGTGATGGTGACCAATCAGGACGGCCTGGGGACCGACAGTTTCCCACGCCCGACTTTTGATGCACCGCACGCAAAAATGATGCAGTTGCTTGAGTCACAAGGCATCCGCTTTGACGACGTGCTGATTTGCCCGCACTTTGAGCGCGATAACTGCAGCTGCCGTAAACCAAAGCTCGGCCTGGTCAAAGATTATCTGCAGCAAGGCCGCATCGATTTTACCCGCTCTTATGTGATTGGCGACCGCCTGACTGATGTGCAGCTGGCCGAAAATATGGGCTTGCCGTCGTTTCGCTACGACCGCGCCACACTGGGCTGGGCCGAAATCACCCGTCAGCTGTTAAGCCGCGGTCGCATCGGTTCAGTGCGCCGCACGACCCGGGAAACCGACATCAGCGTGCAGCTCGATTTAGACCGTAAAGGCGGCAATCAAATCAGCACCGGCATTGGCTTTTTTGACCATATGCTCGACCAGATTGCCACCCACGGCGGTTTTTCGCTGCAGCTGTCCGTGACCGGCGATTTACACATCGACGACCACCACAGCGTGGAAGATGCCGCGCTGGCACTCGGTCAGGCGCTAAAACAAGCCATCGGCGACAAACGTGGCATCAACCGCTTTGGTTTTGTACTGCCGATGGACGAATGCCGCGCTGAAGCCGTGCTGGATTTATCGGGCCGGCCGCTGCTGAAATTTGACGCTGCACTTGGCGAGGGCAAAGTGGGTGAGCTCAATCTGGAAATGGTTGAACACTTTTTCCACAGCCTGTGCGATGCCATGTTAATGACTTTGCATTTGTCGGTAAGTCCAGGCAATAAACACCACATGGTGGAAGGTTTATTTAAAGCCTTTGGCCGGGCTTTGGGTCAGGCGATTTTAAAATCCGGCGATGCGCTGCCAAGCAGTAAAGGTGTGCTCTGACATGACTTTGCAAGCAAACAAACCCCAGCTGGTGATTGTCGACACCGGCTGCGCCAA
The DNA here is from genome assembly GCA_946482325.1 of uncultured Chromatiaceae bacterium. The sequence goes on along the minus strand of CAMLRA010000039.1, from coordinate 4,271 downwards.
TATCACATCAGTGTTTTGCGCACTGCAACGCCTGGGAGCAGAGGTGCAGATCAGTGCTGATCCGGCTGTGATCCGCGCCGCAGACAAAGTCATTATTCCTGGTGTGGGCACGGCAAAACAAGCAATGGCCAATATTGACAGCAAGGGCTTGCGCAGCACCTTACAGCAATTGACGCAGCCCGTGCTCGGCATCTGTCTGGGGATGCAGCTGCTGACTGAACACTCGGCCGAAGGGGATGTCACTTGCCTCGGGTTAATTCCGGGTCAGGTCGCACCGCTTGAAGCCAAAGGCCTGCGTCTGCCGCATATGGGCTGGAATACCTTACAGGTAGCAAGCCCAACGCACCCGCTGCTGCAGGGCATCACAGCAGCCGACTACGTTTATTTTGTGCATAGTTTTGCCGTGCAGCCCTCGCCTTATATGCTCGCCAGCTGTGACTACGGCAGCCATTTTGCCGCCGTGATTGGCCGGCGCAATTTCCTTGGCATGCAGTTTCACCCGGAGCGCTCCGGCAAAGTCGGCGCCCGCCTTTTGCAGAATTTCTTACAGCTGGACGCGCAAACGCTGCGTGCGCCAGACTGAGTACAGGAACAACCATGATAATCCCGGCAATAGATTTAATTGATGGTCAGACCGTGCGCCTGTATCAGGGCAGTTATGACCAGACCACCCACTACAGCCAAACCCCGTTTGAACTGCGCGATCGTTATGCTGCGGCCGGCGCCGGTGTGTTACATCTGGTGGATTTGTCCGGCGCCAAAGATGCCAGCAAGCGCCAGACCGCATTGCTGCGCGAACTAATGCAACAAAGCCCGCTGCCGGTGCAAGTCGGCGGTGGTGTGCGCAGCGAAGCCGATTTAGTCACTTTATTAGAAGCAGGGGCCAGCCGTGTGGTAATTGGTTCGCTCGCGATCCGCGAAAGCGCGCTGGTGCAACAGTGGCTCCGGCAATATGGTGGAGAACGCATCGTGCTGGCGCTCGATGTATCCATCAACGAACAAGGCGAAAAAACGCTGCCGAGCCATGGCTGGATCAAAGCCTCGGGTGTCACGCTGGAACAGGTGCTTGATGGCATGCTGGACGCCGGCGCACGGCATGTGCTTTGTACCGACATCAGCCGCGACGGCACCTTACAGGGGCCGAATGTTGCGCTGTATCAGGAACTGGCGGCGAAGTACCCCGGCATCGCCTGGCAGGCGTCCGGTGGTGTTGGCAATTTGGAACATATCCGCAGTTTGCGTGCGCAAGCTGACCAAGCATCGCCGGTCGCCGGCGTGATCCTCGGCCGTGCGCTGCTGGAAGGTAAATTCACCATTGAGGAGGCGATCGCATGCTGGCAAAACGGTTAATTCCTTGTCTGGATGTGCGCGATGGCGTCGTCGTGAAGGGCGTGCAATTTCGCAACCACGAAATCATCGGGGACATAGTGCCGCTCGCCGCCCGTTACGCCTTGGAGGGCGCCGACGAGCTGGTGTTTTACGATATCACCGCCTCCAGCGACGGCCGTGTCGTCGATAAAAGCTGGGTGCGTAAAATTGCCGAAGTCATCGATATCCCGTTTTGTGTCGCCGGCGGCATAAAATCGGTGGCGGATGCCGGTAAAATTCTGGAACTTGGCGCCGACAAAATTTCGGTCAATAGCCCGGCACTGGCGCGACCGGAACTGATTAGTGAACTGAACGCGGCTTTTGGCCAGCAGTGTGTGGTGGTCGGTATCGACAGTTATTTTGACGCCACCACCGGCCAATATCAGGTCTATCAATACACCGGCGACGAAACACGCAGCCAGAAAACCCGCTGGTTATTACTGGACTGGGTGGAAGAAGTGCAGCGCCGCGGTGCCGGCGAAATCGTGCTGAACTGTATGAATCAGGACGGTGTGCGCCAGGGCTATGATTTGGCGCAGCTGTCGTTAGTGCGCCAGTATTGCCAGGTGCCATTGATTGCCTCCGGCGGCGCTGGTGCTGTGCAGCATTTTATTGATGTATTTCGCGACGCTGACGTCGACGGCGCCCTCGCTGCTTCAGTGTTTCACAAAGGCATTATTGCCATCCCAGATTTAAAATCAGCCTTAATCGCTGCCAACGTGGAGATCCGGCCATGAGTTTTGTGTTAGACGCGAATGTGCCGCTGCCTGACCAGCTGGAACAATTAAAATGGCCGGCCGACGGTTTACTGCCATTGATAGTGCAGCATGCGGTGTCCGGCAAAGTGCTGATGCAGGGTTTTGCCAACAGCGAAGCGCTGGCAGTGACGCTGCAAACCGGCCGGGTGACTTTTTTCAGCCGCAGTAAAAACCGGCTCTGGACCAAAGGCGAGAGCTCAGGCCATTTCTTAAAACTGCAAAGTTTAAGCGCCGACTGCGATCGCGACAGCTTGCTGGCACTGGCGTTACCGGACGGGCCAACTTGCCATGTCGGCACTGAAACCTGCTGGCATGATGCGAAGAGCAACGCACCGGCGTTGAGTTTTTTAACTGATTTGGAAACTGTGATCGCCAGTCGCCAGCATGCCGACCCCAAGTCCAGCTACACCGCCAGTCTGTTTGCCCGCGGTGTTAAACGCATCGCGCAAAAAGTCGGAGAAGAAGGTGTCGAGTCGGCTTTAGCGGCGATGGCTGGCGATCGCGACGAGCTGAAAAACGAAGCGGCGGATTTAATTTTTCACCTGCTGGTGCTGCTGCGGTCGCAGGATTTGCAGCTTAATGATGTGATTGATGTGTTAAAAGCCAGACATCAGCAATAATGTCTGGTGAGGCAGCTGACTTATCAACAGCTGCCTCAAGCCTTGAACTCTGTCAACTTTTGCCTCCCCCACTCCTGTGCTTCGCGTACCGAATGACCGACATGCTTGTTAACATTTTGTAGGTTGCAGCGCATGCAAGCCCTTGGTAAGCTCAGAACATCAGTCTCTCGTTTCCATATCAAAGACAAGGAACAAGTTATGTTTGGTAAAATTGCCTCAGAAGCATTGGGATTAAGTGATATTGGTCGCGTCATCAGCCCGGAGAACTACAACAAAGTTGAAGCCGACGATTACATCAAGCATGAAACCGGCGAAAAAATCTTCTTTTTAATCAAAAGCAAAACTGATGAATATTGTTTCACTAACTTCGCTTTACTGCATCTGGATGGCAATACCGCGCTCAGTAAAAAACGCCTGCTGAAGCGCTACGAATATATCAATGCCGACATCCGCAATGTATTGCTGGAAACCGCCGGCACTATCGATCTCGACGTCGAACTGAAATTCCGCATTCACAGCACCGATTTTTCCATCGACGTGCATAAAGAACATATCGAACAACTGAAAGACATCTACAAAGCCCTGACCGAAATCAGTTTGCTGATGGAAGCCGAGCAACGGGATTTGCAAACGGTGGAAAAGAGCCTGTCGCACGTGGTGAATTCTCTGGCCCGTCAGGGTGGTGAAGGCAGCAATATCGCCAATCAGGCCCGTGAACTCTATGGTTTTTATCACGACACCTTAAGCGACGCGATGTCACAGGCTTATCGCAAAGATTACAGCAGTGTGTTTGAAACTTTTATTAAAAACTAAATGCTAAAACGTTCGCTGTTACTGACTGCCACGCTGGCGCTGGGTTGGTGGTTGTGGCCAGAGCAAAACGTTACCGCGAAAGCAGTCGCGCGCGCCCATCTGGCTGATCAGCCGGCGGTTGCTGCGGCAGGCCAGCTGGCTTTAGTTCAGCGTCCTGCCGCTGAGCAGCCCGAGACGTCTGAACGCTGCCCGCAGCCTGATCGGAGTCAGTATGAAGAGCGCCGGCTCAGTTTAAGGAAAACGCTGCAAGGCTATCTGCAGCAACAGTTGCTGAATGCAGTGCCCTATACTGAGCTACAACTGAGTCTGCCATCGCAATATCTGCTTGATTTAGAAATGGCTCAGCAGCAACTACTGGCTAAACAAGCAAAAAATCCACAACCGATAGCCGACCATAATGAAGCGTTGCAACAACTGCAACAGACTCCTGGCACTCCACAGGCCAAGGTGCAACAAATCAAAACTTCAGCGTTATTTGATGCTTCTTTTGTTTCAGCTGATGGCTTTCTGATCCCATTTACCCTGAAATCTATGCTGCTGTCCGTTGCTGCCGATGATCTGGCGCTACTGCGCAGTGCGCTGGAGGACGTCGAGCTGAATGGCAGTGACTATGCTGCTGGGCTGAAGCTGATCAGTGCCGACACCCTGCAGCTGCTCCTACAAAAAACCAAAGCGCCGGCTGACTTTCGCATGCAGGGTATGAATCTGGCTG
>CAMLRA010000038.1 GCA_946482325.1 uncultured Chromatiaceae bacterium | reverse complement strand
GCAGCAAAAACTCAATCTGACCATTGACGCTGCGAAATTCATCGTCCGCCCAGTGTTGCAGCGCCTGCAACATCTGCTCGTCGATGCGCAGGGCAAAAGCTTTTTTAGCCACGGCTCACCTTGCTTAAGAATAAATAGTACCGGTGTTAATCACCGGCGACACACTGTGGTCACCACAGAGCACCACCAGCAGATTACTGACCATCGCCGCTTTGCGCTCTTCATCGAGCTGCACCACATCTTTTTCCGACAAACGCTGCAGCGCCATTTCGACCATACCAACCGCGCCTTCAACAATCTGCTGACGCGCCATCACCACAGCCCGCGCTTGCTGACGCTGCAACATGGCACTGGCGATCTCCTGCGCATAAGCCAGATGACTGATGCGCGCTTCAATCACTTCCACCCCGGCTTTATGCAGACGGTTCTGGATCTCAGTACGCAGCAAATCAGTAATATCAGTGCCGCTGCTACGCAGGCTGATGTCGTGCTCTTTTTCTGCTTCGTACGGGTAACTCGACGCCAAATAACGAATGGCGGCTTCGCTCTGAATGCTGACAAAGTTCTCGTAGTCTTCCACTTCAAACACCGCTTCAGCACTGTCGACTACTTTCCACACCACCACAGCGGCGATATCCACCGGGTTACCGGCATGGTCGTTGACCTTTAATTTACTGCTCTCAAAGTTACGCACCCGCAGACTGACTTTTTGTTTGCTGTAAAACGGATTGGCCCAGCGCAGGCCATTTTCAAAGTCAGTACCGACATAACGGCCAAACAACTGCAACACTGCCGACTGATTCGGCTGCACCATATAAAAGCCAAACCAACAGATAAACACCACAATACCGCCCAGCAATGCCAACACTTTTAACAACGGCGGCATCGTCAGGACTATTGCCACAGACGCTATCTGCAGTACGAGCAACACAAACAAAGTAGTAAAACCTGATTTGGCCTGCGCCCGGGTTTCTTTCAGCATAACTCACCTCAATGTGATATCAATTTAATATCACATTAGATCGCGTTGGATCAGAGTGCAAGCAAATTGTTGGATTTTTCTGCGTTGGCCTGAAAGCTGAGCGCCATGGATGGCAGCGAATCGCAGAAAAGATCTGGGTACCACGTACCAGCATTTTCTGCATACAATCCGTCCCTGAATATAAAAAACCGCCCGGAGGCGGTTTTTTACTACGACAGGATCCTGAGATCTTCAGTGGATCAGGCCAAAGTCACTTTAGCGAACTTGCGTTTACCAACCTGGAAAATGGTGCTGGAGCCTTTTTCAAAAACTAGCTTGCTGTCTTCCACTTTCACGTCACCGTTCAGTTTCACTGCGCCTTGTTTGATCATCCGTAGCGCTTCTGAAGTGCTTTCCACCAGGCAGGCTTCTTTTAACAGCTGAGCGATCGGCAGGTTGTCGCCTTCGATATTCAGTGTCAGCTCCGGGATGTCATCCGGTAACGCGTTTTTCGAAAAACGCTGGATAAAGTCCTGATGTGCAGCTTCGGCATCGGCATCAGAGTGGAAACGGGCGATGATTTCTTTCGCCAGTTCGATTTTGATGTCGCGTGGATTGCGCCCTTCCGCAGCTTGTTGTTTCAGCGCGGCAATGTCTTCGATAGCGCGGAAACTCAACAGATCGTAATAACGCCACATCAGATCGTCAGAGATCGACATCACTTTACCAAACATCTCGGTTGGGCTGTCGGTGATGCCGATGTAGTTGCCGAGTGATTTCGACATCTTCTGCACGCCGTCCAGACCTTCCAGCAGCGGCACCATTAACACCGTTTGCGGGCGCTGACCTTCGTCTTTTTGCAGCTCACGGCCCATCAGCAGGTTGAAGCGCTGGTCGGTGCCGCCCATTTCGATGTCGGCCTGCAGTGCGACAGAATCCCAGCCTTGTACCAGCGGGTATAAAAATTCATGAATAGCAATGGATTGATTGTTGGCATAACGCTTTTTGAAATCGTCGCGTTCCAGCATGCGAGCAACTGTTTGACGTGCGGCCAGTTTGATCATGCCGGCAGCGCCGAGTTTTTCCATCCATTCGGAGTTAAAAGCAATGCGCGTCTTGGCCGGATCCAGGATCTTAAACACTTGATCCTGATAAGTCTTGGCATTGGCCAGCACGTCTTCACGCGTTAATGGCTTGCGGGTGACGTTTTTACCGGTTGGATCGCCAATCATGCCGGTGAAATCGCCGATCAGGAAAATCACCTCGTGACCGAGCTGCTGGAAAGTGCGTAATTTATTGATCAGGACCGTGTGGCCTAAGTGCAAATCTGGAGCTGTTGGATCAAAACCGGCTTTAACTTTCAGCGGTTTACCTTCCTTCAGTTTTTCGATTAATTCGTCTTCCAGCAGGATCTCTTCTAAGCCCCGCTTGATCTCGGCCAGGGCCTGTTGCCACTGCGTCATGCGCCAGTTCTCCGGATATTTTTTCAGCTAAAAATCTAAGTCCGCATTCTACTGCAACATTACTCCCGATTAAACGCACAAAAGTCTTGGATCTTGCAAAAAATCGTTATATGCTCATTTTTTACGTGGAAAGAACCATAATAATAAGAGATGCGCCTTCAATGATTTCATCTTTGCCTACTCCGCACCGTGTTCTGATAGCCACATTGGCCACTATTTTGTCTGTGACGCTGCTTTTACCATCGGAAAAAGCCGAAGCGTCCAAAGACAGTGAAAAATCCAGTTTAGAAGTCGGCAAGCGTTATAGCCTTGCTGTGCCTGTTGTCACTGATTCCCTGCCACAAACTGCTGAAACCACCATCCCAACCGAAGATAACTCGCTAGAGTGGATCTCCGTTGAAGTGAAAAAAGGCGACATTTTAGGCTCAGTGTTCAAACGCGCCAAAATTGACGCTCAAACCATGCAAGCCGTGTTAGATGCCGGCAAAGGCGCAAAAAACCTGACCCGGCTGTTCCCGGGTGTACAGGTCGAGTTTGGTCTGGATGCTGAAGGAAAATTACAGGAACTGCGTTACAACCTCAGTAACCTGAAAACCCTGCGCATCACCCGTGGTGACGACGGCCAGTTTGTTGCCAAACAACTGCAAAAAGAGATTGAAACCCGCACTGAAGTCGTCGCCGGCATCATCAGCGGCAGCTTCTGGGGTTCAGCGATGAACGCCGGTTTATCTGAAGCCCAAATCATCGACCTTGCCAACGTGTTCGGTTATGACATCGACTTCGCGTTAGACATTCGCTCAGGCGACTCTTTCAGCGTGATGTTTGAGCGTCAGTATGCTGAAGGCCAGTTTATCGGTAACGGCGCTATCGTTGCCGCCCAGTTCCAGAACCAGGGCCAACTGTATCAGGCAGTGCGTCACACCGACGGCAACTTCTATAAGCCGGACGGCGGTTCGATGCGACAGGCTTTCCTGCGCGCACCTGTTAACTTCCGCTATGTCAGCTCCAACTTTAATCCACGTCGTTTACACCCTGTCCTCGGTAAAATCAAAGCCCACAACGGTGTTGATTATGTTGCGCCAATGGGCACACCAATTATGGCGGCCGGTGATGGCAAAGTGATTGAATCGGCAATGAAAGGCGCCAACGGTAACTATGTGGTGATCCAGCACTCCAACGGCATCGTCACCAAGTACTTGCACTTGTCTAAACGCGACGTCAAACGTGGCGACAAAGTCAAACAAGGTGACATCGTTGGCCGGTTGGGCGCAACCGGCCGTGTTACCGGCGCGCACCTGCATTATGAATTCGTTGTTGGTGGCGTGCACCGGAACCCACGTACGGTGAAACTGCCACAAGCCGAACCGCTGCAAGGCGTGGCCCGGGTTGAGTTCACTAAAAACGCCAAACAGCAAATCGCCCAGCTCAAAGCTCATGAGCGTGTGGTACTGGCTGCCAACCAATAATTGGTTGTGACGACCGACTATTCCAATGAAGCCCTCTACATCGGCATCATGTCAGGCACCAGCCTGGATGGTGTTGATGTGGTGCTGGTAGATTTCTCCGCAGCTTATCCCAAGCTTGTTCACAGCTTATGCCTGCCCTACCCTGCTGAATTAAAAGCCGAATTAGCACTTTTAGCCCAGCCTGGTGCCAATGAAATCGAACGGCTGGGTCTGGCTGAAGCTGATTTAGCTGACTGTTATGCCGTAGCGGTGCAGCAACTGTTGCAACAAGCGCAGGTTGATCCAACAAGGATCGTCGCGATCGGCTGCCATGGTCAGACGATCCGACACAGACCAAACGCCCGCCAGCCCTTCAGTTACCAGATTGGCGACCAGCATCGTCTCGCCATGCTGACCCAAATCCCGGTCATCGCCGATTTTCGCCGTAAGGATATCGCTTATGGCGGCCAGGGCGCGCCTTTAGTGCCGGCCTTTCATCAGGCGATTTTCGCAGCCCGTGACCAGGGCCGCTGTATCCTGAACATTGGCGGTATCGCTAATATCACACTGTTGTTACCGCATCAGCCGGTGCAGGGCTTTGACACCGGCCCCGGTAATTGTTTGCTCGACAACTGGATTGAACTGCAACAAGGCAAGGCGTTTGACGCTAATGGTGCTTATGCGGCGAGTGGCAAGCTGGATGCCGCGTTACTCGGACTATTACTGAGCGACCCCTATTTCCAGCAAACCGGGCCGAAAAGTACCGGTCGCGAATACTTTCAGCTGACTTGGCTGCAACAACAGCTGCAGCAACTGCAGGCGGCGACGGGTAACATGCCGGCTGCTGCTGATGTACAGCGCACCTTAAGCCGCTTTAGCGCCGGCACTATTGCTTTAGCTATCAGCCGTTTTGTGGTGTCGGAGATTTATGTCTGTGGTGGTGGCGCGCACAACGCTGTGCTACTGCAGGATTTGGCAGAACTGCTGCCGCAGTGTCAGATTAAAACCACGGAAGCGCTGGGCGTACATCCGGACTGGGTCGAAGCTATGGCTTTTGCCTGGTTGGCTTATGCTTATGACCAGCAAATTCCCGGTAATGTCCCCGCAGTGACGGGAGCCAGCCAGTCGTTGGTTTTGGGCGTGCGTTACACGCCCTAATCCAACGCCATACCGGTCGGCGACTTATTGTGCTGCTGTAACAGGTGCGAAGCTAGCCACTGCTGCAGCAAACTGCGTGATGGCCTGTTGCCAACCTTGCCCCAGCGTGTCCACCAACGCCGGATAACCTTCTTCTGGCTGTGGCAATTGCAGCTGAAAACTCTGGCTCTGCACCTGATCACCCTTCAGTAAATGGAAACGGCCGCTGACCAGCGCGATGCCCTGCTGCTGACCATGGAACTGCTCCACCTGCACTAACAGCCGCACCGCATTGCTGCCTGGCTGTTGACTGGTCACCCGATAGCCGGGTAACGCCTGCTGTAGTCCGCTGACGAGTATACGTTGCAACTGTTGGTCTAACGCCTCGGCCCACTGATGCTGCGTCGTTTTGTGTAACTCGACGGCGGAAGTCTGCAAAATCAACGCATTGGTATTGAGAAATGAGGCTACCATCACCGGCTCAACATAAAGTACCGGCGCATTGGCTGCGGGTGGCGCTGTGACCATAGCGGTTTGGGGTAACTGATAATACCGCAGCTCCACCGACGAACTGCAGGCTGCCACTAAGGTCATAGTGGCCAGTGCGGTGATCCCGCTTAGAAAAAATCCTGCTTTCATGGTTCATTTCCTTGTTCTGGTTCCGGATCTGCCGCCGGATCGGCGCTGATGATCAGCGCGTTACTTTGTTGGTTCAGCGTCTGCACCACCGGCTGCAAGTCACGTAGCACTTTGTCCATCGCCTGCAAATTACTGTTGATGCGTTCATACACCGGTGAGCCCGGGCTTAAACCGGCCAGCGTTTTGCGTAAATCTGCCAGGCTTTTATTCACTTCGGCGGGCAATTTTTGCGTGGCGTCGGCTTTAACCAGCGCATCCAGGCTTTGCACCAGCTGTTGGCTTTGCTGCATCAGATCTTTGGTCGCATTGAGAGTGGCAGAGCTGTCGGCCAACACTTGTTCCACCGGCAGATTATTAATTTTATCCAGCGCCTGCAGCACCTTTTGTTCGATATGACCAAGGCCACTGCGGCTGGTAGGCAAAATTTTATAACCGGCAAATTCAGGTAATGGTTCAGGCAGCAGTGGTGTAGCAACGACGCTTGGCGCTGCTGCCGGTTGTTCCGCTGTAGAAGCCACAGTCTCAGTCTGAGTTGTTGACGCTGAATTTTCTACGACAGGACTGATTGCGACAGGACTGGCCGCAACGGAAGCCGGCGCAGACGCTGCTTTGGTTTCAGCGCCTTCCTGCTGATTTAAATCGATATACAAACCGCCAGTCAGCAGATTGCCGGTTTTCAGCACGGCGCGCAGGCCAAGACTGACCGCCTGATCCAGTTCTGCCTGGAGTTGCGGCAACGTCAGATTGTCGTACAGCCGGCCGGTTTCAATCCGGATCAACACCGGGATGCCTTTGTTAAAAGCCACCTGCAGCGGGTTTTTCATATTAAAGAAATAAGGTACCGAAGTGACAGTACCGACGCGCACGCCCCGATATTCCACCGGCGCGCCGGCAGTCAGGCCACGAATAGATTCGTCGAAAAACAGCAGGTACTCGAGATACTCGTTATACAGACCATCCTGAATACTTTTGCGGTTCTCAAACAGCTGGAAGTCGGTGTTGTTCGCGGCTTTGTTGCCGGCCGGCCAGCCGTCGAGCACATCAAAAGTTACGCCACCGCCGAGCAAAGTCGCCATAGACGCCATCTCAATCCGTACCCCTTCCGCCGACATATCGAGCGCCATACCGGACGATTTCCAGAAACGGACGTTTTCGGTAACTAACGCATCATAAGGCGCGCGGATAAACAGCTGATAGCGCATATTGCGTTTTTGCATGTCGAATTCGCTGCGCTCAACGGTACCAACGTCATAGCCGCGATATAAAATCGGGTCACCGACGGCGAGCGCTGCAGCATCGCTGCTGCTTAAGAAAATACGGACACCCGGAGCATCCGGTGGCGCAATGGGTGGCGTTTCCAACAGTTCAAAGAAGTATTTTCCGCTATTGCCTTTGCCAGGCTGCAATTCAATATAAGCGCCGGACAACAGCGTGTTGAGACCACTGACACCACCGCGACCGATAGTAGGTTTGACCACCCAGAGCTGGGATTCATCGTTCAGCAAATTGGCAGTGCCCGGATTCATCCGCGCCCGGATCACCACCTGTTTTAAATCCTGCGACAATTCCACCGAGACCACTTTACCAACGTCGACACTGCGGCTTTTGATCTGAGTTTTGCCGGAAATAATGCCTTCAGCGTTGCTCGCCAGCAGCGTCACTGTCGGCCCCTGATTCTGAAAGGTGTGATATAGCATCCAGCTGCCGATCAACACAGCGGCGACCGGTACTATCCAGATCGGTGACCATTGGCTGATTTTACGTACTGTGGCCTGTACCGGACTGTTTGTCACTTTGTAACTCCATTTCTGCAGGACTCGGGTCCCATAATAAGCGTGGATCAAAACTCATCGCCGCCAGCATTGTCACTATCACCACGGCAGCAAACACAAAAGTCGCAGCGCCCGGGTAAACACCGACGAGGCTGTCGAAGCGCACCAGCGCAGCCAGAATCGCCACCACCAGCACATCAACCATCGACCAGCGGCCAATCCAGTCCACCACCGGATAGACCCAGGTACCGTGTTTGCTGCGCTCAGACAGCGGCAGCGTCGTCAGATAACATAACCAGAACATCACAACGATTTTGACAATAGGCACCACCACACTCGCCAGCAGCACCACAATCGCCACCGGATAAGCGCCGTCCGCCCACATCAGCAAAATACCGCTGATAATGGTCGATTCGATGCTGTCGCCCAGTGAAACCGTCTCCATCATGGTCAGTAAATTCGCCGGAATATACAAAATGGTCGCAGTGACCAACAGCGCGATAGTCTTTTGTACACTGGCCGGAATACGCGCCCGCACTTTGCTGCCACAGCGGCTGCAGCGCAGCTCCGCCAGCGGCACTAAAGCAGTACAGCACTGACAGACTTTCAGTTGCTGGCTGAGCCCGGTGAGGCCTGCCACAGCACCGGACACCGGTTGTGGCGCCGGCGCGATGCGCGACCAGAGTTCGTGCCGGTCCACCACCTGAAAAGTGCGCAAATGCAGCAGACAAAAACCACAAAAGGCCCAAAAACTCATACCGAGCGTCAGCTCAAAATGGGTCAGCAACTTCACAAAACTGACCAGCAAGCCCATCAGAAAAATATCGACCATGCTCCAGGGCTTCAGCGCATACAGCAGACGAGCCACCTGAACCAAGGCCGGTAACTGGTAAAACATTCCCAGTTTCAAATAGATAATGGCAATCATACAAAAGGCCGGAATGGCCTGGATAAAAAGCCAAACTAACACTGCCAGCCAGGGATAATCTTCATCCAGTAACACTGCAGACGTATCAAGGAAAGTCATGTCACGATGGCTGCCGGCCGCATCCATCCCGACAAATGGAAACAGATTGGTCAGCACCAGCATAAAAAGCGCGGAAAAGGCGTATAAAATTGGTCTTAACGCCGATTCACGCTGCCGCGCATCTAATTCATGACCGCAGCGGCTACAGTGGGCTTCTTCACCATCGGCCAGCGCCGGCAAGTGTTGTAATAAATCGCAATAACGGCACAACACCAGCTCCGCGGGCGTCGCTTGCTGCGACGCCGGAACCGGTGCCATTGATGAGTCTGACACCAGGCTGGCAGACACTGGCTTCAGATCGCCTCTTCGTCTTCTTCGCCGGTGCGGATCCGGATCACCCGCTCGACATCAAAGACAAAAATCTTTCCATCGCCAATCCGGCCGGTTTGTGCCGTTTTCATAATGGCCTCAACACAACGGTCGACCTGATCGTCGGCGACAACGATGTCTAATTTTACTTTCGGCAGGAAATCCACCATGTACTCAGCACCACGGTACAGTTCGGTGTGGCCTTTCTGGCGGCCAAAGCCTTTGACTTCAGTCACTGTCATACCAGTGACATTGATATCAGCCAACGCTTCGCGCACGTCATCGAGTTTAAAAGGTTTGATAATGGCTTCAATTTTTTTCATAACCCGCTTTACCTTTGTTTGCGCAGTGCTGAGGTGATCGGCACCCGGCGATCTTTGCCAAAATTACGGGGCGTAACTTTGGGTCCAATTGCCGATTGCCGGCGTTTATATTCATTAAAATCAATTAGATTGAGCACACGACGAACAGTGGCTTCAGCATAGCCCATCGCCACAATGTCCGACAGTGATTTGTCCTGTTCGACATAGGCTTCGATCATCGCATCCAAATCATCATAAGGCGGTAAGTTGTCCTGATCGGTTTGGCCCGGTGCAAGCTCTGCCGATGGCGGGCGGTCGATCACGCGCTGCGGGATCACCGGCGAAATGGTGTTGCGATATTCAGCCAACCGGTACACCAGCGTTTTCGGGATATCTTTAATCACGGCAAAACCGCCGCACATATCGCCGTACAAGGTGCAGTAACCGACAGCCACTTCGCTTTTGTTGCCGGTGGTCAAAAGGATACGGCCGGTTTTATTCGATAGTGCCATCAACAGCACACCGCGCAGGCGTGCCTGCAGGTTTTCTTCGGTGGTATCAGCTTTGCGGCCGGCAAATAACGGCGTGAGTTGCGCCATATAAGCGTCATACATCGGTTCAATCGACACCACGTCAAACTCAATGCCCATCGTTTTGGCCTGCTCAGTGGCATCATCGACACTCATGCCTGAGGTGTAGCGAAACGGCAGCATCAGCGCCTGCACTTTGTCCGCACCAATCGCATCGGCGGCAATGGCCAGCGTCAGTGCCGAATCGATACCGCCGGACAGGCCGAGCACAGCACCTGGGAAACCATTTTGTTCAATGTAGTCACGAGTGGCAACCACTAAGGCCTGATAAACCTCAGCTTCGACAGACGGTGCCGCTGGCCGGGCATGCTGATGCAGTATTTGCCAGCCTTGCTGTTGATGGCGTAACTGCGCAGAATAAATACCGGTTTCAAAAGCCGGTGCCGCCAGCGCGATTTCACCCTGCGGACTTATAATCAATGAACTGCCATCGAACACCAGTTCATCCTGGCCTTGCATTTGGTTGACGTAAACAAAACCAAGTTGCAACCGCTTGGCGAGCGTGGTCAGCAAATGCTCACGCTGGGCTTTTTTGCCGATTTCATAAGGGGATGCGTTTAAGACCAGCGCCCAGTCGGCACCGGCCGCTTTAGCCGCAGCTGCCGGCTCGCCATGCCAGACATCTTCACAAATCAGCACGGCAAATTTTTGCTGATTCAGCTCAAACACAAAAGTGTCACTGCCTGGTGTGAAATAACGTTGCTCGTCAAAGACACCGTAATTCGGCAGACATTGTTTGAAATAGCGGCCGATCAGTTGGCCACCGCGGATGACCGAAGCGGCGTTGTACAGCTTACCCTCCTGCGGCCAGGGATGCCCAATGAGCATGGTGCATGGCAGTTTAGCGGCCAGGATCTGAGCTAATGCCGCGTCGACATACTGCTGTAAATCCCCGCGAAATAACAAATCTTCCGGTGGATACCCGGTTAGCGTCAGCTCAGGAAAAATCACTAAATCAGTGCCAGCTTCGGCGGCAAATTGCAGGATTTTGTCACAGTTTTGCTGCACAGCACCGATGCTGAAACGCTGCTGGATCAAACTGACGGAAATGGAATGCGACATATCAGGGTGCCTGTACAACAACTTGGGCGCTATGGTAGCGATTTTTCGCTGTTTTCTCAAACCACACTGGATGGTTCCCAGTTGACAGGCCAGAGATATCCGGTACCGGCAACCGCCTTGCAAGCCCGTGGTTTGACAACTAAGGTAAACAAGTGTCTTCACGGAACCGAAACACAGGAACAAGCCATGGACCTACTACGCTCAAGCCCAGCAACCGCAACCGTTACCGCAACCGGCGGATTTTCCCTCACAGAACTTTTAGTCTGTCTGGCGATTTTCGCCGTGATGTCACTGTTGGCATTACCCAGTCTGACTGAACTTTTTGCCAGGCAACAAGCCGAAAGTTTTATGCAGCAATTTCGCCAGCAGCTCAGCTTCGCCAGAGTGCAGGCGGTGAGTCTGGGCAGCATAGTCACAGTCTGCCCCCGCCAGTTACAACAATGTGACGGGCGCTGGAGTGAGACGCCCGTACAGATCTTTGATGCCTCACCTGGCAATGCGGCTTTGCAACAAATCGATGCATTACGACCTGACCATCACTTATTTTACAATCGGGAACTGCTGGAATTTCGGGCCGATGGCAGTCTGAACGCGCTGCAAAATGGCACTTTCATTTATTGTGTGGCGCAATATCGCTGGTACGCCAGCCTGAGTGTCAGTCAGAGCGGGCGCAGCCAGCTGCAGTGGCATGAGCAACCCTGTCCGTATTAAAAACGCCAGCAATCGGCCGTGGGGCTGCTGAGCTTTTGGCCTGTTTGGTCCAGACGAAACCACTGACATGCCAGATCTTTGCGCTGTGGCCCAACCGCTTCGGCTTGCAGAACAAAACTTTGCGCTGTAGCCACTGCCGAGATCTTATAGCGCCCGCTGGCGGTCAGATAGCTGTCGTCCGGCGCAGGCAGAGATGACAATGCTGCGGTGTAGTATTGTTGCTCCAGATAAAATTGCTGCTGTAATACGGCAAGGCGTAATAACTCCTCTGTAGCCTCCAAGCGGTAGCTGTTCAGTACCTGCTGCTGATAGCCTGGCACCATCATCGCCAGCAAAATACCAAACAACGCCACAACAACCATCATTTCAATCAAAACAAAAGCGGAAGTCGCAGTTTTCATCAGTACACCTGCTCGCGCCGAAACACGGCAATGGTTTGCTGACCTTGCAAATGTTGGATGGTGAGAGGTTCGGTACACATCAGACAGGCTGAGTTCAACATCACGAGTTGCGAGATGATGGGGATGGACCCGGACCAGAGCTGCAGCTGTTGTGCCGACTGTACCATCCTCAGTGGTGCCTGCACTGGCTGGGGCAAGCGTAACAAAGACTCCTCATAGGCTGCGGCACCGCTATACAGCTGTAGTGCCAGAACCCGATCATAAACGGCATCGTCAGCACAACCTGTATCTGCCTTGACAGGCAGATACAAAATACCTGCGAGTAGTTTGGCGGGGCTCAGCGGTGCGCCGACAACTTCAGTGTACCAGCCGGCTTTGGTCAAATCGGGTGCGGCTGTCACATCTGCAAAAGTCAGTGCTTGTTGCTGATTCGTTCCGCGCCGTAGCACCAGCAGACGATGGTCTGTGCCTGAGCGGGCCAGAATCACAAAAACTTCACCATCCTGCCAGCCGTTCACTGATTGCCAGCGGGCGGAAAAACGCTGCAGACTCCCGCTGAAATCCCAGCCACTGCTTTGCAAATCTGCCACCAGACTTGCCCGCCAACCACTGCCGTGTTGCCAGTCATATTGCCATAATGCCCCTTGTTGACTGAGCAGATACAAGCGTTCAGCCAGTCCGTCCTGATCGGGATCTGCTGCCAATGGTTGCAGCCCGAAAGTCCCTATCGTTGCCGGCAATGACAATTGGCGGGGAAAACCGTTATTTGCATTAAATAAACGGACCGGCACCTGAGCATCACCAGGTAACACCAGCCATTCGTTGGTCGGGTCGTCCGCCAGCCGTTGCACAGCCAATTGAACTGATAGCCAAGGAATCGCTGATGGCTGGTAACTTGCCATCCACTGGGGTTGCCACTGCACCGGGGACAAAGTGAACCGGGCCGCTCTAATCACACTGTCATCTTGCCAGAATAAACTCAGTGCTGACGCACCTCTGCTGGCAGCGGAACTGCGCATCCCCCATAGAGCGGCGTGCGAGCGCAAGCCAGCAGATGCAGCACCTGCTATTGGCATGAACTGATATGGGACTATTTGCAGAGGTACCACACCACCATCCGCACTAAAACTAAAATGCCCGCCATCAAATTGCACCCTGTTATACAGCGGATGTCCGCTAAAGGGTGCGCTGAGATATGAAGGTGCATGACTCCCAGCACAGCCCGTCGGTAAGTTCATGGCCGGTTGCAGCTGTAACGCCCCGGCCGCCGTTTCCTGCCACACTTGGGCTATCACCGCACTAGTTGCGAAGCTGCCAAAGACTGCAGCCATGATCAGTCGAGCTGTCATAATTCCCCTCCTTGGGTTTGTGGATCAATTTGCCAGGTCACCATGACACCAGCATCACTATCGGTGGTGAGCTCCGTATTGGCTACACGCCTGAGCTGACATCTTTGCCAGCCCGAAGGCCATAAGTTAAATTGTGGCGGACAGGGCACAGATAGTTGTACCGGCGTATGACTGGCGGATATTTGAGGCAGCTGTACCGTTGCCGGCCTTTGCTTTTGCCACAAGATGGCCTGATTAAATCGCACACTCAGCGCAGTCACGGTCAGAGCGGCCAATGCCAGCGCGCTGCACAGCAAGCCAAATAACAAACACATCACCAGCACAAATCCTTTTGTGCGCATACAGGACCTCCGGATTAAGACGATGGAAATGACACAGAACTGCTGATTAATAAGCGTCGGTAAGAATCGCCTGGCGCCTGAAAACGTCGTCGACCCAATTGATATTGTTGCTGATTGCGATAGCCGGGTTCGGCTTGCAGCGCCCGCAGCAACACAAAATAACGCAGCTGGCTGACAAGATGAGGCTGGCGCCACTGTGCAGCCGTCAGCTGGGCCGCTGGCAGAAACTGTTCGGCATAACCATCACCGTCAGAATCCAGCCCCATTTCCAACACCATGAGCTCGACTCCGTCGAGTACTGCGTGAGTGTCCAGGACAAAATTGCCTTGCGCGTTGCGGATCAAACGCTTTCGCATCAGTACCGGAATGCCAACGCCAGCGAGCGTCTGGCCGGCCACATAATACAATTCGTGCACATATGGCCAGTACCAGGATTGGGCGTCTAAGCCAGCGTCGTTGCTGCTGACGAACCGGCCCCGCCAGCCGGTTTGCTGGAGATAAGCACGGTTGTTGCGCAGGTCTGCCAATACCAAAGGATCGCCCGCCAAATGCTTCAACTGAAGAAAGTCGGATTGTTTATTGGCATTGTTCAGGCAGACAGGTGTCTGTGCATTACCGACGGTGCCGGCGAAAAATGGTAACCATTGCCGGGAGTTAGTCGGGAAACTGCCAGTGTCGGGTGCGGCACTGGGGCAATCGCCGGATACCGGCACTGACGATGGTAGCAATTGACTATGTTGCAAACCGGCCCAAAACTGACTGTTGCTAAGTTCGCGCTGCAACAATACATGTAGCTGGACCGCCGTTTGTTGCAGCAAGGTCAGCTGACTTTGCTGGCGAAACGCCTGCCACTGTATAACCAGCGCACTGCTGAACATCAACAACAACAATGCAGATAACAGCAGTACGACCATTTGCTGGACTAACAAAAAGCCCTGTTGCGATAAAAAGCGCTGGTTCATGCCGGAAACTCCAGCATTACCTGACGTCGTCCATTGCCGCCGCCACAACGTTGGAGCGGAGCCGCAGCCGGCGCCACGGCACTTTTCCAGCTTAGGATCAGCCGTCGCTTTCCAGCCAGACTTTCAGTGCAGAGCTCGGGGTCTTTGAGCTGCAGACCTGGCCCCTGCGCCAACATGGCCACTGCGGACTGTAAATGCAGTAAGGTTAAGGGGTCACAGTTTGGGCAGGCGGCCAGTGCTGCCGACACCGATTGCCCGGACATAAAACGACGGCTGTCGGTACTGTGGCTGATATCAATTAACAGATGCATGGCTGTCATCTGTTCAAGACTGACTTGAAAACTACGGCGGGCAAACCACTGGCAACTGAGCGCTGATAACAGCAGCACACAACTCAGCGCTAACGCCAGTAAGGTTTCCAGTAAACTGAATCCTTTAGTAAACACAGGTATATCCTTACACCTGAAATTTACATTTAATTTAACTTATATTTTCAAATATGCCACTAACCAAAGCATTTTTTGATCTGAGCGGGTGTGCTGCTTCCCGCAGCGCTGCGCACTCCAGCCTGATTGATGGTCAGAGTGCCGCAGGTCGTATCCCCGCTTTGTGCGCCTTTTGGTTCCGCAGAGATGGTGTAAGTCTGTGCAGCAACCGACAGCGTGAAGGTATAAGTGGCATCCAGAGTTTGCCGGCAAGTCGTTGCGGGTAATGCTGTTGCAACACCATTGTTGAGGTTATAGACCATACTGCTGGTATATACGCGTTCCATAAACTGAGACATCTCGACCAGGCAAGCACCGGCTACAGCACGGCGATTTCCATTGAGATAATTCTGATAAGAAGGCACCGCAATAGCGAGCAGAATGCCTGCCACCGCCACCGCGACCATCAGTTCCATCAGACTAAAACCACGTTGTTTTGACTGCATATTTCACCTGTTAATTCGTCAATTCACGCCAGGACTGCATGCCGACATTACGTGTCGGATCTATTGCCCTGGATTCAATACAACCACCCTCGCAGTTATTAAAGCTCTTGATCAGTTCACCAACTTTCGCCAGCCGGGTGACCGAGTTCAGACTGCTGACTTTGATACCACTGACAATAGTCGGATTACCAGCCACGCTGACTTTGTCGTCTTCATCAAATTCGTTGTTGTTATCAATATCAAAAAAGGTCTTTTTCAGCCGGCCGCCAGTATATGGCGACACGACCATCAGATAACCGGCACCACTGGGATTACAAACATTGGTATCCGGAATCGTGGTATTCATCACCAGCTCAGGCCCAACCATCAGCGGCATATCAACAATCCGCTCGCGCGTATCAACCAAATCCATGTACCAGCCTTTTTTACCGAGCGTCATACTGTTGACTTCAGTGATCACGCGTTGGTCGCCGACATTGGTAATAGTCCTGCTCTCCAGCTCTGAGCGGCCACTGATGGTCGCACCGTCGATCAGTCCGTACCAGGTCTGCTGTTCATTATTGCTAGGGTCGTTCACGTTTAAATAACGGCCTGTGCCAAAAAACAGCCAGACTTTACCGGTGGTCGGTTCGACACTGGACAACACACCACCGGTGATCATTTGCCGGGTACCGCTGCCATTTTTCGCCTGAAACAGTGGCTGACCACTATAGGCTATATTCCACGCAGAGCTGGATGATGATGAAAGATCAAATTTCCAGACATACCCATGCATGTCACCGCCATAAACCCAATCAGTATTTCCGTCCGCATCAACATCAAGTAAATTGACCTCTGCCATACCGTTCGGATCGCTGGATGAGCCTTTACCTGTCGCCAGTTGCTTCACAATATTACCGGACAACAGATCAATCACCAGCAAACCGGATTGGTCAGTCGAATTGTTATAGCCATAACCAACAACAATCACCCACTGGCCTGACTCAGTTCTTGTCACCTGTGGTGTTCCTAGATATGCACCCAACTCACTGAATGATTTGTCCCACATAATGTTGCTGGGCGTGACACTGTCGGGTTCTGTTACATCAATCACAAACAGGCTATTGCCACCACGTCCCTGCGTGCCGATTAACAAACTTCTCCAGCCCATGCTTCCGGTGTAAACATCTGCAACTATCGGAGAGCCATCCACTGAAAATTTATGGCTATAGTTGGGTTCTGAATATTTTTTCAGCACATTGACGGTATCCGACGGCAATGGTGCCATCACCGCTTTTGGAATATATGCAAATACCTCTACCCCAGTGTTCGCATTAAAACCATGTAACATGCCATCGTTGGAGCCCACGTACAGCATAGGAGTACGCGATTTTGCCGGGCCTTCAATAAAACTGCGGTAAGCAGAAGCGCCAGTCCAGTTGTATCTGTGATAACTCAGGTCATAGGGTGCTTCCACCAGTTCTGGTGAAGAGTTCACCAGATCGCCGAGGATCTTTCCGCGATTGCGGTAAATGCCACCCGGATTACGCTTTTCCAGCGTGGTGTCGCCGCGGACATAATCCAGCACTGTGCTGACATTACTCATCGCAGTTTTTTCCGCTGTTGATAAATTGCTCCAGTTAAAGTTTTTTGCCGAACCGGTATCAGCACCATAAATTATTTTTCTGCTGGCATGCGCCGGCAACACATCACTGGCTTTCCAGATTGGCGTCGTAGTGTCATCGGTGTCATAGGCCCACAGGTCGCCGCTCCATTCGCCGGCAACATAACGCGCCTGATACAGATTCGATTCCGATTGCAGCGAGTTAATGGCCGTAGCCGCAATATTCGAGGAGGTCCCAATGCGTTCAGCAATAGCGCTCAGAGTGTCAGCTAAACCCTGTGAAAACGCCACCGGGTCGCTGGCTGCAAAAAAACCGCCGCGACCATTTACCGAAGCATGTAATAAGTCATCGATCTTACCTGGATCTGTAGTGGTGCTGGACCAGTTAATGGTGGCACCGCTACTGATGGCATTAAAAGCGGTCGTCGGATTGATCGAACCCTGCACGCCAAAACCAACGCCAAAAGTGACCATATGTTGCCAGAATGCTGGATTGGCTGCCGAAGTTGGCACGGTATTTTCCATTTTCCTCGAAGCAGACCAGCTGGCATCGGCATCATTTTTCCAATAGTTCATCGCGATATCAGCCAAAGTGTCTTTGGTATTGAATGCAAATGGACTTTGTGGTGCGTAGGTATAAGTCTTGCCTTTTGGCCCGGTGATGGTCGTACCGGCACTATTGTCGTGTTCACCGCCCTGGGCACTGTCATTGTAATAACCATCAGTCATCAGGATGGTAAAGCTCTGACGGCATTCCAGCAGCGCCGATGCGGAATTTGCCGGATCAACCCGCCAAGGCTCCTCAGTTCTGTAATAGTTACCGGCACTGATTAATGCGCTGCGCAGCGGTGTCCCGCCAGAATCTGGCGGCAAGGTATACAACCAGTTAAAAAATGCAGTTCTGTTAGTACCGCTGAACTGTTTGACACCGACCTTAGAAGACATCTCGTTAATAGAACCATAACCAACCCGCATCGCCGTCCCTTGCTGGTGGAAGGCGCTACCAATACCCGATTTCGCAGCCAACAAACGGGTACGATGATACGAGAACCAATTCGCAAAATTTTGTTGTTTTGCAGTGGTATTGAGATATTCGATGTTATAGCAGGAGTCGCTGTAAACGCTATTTATACATCCAGGCGTATATTTGTAATAAAAAGCCGGCCCCGCAATCGCGTC
The DNA here is from genome assembly GCA_946482325.1 of uncultured Chromatiaceae bacterium. The sequence continues at coordinate 10,817 of CAMLRA010000038.1, read as the reverse complement.
CGGGCTCACTGCAAAAACGGTCTTGGCACCTGTTCCTATACTGCCTGCAGCCATAATTGCCCGATATTCACTACTCAAATTGACTGATGCGGAAGTGCTGACGTATCCATCGACTTTTGCCGCTGTAAAAGAGGCAGGTCCAAAGGTGGTTCCATCCGCTTTGGTAGGCACCGGATAAGTCACATCAGGGTTGTAATACAGCTTGTTCAAATGCGAAGACGCCAGAAATTCGCGACCGGTCATATCGTAGTAACACATGCTCTGGCCGGCATATGTTTTCTTCGAACAGGAGTCGCTGACACTGGCATTGTCTTCCAGATTTTCCGGCATCATGCCCTGTAGCATTGACCCCGAATCGTCAATCACGAAGAAAATATTCGGATCCACCGTCGAACCGGTTTCCAGCGGCGCAGAGGCGATATCAATAGCGGCCTGAACAGTTCCGCTGGCTAGCAAAGCGCCACATAGAGCCGATTGCCAGTGCCAAGTTTTCTTTGCCATCATCCTTCTCCTGTCGACTAGGACATGTTGACGTGCAGTTAAATCCGCCAGACGACCTGCACCACCACTGCGGCCCGGCCATTGACTGGCTGGTTGCGAACTGTGATGCGGTAAGTCTGACGTTCACACAATGGATTTTCTTTCGGTTTACAGGTCGGGTCCTGCCGGCTGGTCCAGAACCCCATATTTTCCACCAAAAACTGGCCGTTATAGCTGACGCCGTTTACCACTACAGCCACATTGCCGGCATTGGCCCAAACCAACGGATTGTTCCAGCGATCGGCAGTGCCCTGCACTGGTACCGGGATAGGCGCATTAAACCAGGCGCTGCCAGCGGCCGGTGGCAGTAAGGTACTGACCTGTCGTAACGTGGCTTCTGTTACTTGTTTTGCCACTTCCCGGTCGTTCAGATTCGACGCCATTTTTTCCTGCAAAGTGGTACCACGCATCGCGCTGACCGCCAGCAAAGTGATGGCGACCAGCATCAGTAGACTCAGGACTAAGGCAATTCCGCGTTGATGATTCTGCTGCATAGTGCTGGCCTCAGTGATTACGCAGGTTAATAACCTGGGTGAAAGTCCGCAGCCCGGCGGCGACCGGCATTTTGGCATCGTTGGTGAGCGTCAGGGTTGCGCGCAGCGCCACCACTTGCTCCCAGTCCGCCACTGCGTTCGCGTTGACATAATTGGCTGCGCCGCGGGACAGATACTGAATCTGCAAATTCTCTACACCAGGCAAAATCTCTTCAGTGCGCATTTGCCCCGCCACGAGTGCGACTCTATACAGTGAATTACCATCGCTGTTGGTGCCGACAAACCAACCGACGGTTTCCAGCGGCATCACAGTCCCGGCGTCTGCAGACAAGCTTTGTGGGAAATTCACACCATTGGCCCCAAAGCCAAAATTCAGCGAGGCATTCCCCGGCGCACCCGCACCAACGGCATGGCTGATATTGTTACCGGTAATAGCGGTGACCTGAAAAATAACCGCCATTTTTGAATCACAGGCCAGCACAACGTCATTCGCAACGATGCCGGCGACATTTTGGTTGATCACCATCGGCGGATTGCCCACCACGTTGTGCGAGACAATCGAAGCGCTGGTGCCGCGGCCATACATCAGCTGCACGCCATCTGCACCAGCCAGCGGCGGAATACCAGCACCGGCAAATTGCGGCACTGCGCCTTGTTCATGACCACGGATGCCGGCGGTCCATATCGCCCACCATGCCAGAGGCGGATTCAGTACATTAACCACCCGCTGTGTGATCATATTGGCGCAGCCGGAAAAACCGGCATGCATCGCATCGCGGCTTAACAACTGAAAACCGATTTGGCTGGCTTGTTGAGAAGACATTAAGCGTTGCTGCACCTGACCAGTGCGGATGTTGGAGACATACACACCGACCACACCTGCCACCAGAAAACTACCCAGTACCAGCGCGATCATCAGTTCGGTCAGAGTGAAGCCTTTTTGTTGCTGAGATTTCTGCATCCGCATCATTAAATCCTTACCTGCTGGCGCAGACTCATTGTGCTTAAACCGCCTAAAGCCCGTGAGTCATCCCAGCTCACTGTGATGGTATAGATGCGGTTTGCTGCATCATAACTAACTTCCCCACAGCTGGTATCTGCATTGCCAAAGGCGAGTAAAATTTCGGCTATCCACTGGCCACGTTCAACATTTTGAATAGAACCAGTGGCACTGATACTGGTGCAGGTTTTCGCCAGCGCAAATGCGCCTGTTGCTGCGATGGCAGTATTGGCTCGGATACGTTCTGCCATGCTGCCTGTCAGCATTACGGCCATAGTGCGCTGGTGCGCACTTTGACTGTTTTTTAAGTTCGTGGTCTGTAAACCGGCAACACCTAACAAACCAATCGCCAGCACTAACACAGCGATCAGCGTTTCGAGCAATGAAATGCCGCGCTGACAATGCAAAGTATTCATAGGCAAATTCCATCGGTATCTGTGGTGATTTGTTGCAGCCGTCCACCGGAGTTAAACCGCACTTCATATTGATTCGGTTGTAATGACACATCAGCAATACAGATATTGATGCTGTCACTGAGAGGCGTGTTATTACCGAAAATCCGGATGAGTCCCTGAGAATTAAACCGCAGCGCGTGTTGCGCGCTCGCAAGTGCAGTGCCGGAACTGACTTTCACGCTGCTGTCAGAAAACAGATTGGCCCGCAGCACCGGGCCGGTCTCAGAGCCGATAGCCGCCGCGGCGGGGATCACTAACCAACCTTTCCACCCTGATGATGGCGGCGCGGAACAGACCAGACTGTCGGCACTGTGACAAAACAACACATTTTGATTGAGGCGGATAGCTTCAGAGCGGGCAAACACCAAAGCGTTCTGGATCTCGCGGCTTTGCGCTTCGAGTTTACTGCTGCCACTGAAGGTACTAAACCCAGGGCCCGCGATGACGATGCCTATAGTGAGGACGACCAAAGCCACCATTAATTCGATTAAGGTCACGCCGGACTGCTGCTGTATCGGGTTCATCTGTCATTCCTTGCTACGGCATTCAACTTTATTGCGCCCGAGGTCTTTCGACTTAATTTTGTCAGTCGTACCTGAAGTGACCGAACACACCGGACAATGTGCAATTCCAAGCTACGCCGGCGCAGACAAAACAGGTACGTTAACATAAATCACTTTTATTACATGTTCCCTTTAATCGTCAATACGTTACAAATGCAACAATCAAAGTGAGCCAGTGTCATTCTGGGTCTTATTTTGTTAAACAAATATCAACATTGCAATCCGCTGGTCAGTCCATATTGACCGTTCATCCGACTCTCGATGACACTTCATTAAGTTGTCCTAATATAGGACATGCGGATGCATGAAGGGCTGAACATCAATGAAACGATCGACGGGTTTTACCTTAATAGAATTAATGATTGCAGTGGCCATCGCCGACATTCTGGCGTTTATTGCCTTGCCCGCCTACCAGCAACACATTCTGAAATCAAACCGTTCTGACGCTATTCAGACACTGGCCACTACCGCGACCACGCTGGAACGGCAGTTTACTAATACCAATAGTTATCAGGGGCTGGCGCTGCCAACCCAATCGACCAACAACAACTACAGCATTACAGCCGTGGTCACTGCGACCACATTTACGCTAACCGCCACTGCCAAAGGCAAGCAAGCTAAAGACACTGAATGCGCCACTTTCAGCCTGAATCAGGCTGGTGTTAAAACGGCGACAACTGCCGGAGCTTGCTGGTGATGCGCGCCGCCAACAGATCCCTCGGCTTCAGCCTGATCGAATTTATGATTGCGCTGATCATCCTGTCGATTCTGGTTGGGATTGCAGTGCCCGGTTTCCTCGATTTTTTACGCCGGCAAAAAATGTCGTCCAGTGCCAATTCCGCCTTGGCGATGTTGCAATATGCCCGCTCTGAGGCCATCAAACGGCAGTCCGATATAGAGGTGAACTTTGTCGCGGACAGCACCGGCTGGACCATCGAAGTGCGCCGGGATGACACCGACGAACTGCTCAGAACCCTGAGAAAAGATGATACCCAGACCGAGTGGTCTGGCAGCAACCGGGTCCTGTTTGATTTACGCGGGCGTCCGGCTGCAGCCAGTTGTATGCAGCTGGCCGTTGATGGCGACAGCAGTCTGAATCGTCAAATCAGCGTGCTGAGCGGCGGCAAAATCGCAGTCAAAGCGGGAGTCTGTATATGAACTGGCAAATCCGCAGCAATAAAGGATTCACACTGCTTGAGGCTTTAATCGCTTTGTTAGTGCTGTCATTTGGCTTGCTTGGACTTGCCGGCCTACAGCTGAAAAGCTTGCAATCCAGCCATTCATCTTATCAGCGCGGGCTGGCCAACATTATTGCCGCTGATGCAGTGGAGCGGTTGTGGGCCAATATGGCGGCAGCGGCGCCACTGACTGCAGCGCAGGTGCAGGCGCAATGGTTACAGCACTGGGGCAATACCGCCAACAACCGCCTGACGTTACCGGGGCTTGGCGGCGTGATCGCGGCACCGGCGGCCGGCGGCACGCAATATTCAGTCACTGTGACCTGGACGGAAAATCGTTTTGGCAACAATGGCAACGGCAGTTTTGTTTACAACTTTATGTTGTATCCATAGGAGGCCAGTTGAATATGCACAGACAAAGTACTCAGGCCGGCTTGACCCTGATTGAACTGATGATCGGCTTGAGCCTCGGGTTAGTGATGCTCGGATCCGTGATCAGTGTGATGGTCGCCGGTAATACGTCCTACCAGAACGCTCAGCGTTTCAGCAACCTGCAAAGTGATTTTGGTTTTATCAGCGACAGCCTGATGGTGGATTTACGTGGTGCCACTGCAGTTGCAGTGACCGGCGGGAATACAGTGCTGACTATTACAACTGCCGCAGGACCAGTCGTTTATCGCCTGGATGCGAATAACAATCTGCAGCGGCAGCTGAACGCCGATCCGGTCAGCTTGATCGCAGAAAACATCAACCTGTTTAGTCTGGCCTGTTTGGACGAAACCCGGGCAGTCGTCAATTGTGCTGCGGCCGTCACTGTCGAGACCACGGTAGAACTCAGCTATGACGCAGGAGGCGCACAACAACTACACAGGCTGATATTTGCCACCACACTGCGTAACGCCATTCTGGCAAAAAAATTCGCGGCTTAAGGAGACTAAGATGCACCATAGCGCCAAAGGCTCAGTTCTGATTGTTGCATTGATGCTGCTGCTGATCACTACGCTGGTCAGCGTCGCCGGCATTACCAATATGCAAACCAACGAAAAACTGGCGGCTAACAACAAGCAAGTCTCCGAAGCCTTTCTGGCGGCAGAAAGTGGCATGATCCAGATAAAAACCTTGTTAGATGACGAGGACAATGCCGCACTTTGGGGCGATTCACCAGCCACCTTAGCGGCGATTAATGCGCAAAACCGCGACCTGGGGAATATGGTACAGTGGCAGATTGAGTCTGTTGACTACGTGACAGTGCCGGGCTTTGCTGCCATCGTCAGTATAGGGACTGTCACCACCACCGGCGTACAACGCAAAATTGCCGCAACCTATAAACCGAAAAAAGCCTCCGGCAATCTGGGGGCGATGAATATCATCGGCGGTATCAAAATTTTTGATACCGCCAACAGTAACAGCTTTCAGATCATCGGTGAAAAAGACAGTGCCGGCAATTTAATTGGGCCGGCACTGGCCACTAATACCGACGCTAACTACGACATGATTGTCGACGATATCAATGATAAAGGCCGGATGGCCAACTATATCGGCGGCGTCAAAGTGGTCGACTTTGATGACCCCTTTGGCGACCCGGAAAAAATGAACCAGTTTATTGAGTCGATCAAAGCCGAGTACAACGCTCTGCCGGTCGCAAGCCGTGGCACAGCGCCGAACAATATGGGCACGCCAGCAACACGGGATGCCAACGGCAATATCACAGTGCCGGCCTTTGAAAAAATTACCTATGTGTCTGGCAATCTTGAATTTAAAGGCCAGGCCAAAGGCGCCGGTATTCTGGTGATTGAAGGCAACCTGACCATTAGCGGTAACTTGCTGGAATATGAAGGCCTGATTGTGGTACGCGGTCAGTCATTCCAGATGAACGGCGGCGGCAGCCGGGAATTGCTTGGCTCTATTGTGTTTGCCAATCCAATCAAAGATGCCACAACCGGTGAATGGGCTTTCGGTAAAGCTGAAGCGACTTTTGTCTTTGACATCAATGGTGGTGGTAACGCAACTTTTGAATACAACGAAGACACTTTAGTTAAAGCCCGTAACCTGCTGTCTGATAACAGTGTTGCCAAACAGCTGTGGCAGGTCGGTTCAGGCACCGGTGGTAAAGGCGGCGCCGCGATGAGCAGTATGATGAACTGGGTTGAAGTGCATTAAGCACGCTTTATTTCGGGACAGCTGCCGGCATGACGATTTAAGCGTCGCCGGCAGCTTTACTTTTCGCAGCCAGAGCTTATCCACTCATTGTCGGCCTTCAGGTTTCGCCAATCAGCTCGCGAATATGCGCCAACTCACGGCGGCTGATCTCCGGCTGGTCCGGGCAATCCCGCAATAACACCAGATGCTGTCCTTCAGCCGAGCGGCCGATACCACAGATACGCTCCGCCACCACCAGCGTATTGCGGTGAATGCGGACTAATTGCTGTGGAAATTTTTGTTGCAGTTGTTTCAAACTGGTCTCAGTCAGCGCTTCGCCGCCCTGATACACCAGCCGGACATATTTGTCTTCGGCCTGCAGATAAAACAGCTCGCTGAGCAGGATGCTACGTTGCTCCAGCCCAATGCGGAAACTCAAGCGTGGCGCGCTGGCTTTCTGTTTTTCCAGATGCACGCGGGTACTGACCCCCAGCCGTTGCAAGCACTGCTGCAAAGCCTCCAGGCCAACGGGTTTGAGCAAATAACCGGCAGGGGCCACCTGATAAGCCGCCAGTGCATGCTGTGGATGTGCTGTGACAAAGATCACCGCTGGCGGCGGCTGATTATGACCAAGCTCTGCAGCAATAGTCAGGCCGTCAGCGCCGGGCATTTCAATATCGAGAAACACTAAATCCGGGTTCTGTTCACTGCAAAGCTGCAGTGCCTGCTGACCGTTTTCCGCCTCACCCACCACCTTATAACCATCAAGCTGCATTAATAATCGGCTGAGCCGGCTGCGGGCCAGGGGTTCGTCATCAACGATAAGTACGCGCATCACTGCCCTCCTCTGCCAACGGTAACGTCAGTTTCAAACCATAGCTATCTGTGCTCATCACCGCCACGAGCCGGGCCTTATCACCGTACATCAGCTCCAACCTGCGGCGGATATTCGCCAGTGCAATCCCATTGCCACCGGAATGCGGCCTGTTCTGACCGCGTGGATTTTCAATCTGCAAACTGACGGCGTCAGCACCCAGCGTCAGCACCAGCCGGATCAATCCGGGTTCAGAGCGCGTTTCGATGCCATGGCGCACGGCGTTTTCCAGCAGTGGCTGTAAGGTCAGACAGGGAATTTTGATTTGCGGTAACTGCGCAGGCACCTGCCAATCCAGTTGCAACCGGTGTTGCAGCCGCAGTTGTTCCAGCGCCAGATAACGCCGGGCCAGTAACAAATCCTCTTCGAGCGTCACCGCGGTATCCGAATGCAGTGCAGCGCGGAACAAACTGGCCAGATCAAGCAAAGCCTGTTCGGCCAGGTCGGGTTGGCTATGGGTCAACTCCGCAGCAGTGTTGAGGCTATTAAACAAAAAGTGCGGCCGGATCCTGGCCTGCAACGCATCCAGCTCGGCGCGCGCCTGCGCGTCAAGCCGCAGCCGCTGCTGCACATACAAAGTACCGAGCTGAATGCCAATAACGCCCACCAGCAGGCTCATCAGCAGCACCTGCAGTAAAAAAGCATGATAATCACCGGCACCAGGCCAGCCGCTACTTTGTAAAAATTGATGGGCGAAAGTGCCGACCAGCAGGCTCAGCAATAACAATAAAAGCAGGAATAACCAGGCCAGCGCCGGGGGGCTAAATTGCCGCCAGCGCCGTTGAAACACACACAGCAACGTTAACAGCGGTAACGTCACCCAATGCACAAATAAAGAAATAAGGCCTAGCCGCGACCAGAATTCAGAGGTGACACCCGGCACCAGCGCCAGCAATATCGCCAACGCCTGCGCCAATATGATGATGCGCAGTACAGTGCCGCTGCGACAAAACTCCGGTAGTAATTGTTCAACCGGCATGCGGGGTGGCACAGCATGACGCTGCAGCTGAGCAACGCGCTGCGAATGAGCACCGCGCTGCCGGAGGCTCACTCAGCGCAGCTCCGCCGGAACAGCAAACACCACGTTTTCTTCCCGGCCCGGGTGTTCAATCACTTGTTTACCGCCCCAGGCGGTCAGCTGTTCCACCACTTGCTTCACCAGCACTTCCGGTGCAGAAGCGCCAGCAGTGACACCAACCGCCGTGACATCTTTCAGCCAGTCCTGCTGAATATCCGCGGCAGTATCAATCAGGTAAGCACAGCAGCCCATCTTTTCAGCCAGCTCGCGCAAGCGATTGGAATTACTGGAGTTCTTTGCGCCAACCACTAGCAATAATTGCACTTTTGCAGCCAGTTCCCGCACAGCGTCCTGGCGGTTTTGCGTGGCATAACAGATGTCGTCTTTGCGCGGGCCTTCAATGTCCGGGAATTTTTGCCGCAGTGCATCAATCACATCCGCAGTATCATCGACGGACAGCGTGGTTTGACTGGAGAAACATAGCTCCGCCGGATTTTTCACCTGCAGTTTTTCCACATCTTCCACCGATTCGACCAGATAAATGCCACCTTCCGGGTTGTCGTATTGGCCCATAGTGCCTTCCACTTCCGGGTGACCGGCGTGGCCAATCAGAATACATTCCACGCCTTTACGGCTGGCACGGGTCACTTCCATATGCACTTTGGTGACCAGCGGGCAGGTCGCGTCAAACACTTTAAGGCCACGCTGACGGGCATTCTCGCGCACTGCCTGTGACACACCGTGGGCAGAGAAAATCACAATATTGCCATCCGGCACTTCGTCCAGCTCGTCAACAAAGACTGCGCCACTGCGGCGCAAACCGTCTACGACAAACTTGTTATGCACCACTTCATGACGCACATAAATCGGCGGCTCGTACAGTTCCAGCGCGCGTGAGACGATACTGATAGCCCGGTCGACACCGGCACAAAAACCGCGTGGATTGGCGAGAAAAATATCCATAATCAGTTGATAACCTCAACAATTTCGACGTTAAAGGTCAGGGTCTGACCGGCCAGCGGATGGTTAAAATCAATAGTGACCGAATCGCCGACCACTTCACGCACCAGGCCCGGTAACTCAGAACCGTCCGGCATGGCAAAACCGATGATCATGCCAACCTGCGCCGGTGCATCCAGCGAAAATTTACTGCGGTCAACATAATAAATATTATCCGGGTTCGGCATGCCATAAGCGTCTTGCGGCGCCAGCGTAAAAGTTTTTTTGTCGCCGGTCTGTAAACCGGTTAATTCCGCTTCAAAAGCTGGAGACAAAGAGCCATCGCCCATCTGCAGCTTCGCCGGCTTGTTATGCACCCGGGTGCTTTCGGCGGCGCTGCCGTCGGCTAGTTTGATGTCAAAATGAAAAATGACGGTACTACCTGCCCCAATCATCCGTTTGTCCTCGTTTGTGCGGGTTCTTCATCGGACGTAAAACTGTCCCAAATCAGTAATCCGGCACCAATCGTAATGGCACAATCCGCGATGTTAAACACCGGATAATGCCACTCCTGGTAATAGACATGAAGAAAATCAACCACATAACCATAGAGGCTACGGTCAATTAAATTCCCGATGGCGCCGGCAATAATCAGCACCAGCGCCAGGCTCAGTTTCAGCTGCGTAGGCTTCAGCCGGCTCAGCCAGACGCTTAATACGCAAGTCACGACAATTGCGATCGCCGTAAACAACCAACGTTGCCAGCCTCCGGCGTCGCCTAAAAACGAAAAGGCGGCGCCGTAATTGCGCGCATAGGTAAAGTTAAACACCGGCAATAACTGAATCGATTCGCCGAGCGTAAAATTCTGCAATACCCAGATTTTGCTGAGCTGGTCAGCGACCAGCACCAGCAGCGCTATCCACCAGAAGCGCCAACCTGTGTCGTTCAACAACCGCATCAGGCAAAAGTCCTGTGTTCACCGGCGCCTTCAACGTTGTCAACACAACGCAGACAAATCAGTGGATGCGCCGGGTTGGCACCAACATCGTGGCGGTGATGCCAGCAGCGGTCACACTTGGCGGCTGTTGAAGTCACCACTTGCACCGCAAGTCCGTTGATACCGGTTGCGACCGCATCCGCAGGTGCAGTCTTCACTTCGACTGCTGCAGTCGAGGTCATCAGCACAAAACGCAGTTCATCGCCGAGTTGCTGCAGCTGCGCGCCAAGCTCACCTTCGGCGTACAGCGTGACTTCTGCCTGTAACGATGCACCGATGTTGCCGTCTTTACGCGCGACTTCGATGACCTTATTCACTTCATCCCGCACCGCCAGTAACTGCTGCCAGAAGGCATCAGACACTTTGCCAGTTGGTACTTCGGCCAGACCTGTGTACCAGATGCCGGTGAAGACAAAAGGCTCAGCGCGGGCCGGTAAGGCTTCCCAGATTTCCTGTGCGGTGAAGCTCATAATAGGCGCCATCCAGCGCACCATGGCTTCAATGATGTGATACAGCGCAGTTTGGCAAGAACGCCGCGCCAGACCGTCAGTTTTAGCGGTGTACTGGCGATCTTTAATCACGTCTAAATAGAAACTGCCCAATTCCACAGTACAGAAATT
>CAMLRA010000037.1 GCA_946482325.1 uncultured Chromatiaceae bacterium | reverse complement strand
CCTGACCGGCGAGTCACCCAATACGGCAGGAGCCTGTTCGCCAGCAGCTTTTGTCCGTTGGCAGGAAAAAGAAGGTCAATTGCAGTCCCGGTTAAACAATGTATTGATTGACCGCTTCAATCCTGACGAAACTGCCGGCTATCCAACCCTCTGCAAAGGCAGGTTTGATGTCGATGGTGAGCGTTATCATGTGCTGGAAGAGCCTACCAGTCTTAATACGTTAGAGCTGCTGCCACTGCTGCATCGTGAAGGTATAGCGTCGCTGAAAATTGAAGGCCGGCAACGTAGCCCGGCTTATGTCCGGGCTCTAACGAAGGTCTGGCGGGCTGCGATTGATAACGTCAAAGCGGCACCGGACAAGTTTCAGACCCAAGACAGCTGGCAAGCTACGCTGGCTGGGCTATCAGAAGGCAGTCAAACCACCTTGGGTGCTTATCACCGGCACTGGAAATAACCTCAAAAAACCGATTGTCTATTCATAGGAGCACATTGTGGTTGCATGTTCCGACCAAACTATGGTGCCAAAAGTAAGTGTCGGCCCCATTTTGTACTATTGGCCAAAACTTCAGCTTGAACAGTTTTATCAGCAAATCGCGGATAGCTCAGCGACTGTCGTTTATCTTGGCGAAACTGTCTGTAGCAAAAGACGTGAATTCAGCTTTACCGACTATCTGCGCACCGCACAAATGCTTAAGGAAGCTGGCAAACAAGTCGTCTTATCCGGCCTGACATTATTGGAAAGCCAAGCTGACCTGCGAGCTCTACAGCAATTGACCGCCCAGGACCAGTTTATGGTCGAAGCCAATGATGTGGGGACAGCCCATTATTTATCCAGCCAGCAGCTGCCTTTTGTCGGTGGAGCAGCCCTCAGTCTGTATAACGAGCAAAGTGTGCTGAAACTGTGGCAACTCGGCATGCGCCGCTGGGTGGTGCCGGTAGAATTATCCCGCGACTGGCTGCAGACCTTATTGTCTCAACCGGCACTGGATTCTATTCGTCAGCAGCTGGAAATTGAAGTTTTCGCGTATGGCCACCTGCCACTGGCCTGGTCGGGTCGCTGCTTTACAGCGCGCTCGGAAAACAGGCATAAAGATGATTGTCAGCTCTGTTGTATTAAATATCCAACCGGGCGGCTCAGCACCAGCCAGGAAGGACAACCATTGTTTGTGTTAAACGGTATTCAGACACAGTCCGGGGCTAAATACAATTTGCAAAACGACCTGCCGTCGATGCAGGGTTTAGTGCATTATGTTCGGCTAAGCCCTGACCCGGACGAATTTATGGCAAAACTCATCCAGTTCAGTCATGGTGTTGCATCGCCTCTTCTGGCAAATGAAGTGAATGGCTACTGGCATCGTCTTGCCGGGTTTAACCAACACGGACCAAGTATTGAATGAGTCCTCAAGTTTTAATTGAATGAGCACCTCGAGTTTATGAAGCATGACAAGATACGGATTGGAATTCTGACAGTCAGTGACCGGGCGTCACAAGGGATTTACGACGACATTTCCGGCAAAGCGATTGAACAAACGCTGGCCGAATATCTCACCTCGCCATGGGAAAAAGTCTATCGGCTGATCCCCGATGAGCAGGCATTGATTGAACAAACATTGATTGAACTGACAGACGAAATGCAATGTTGCCTCGTCGTGACGACCGGTGGTACCGGACCGGCGAAACGCGATGTCACGCCCGAAGCAACTGAAGCGGTTTGCGACCGGATGATGCCGGGTTTTGGTGAACTGATGCGCACAGAATCGCTGAAATATGTGCCTACGGCGATTTTATCACGCCAGACCGCAGGCCTGCGCGGGCAGCGGTTGATTGTGAATTTACCTGGCAAACCCAGTGCTATTCGTCAATGTCTGGATGCCGTATTTCCGGCTATCCCGTATTGCATCGATTTGATGGAAGGGCCTTATCTCGAGGTAAACCCGGAAGTCATTCAAGTGTTCAGGCCAAAAGCCTGAGCACTTTGAGCTACACAACCAGATCAGCCACGTAAACTAAACAACCAAAACAGCAGGATAAAGGTGATAAACCAGAATCCGCTCATCAATTGCCAGAACAACAACTTATTATTCTTCTGCGCCAAACTCACTTGCTGGTGTAAAAATAATGGGTTGGGCTGCTGTAAATCCTGCATCAGCTGGTTGATGTGCAGGTAACGCTCAGACAAATCAAAGCTCACGCCTTTTTGCAATGCTCGGTCAAACCAGAGCGGGATCCGGCTGTTGTGGTTGCGCGCACTTTGATAACGTAGCCGCTGATAATCTGCTAACGAGCTACAATCTTCGACTTTATCACCATAGGGCAGGTTGCCGGTAAACAGCTCGTAAGCAATAGTCGCCAGCGCATACACATCGCCTTGTTCACCAGAGTTATGCCCATGCAGATAATGCGGATCGGAATAACTGGCCGTACCCAGTGCCAGCTCCTGCGTTAACGGCGAATAAAGTTCGGCAAGACCAGGCACATAGGCGGAACCAAAATCGACAATTTTCAGCTGTCCATCGCTCAAACACATAATATTGGCGGGCTTTAAGTCCTGATGAATGATCCCGAGCTGATGAAAAGCGCCAAGCGCCTCAGCAATTTGCCGCAACACAGCGATAGCCACCGAAGGCCGCATTGGTTGTGCCTGTGTGGCCAGATAACAATCGAGTGAATCACCAGGCAGATATTCCATCAGGTAATACAAAAAAGTGCGGCGCCGTTGTTGCCGGATCACCCGAACCACCGCAGGATGGTCAATGCGAAGGCCCACCCACTCTTCGCGGATAAAACGTTCAATATAAGCACTGTCATCGGCAAAGTTTTGCGACGGTGTTTTCAGCACCAACTCAGTGTTATTTGCCAAGTCGCGCACCAGATATAAGTGGCTGCGGGCGCTGGCAAACAAGGGACGCTGCACCTCATAACCATCAACTTTCATGCCGGCGTCCAGCGCTGGCAAAAACGGCAGTCGCGTCAACCGTTCATTATAATCGTCCAGTGATTCTGCCGGGAGTTGTCGCACCTTGGCCAGCACCACGCTGATATTGTCGTCGCTGTGCTGTGCTGCCTGCAATAAAGCTTCAACTTGCTGCTGCAAGGACTGCGTAGCGAGCAGGATGCCGGTGATCTCAGCATCCGAAACAAAATCACTAAGCCCATCAGAACACAGCAAAAACAGGTCACCGGCTTCTAGAGGGACAGAGCCATGTTGCCACTGCACCTGCTCATCCATGCCCAGGGCACGCCCCAAAAACTGACGATTTTCTGAGAGCTTAGTTGTGTGATCTGTGCTGATTTGCCTTAGTTTGCCAGCTCGTAGCAAATACAGCCTGCTGTCACCGATATGAAACCACCGGGCCGTTGCTGATTTCAATACCAGTCCGGTAAAAGTGCATAAATGGCCGCGGTCATCCTGCTGATACTGGTGCGAGCGCTGATACAAAGTACTGTTGATAGACGTCAGTACCGTTGCGGCACTGTGGTCAGTGCTCCAACTATCCGGCGTTTTATAGTAGTCGGCGACAAAACTGGCACAAGCATACTGACTGGCGCTGGCACCGGCTTCGGCTGAGCTGACTCCGTCTGCCAGCGCCAACGCAAATCCTTTATAAATTTGTGCATGCGCTGTGAGTTCAGGCGTCAGGCAAATCGCATCTTCATTCGGTAATTTTCCGCCGGCAATACTGATGCCGGCGGTTTCAATCAACAATTGATGGTCGCTGACCTGTGCGCTTTGTTGCCACGGTGGCGATAACACATACTCAGTCTCTGCCATTCCCTGGCTCACCATCAACGTTGTTTTATTCATCTCAGCTGACCCGGATATGGTGTACATTACCGTCTTCATCGACTTCAGTCAGATGGCCTTTTGGCTCTGCCAGGAACATCACCGAAATCAATCCAATCAAGGCAGTCCCGCCAATCATGTAGAAGAAAGTCGCATAATCAACGTAGCTGAAAATAGTCAGGTACACGACAGCACCTACGTTACCGTACGCCCCAGCCATCCCGGCGATTTGCCCCGTCATCCGACGTTTAATCAACGGCACTATGGCAAACACAGCACCCTCACCACCTTGTACGAAGAAGCTACAGGTCATACAGAGGATCACTGCGGCGGCGATAGGCCAGCTACTGTTAATAGTCCCCATCAGCAAATAACCAACCGCCAAACCACCAATCAACAACACCATACTTTTGCGCCGGCCAAATTTATCAGAGAACCAGCCACCGAGCGGTCTGGAGACCAGATTCATAAAGGCATACCCCGAAGCCAGCAAACCTGCGGTGACGGGGGTCAGACTGCTGAAGGTTTCCAGGAAAAACAGCGGCAACATCGAGACCACAGCAAGCTCTGAACCGAAAGTAGTGAAATAGGCAATATCCAGAATGGCAACTTGTTTAAATGGATACTTCTCGTGCTCAGGCACACCTTTACGCAGGTGCTCTGCATTCACCCGCCACACCTGATGAGTCTGGATCACAAACAGCACCACCAGTCCGAGCCAAATCGCTTCCATATAGGTTGTGCTGAACAGGTTGACGCCGGCAGGAGACATTTTCCAGGCCAGCATCGCTAATGCCAGATACATCGGGATATTCATGATGATCAGTAACCATAAATCACCCCAACTGGTCACTTCCATCGCGCCGGATTTTTTCGGTTTAAAATATACAGAGCCTTTTGGTGTATTGCGGGCAGCATAATAAAACACCAACGCGTACCCCATACTGAAGATGCCGACACTGGCCAGTGCATAGCGCCAACCTTCTGCACCACCAAACATCAAAGCAATAGTCGGCAAGGTCATTGCGGCAGCAGCCGAGCCAAAATTGCCCCAACCGCCGTAGATGCCTTCGGCGGTGCCTACCTGATGAGACGGGAACCATTCACTGACTAAGCGAATGCCAATTACAAAGCCAGCGCCGACGAACCCCAATAAAAAGCGGAACAGCGCCAGGCTTTCAAAGGAGTTGGCGAAAGCAAAACCGATACAGAAAATCGACGATAAAAACAGCAGTACACTGTACATAATGCGCGGGCCGAATTTATCGACCAAGATCCCAACCACAATCCGCGCCGGGATCGTCAGTGCGACGTTGAGAATCAATAATGCTTTGATTTGTGCATCGGTCAGGCTTAATGCTTGCTTTAAATCTGCCAGAATTGGCGCGTGGTTAAACCACATGACAAAAGTCAGAAAAAATGCAAACCAGGTTAAGTGTAAAGTTTTAATCTTCGGGTCAGCAAAGTTCAGTAACTCAACTTTGCCAGCGCCCCCATGGGCGGTACTCGCCATAATGTCCTCCACTGGCATGCCAGTTATTTTTAAATTCCAATCTACTTTAGGTAGCCTAATGGACATTTCCTTTGACCGACATCAAAGCATGTAGCTGCTATCAAATTGATTAATAATGGATATACCTACAATTAGGTAACATTGCTGCAGGTGCGCACGCGGCTAAAAATGGCAAAAACTACTCCTTAGGGAGCAGCGCAATTTTCCGCCTGGCACCGCATGACAATTACGGAGTACCTCTTTACTCAGACAGCGTATTGATACCGGTTGCGATAGCATTACTACCATCAACTTTCAGACTGGGAAATAAAATGACCAAGCTGCCGTGGCCTGTTGTGATTGCCGCAACTATGACTTTTGGCTGGTGTTTTGCTGTCTGGACTTGGTATGCCGCCGCAGGTTTGTTATTGCAGGATCAGTGGCAACTCAGCGGCACTGAATTAGGCCTTTTACTAGCAAGCCCGATACTATCAGGAGCATTATTGCGCCTTCCTGCCGGCATTCTGGCGGACCGGATTTGTCCGCAGCAACTCTGGCAAATATTGTTATTGCTGCAAACGCCACCACTTTTTCTGCTCAGTTACGTCGAAACTTTTACTGGCTATCTGTTTTGTGGGCTTTGGCTAGGTATCTCAGGTGTCAGCTTTACTCTCGGCACCCGCTATTTGACCCTGCTGGTGGCGCCGCAAAAAGCAGGTTTTGTGCTGGGCATTTTCGGCATTGGTAACGCCGGCGCGGCAGTCTCGTTATTTGTCGCCAGCCTGGTTGCTGACCAAATCGCTTTGTTATTGGACGCCGGATTTTATCTGGGTTGGCTGAATTTACTGGTGTTGTGCTTATTCAGCTGGTTCTGTCCACCGGTAAACTCGCAGAACCAGGCAAAAACCTTGCATCCGCAGCCTATTGCTGTGGATGTGGATGTGGAAACCATACGTCCAGATTGGCGAGATTTGTTGTCCGACAGCCGGCTCTGGCGTTTTTCACTGTATTACTACTTTGTGTTTGGTTGTTTTTTGGCATTACTGCTGTGGTTACCGCATTACTACATGACGGCCTATCAGTTACCGATGGCACAAGCGCTCAGTTTCACCCTGTTTTTTGTCGCGACCTCCAGCATGGTCCGTGGGCTTGGCGGCTACCTCGCGCAACGATTTGGCAGCAGAACCATCAACTGGAGCGTGTTCTGGATTTGCCTGTGTTGTTTGTTTTTCTTAAGTTACCCGCCGACAGATTTAGTGATCCGCGGCATTGATAAGCAGGTTGCGCTGCACATTGAAATTAATGTTTGGCTGTTCACTGCACTATTGTTTGTAGTAGGCATCGCCCAGGGCTTAGGCCGTGCCAGCGTGTACAGCTTGTTATATCGCTATTACCCGCAACGATTTGGTGCTGCATCGGGCATGGTATCTGCGATTGCAGCAACCGGCGGTTTCACACTCCCCATCCTATTTGGCTTATCTCAGGACTTGCTGGGCATTTACAGCGGTTGCTTTATGCTGCTGTATGGCGTGCTGGCCCTTTGCATGATCCTGATGTTTTTTGCTAACCAACGTGAGCAATTCCAACTAGCGCTTGCCAAAGCACGCGCGGACAACTTTCTAGCTGACGACCATTAACTCGTCGCTGTATGAGGACTTTATGCAAATCACAGATCTAGCTCAGGAGCAGAAAATTCCAGTGTTACTGCGTCTGGCGTTTCGGCCGTTATTTTTAGGCGCAGCCTCTTTTTCAGCTCTGGCTATTGCCTGGTGGGGCGCCATTCTCGCCGGTTGGGTTACTTTCAAACCTGCACTGCCTATAGTTTTTTGGCACAGCCACGAAATGGTGTTCGGTTTTGGCAGTGCCGTTGTTGCCGGATTTTTGCTGACTGCGATGCAAAACTGGACCGGGCTGCGCGCGCCGCATGGCAAACCATTAGCCCTGTTAGTTGCCTGTTGGTTGCTGGCGCGACTGGCGAACGCAGCGCCGGTCGCAATGCCTTTACCACTGTTGATGTTGATTGATTTGAGCTTTTTACCATTGGCTGCCGGGTTACTGGCAAAACCATTGATTGCCGCCCGGCAATATCGCAACTTGTTTTTTATTCCGTTATTGCTGGTATTAACCATCTGCAATGCTCTGATGTGGTTTGGCCTAACACCGGGTTATGAACAGTTACAGAATCATGGGTCTACCAGTGCGGTTCTGTTGATCACGCTGGTGATGGCGATTGTTGGCGGCCGCGTGCTGCCGATGTTTACCGCCAATGGCACTCGCACCACGCGGGTTACCTCACTGGTTTGGTTAGACCGGGCGGCACTTGGCAGCTGCTGGTCGGTATTTGGCTTTCACTTTTTCCATTTGCAAACCTGGCTGCCCACCCAAGTACCTTTTTTATTGTGTACAGTCGCCGCAACGCTGCTCGCAGTGCGGGCTGCCCGCTGGAAAATCTGGATCACTTGGCAAGAGCCACTACTCTGGTCTTTACATATGGCTTATTGGTGTATTCCGGCCGGATTGGCGCTTTTTGCCGCACGCTACTCAGGTCTTGCGGTGACACAGAGTCTTGCGATCCATATGCTGACGGTTGGCGCTATGGGGGCGATGATCCTGTCAATGATGTCCAGAGTGTCACTGGGTCATACCGGCCGGCAACTGAAAACATCGCGCTGGATGCCGCTGGCGTTCGCTGCCTTAATCGCCGCCATGGTTTGTCGTGTATTGCTGCCTTTGCAATCCAGCCAGTGGTACCTGACCGGGGTGTTAATATCAGCCGTTTGTTGGGTTGTCGGGTTTATGCTGTTTCTGCTCTGTTATTGGAAAATTCTGACTAGCCCGCGTGCAGATGGGCATCCCGGATAATGGTGATGAGTAACGAAGGCTGATTCGGTGCCGCTGCTGCTATAAGAACAGTCTGACGAATGGGTGAAAAAGGAAAACGATGTGAATATGAGTTTTCGTCAGCTTAAGGCTTTTGTCGCCGTGGCGCGGCTTGGTAATTTAGGCGCTGCCGCCGACCAGCTGTGCCTGACGCGTGGCGCCATCTCCCAAGCGCTGAAAGAACTGGAACTGCAGCTCGGTACGCCGTTATTTGACCGCGCCCATCCGCATCTGCTGCTGAACAGTGAAGGCGCTTTATTGTTGCCACTGGCGGATGAAATGCTAACGCGGCTGGATGATATCGGTGAGTTGTTTCAGCAGAGCGGCGAGACAGGCGGCAGCGGCAAAGCTGTGCTGCGGGTTGGTGCCAGTCAGACCATCGGCAACTATCTGTTGCCGTCTTTGTTGGCACAGCTCGGGCCGGAGTGGCGGCTTAGTGTGTTTATCGCCAACAGTCAGCAACTGGCCGAACGGTTGCTGGCATTTGAGCTCGATTTGGCGCTGATTGAAGGTGAAGTAACCCATCCACAGCTGCACAGCGAAGCCTGGCAACAAGACCAGATGCTGCTGGTCACCAGCCCGGCGCATCCGCTGGCGCAGCGCGTTGCAGAAACCGGCGCTGCGCTGAGCGCCGCCGATTTGGCTGGTCAATATTGGGTGCTGCGGGAAGCACAGTCGGGCAGCCGCGAGCAGTTTGATAAATACCTGCGGCCACAGTTATCAGCGCTTGGCACAGTGCTGGAACTCAATACGTTAGAAGCGGTGCTGAATACCGTGCAACAAGGCCTTGGCCTGACGCTGGTGTCTGAACTCGCGGTCCAGGACCGGCTGCGCAGCGGCGCCTTAGTCGTGTTACCGTTCAGCCAACCCATGCCGCGCCAACTGCACTTATGCTGGCATCAGGACAAATATCTTTCAGCCGTCAGCCAACGATTTAAAAGTATTTGCAAGAAAAATAAAGTGAGTTCAGTGCAGTCAGCAACAATCGCATTTTAAAAACTCGGTGGTTCTTAAGCCCTTTGAGATTATTAGTCAGAAAACGGTTTTCATTGAATAGATCATTGTTTTAACCTCTCCGAGTAACACAACTACCCCTGAATGAGTAGGCGCGAACCCAGCTTGATTTATATCAAGTTCTAACACGCAACCAAGCCGCAGACTGAGTCCAATACTTCAACAGGAGTTTTCTGGATGCCTCATTTTGCCAATCAAAAACCACTGGTGTATGCCTGCTCAGGCTGCTCAAACGTAGCACAATTAACGAATGATTTAGCGGTTGTGCTGGACAGAGAAGGGATCGCCGAAATGTCTTGTATAGCAGGAATCGGCGGCAAAATTAAATCTCTGGTCAAAGTTGCGCAATCAGGAAGGCCGGTGCTGGCGCTGGATGGCTGCTCGCTCAATTGTGTGCGTCAGACTCTGGCTAGCGTGAACGTCATTCCGACCTGGCACATAGAAGTCACCTCCTTTGGCTACAAAAAAGCCCGGCAGCAGGATTGCTCTTTAAACGCCGCCTATGAATTACTGCAACATATTCAGGGTGAGTTGCTGGCAGAACCTCATGCGGGCTTGCACTGAATTCTGCAAAATTTACGTGGCTTTAGCACAACAACAATGCTGTTGCTTCATGATGCCGAAACTCTGCCACTGGCTTTGTAATGCATCAAAAATCCTGAGCTGGTGCCAGGGCAAATCCTGCGCACCCGACAGCCATAACATGGCCCACAGTGCTTGTTGTACACCAATCAACCCGACCACCGGCGCAAAAATCCCGGCTTCCAGACAGGTTAACTGTTGTTCGCCGAACAGACTGGAAACACAACGATAACAAGGCCCGCGACCGTCATTTTTGAAGCAACAAAGCTGCCCCTCGAAACGGATAGCCGCGGCGCTGATTAATGGTGTCTTTGCCTGTACGCAGGCATCACTGATTTGTTGGCGGATCACCAGATTATCTGTGCAATCAAGCACCAGGTCATGGCGCCCAACCAAATCTGCTAACAGGTCTTCATCGGCAAACTGGCAAATCGCGTCGATGTGAATGTCCGGATTTTGCTGTGACAGCCAATGTGCTGCTGTTTGTGCCTTCATTTTACCGATGTCTGCGTCGGTGTATAAAATCTGGCGCTGCAAATTAGTCAGATCAATCGTATCACCGTCCACCAGGGTTAACTGCCCGACACCACCGCTGCATAAATATGGCGCCGCCGCACAGCCCAAACCACCCATGCCGACTAGCAAGACTTTACTGTTCAGCAATCGTTCCTGCCCATCTAAGTCGACTGCTGGCAGCATAATTTGCCGGCTATAACGGCGGGTTTGCTGCAAAGAATCCAGACTGACCATTGTCGTAACCATGGCGTTATCCCTTATCCGATAAAGTAGTTGCAGCTCATTGTGTCTGCTTTTCACTGTGCTTCGCAGACTGCTTGATACCAAGCTTTATCGCGAGTTTATGCAAATTACTCGGGTCCAGCGCTAACTTTCTGGCTGCATCTGACCAATTCGCATCGCTGGCTTGTAACGCAGCCACAATCATTTCCCGCTGAAAATGCGCAACTGCCGCTTTTAACCCTATGCCAGATGACAGCTGCATCGCAGATTCGGACGAACTCTGACGACATTGCATGGTCGACTCCGTCGGACTCTGGCTAAAAGCCGATGGTTCACTCAGCTCCAACAGTGATGGCGTCAAAGTAATGATGTCCTGCCGGCTCGCCCCTTGCGACAATGCTTTTAGTGCAGCCCGACTGATGCAGTGCTCTAATTCACGTACATTGCCGGGCCAATGGTAAACCTCGAGCGCCTGCGCGGCGCTGATGGATAAACGCAGTGCCCTTACGCCAAGCCGCACCCGGTTCAGTTCCAGATAGTGGCCCGCCAGCAAGACGATATCGCCCTTCCGCTTACGCAGTGGTGGAATATGGATGGGATAAACCGATAGCCGATGGAATAAATCAGCACGAAAATTGCCGGCAGTGACTTCTGCGGCCAGATCACGGTTTGTGGCAGCTACGACTCTGACATCCACCCGGCGGCAATCATCACTTCCCAGTCGCTGAATATCGCCATTTTGCAGCACTCGCAACAGCTTGGCTTGCACGGACAAAGACAATTCGCCTATTTCATCCAAAAATAATGTTCCGCCATCCGCATGCTCGAACTTCCCAAGCCGGTCTTGCACTGCACCGGAAAATGCGCCTTTTTTGTGGCCGAATAACTCACTTTCAGCCAGGGTTTCCGGCAATGCGGCACAATTGACATAAATCATCGCTTTTTGCTTTCGCGACGACTTTTGCAGCAGTCGTCTGGCGAATAGTTCTTTTCCTACACCAGTCTCGCCAGATAACAACACTGGCAATTCAGTGCGAGCCACCGTATCAAGCTCGGAAAGTACAGCTTTGAGCTCCGTGCTTTGCCCAATCAGCTCCTGGGGGTGCTCAAGTTTACTGTCAAACGGCAAAGGTTGGTTAATACCTGCAATGCGGGCTTGTCGCAGTTGGTTTTCCAGTTGACCAATCCGGATAATGGCTTCAACCAACAAAGAGAAGCGCTGTAACTCCAGCACCGTCAGCCGGCTGAAAGTGCCGGCACTCAGCGCATCAAGCGTCAGCACGCCCCAACATTTCCCCTCAACATAAAGGGACACCCCCATACAATCGTGCACCGCTAAGGATTGCCCGGCGTGAGATTCAACCAAGCCATCATAAGGATCCGGTAAACTGGGATCTGGCGGAAAATGCACAATTTGCCGGGTGGCGACTAACTGTGCCAGACGTGGATGCTGCGACACGTCAAAGCGGCGGCCCCGAACTTCTTCAACCAGACCGATAAATGCGACCGGCTTTAATGTTTCTTGTTCAAGCTGTAACAAAGCGACGGCATGGCAGCCAAAATGCATTTTAAGCGTTATAACCAGACGCTCCAGCCGCACCGCAACCGGCAATTCAGTGACCAAATCGGCTATCAAACTTTCATCCAGCATCTATCCAGTCATCCTATTGCTTAGCTATTGCTCAGGGGGCTTACAGGGTCATTTATACCCTACCGGGTCATTCACACCATGATGATTCAGGGTTGATTTTACCCGACCTGAATAAAACTCTATATAAATCAAAGGTGGTAGTTCTGGCCCAGATTTTGACTGTATGAAGCGTCCGGCTATGGTTTTGTCATACGAAACCGGCCTAGTTTTCTTAATCAGTTACGGAGTAATGACATGATCCATGCAAATCAAAGTCTTGGCCAGTTGGCGACCAGTATCCCAGGGGCTACCGGTGTCTTTCATCAATACAAACTCGACTTTTGTTGTGGCGGGTCCAGAACCCTGGCAGAAGTCGCTGCGGAACGGGGATTGGATGCTACAGAAATCATCGCCAGACTCAGTGAACTCCAGCACCAAATCACCAGCCGGGATTGGCGCTCAGCAAAACCTGCAGAGCTGGTACACCATATTTTACAACGCTACCATGCTAAACACCGCGAGCAATTACCAGAGCTTATTCGTCTGGCTCGCCGGGTCGAGACCGTTCATGGCGACCATGCAGAATGCCCAACCGGCCTTGCGGAACATTTAAGTCATATGCAGCAAGAGCTGGAAAGCCATATGCTGAAAGAAGAACAAATTCTGTTTCCAATGCTGTGCAACGGCTTTTACCCCGCGGGCCCCATTCATGTGATGCAACATGAACACCTGCAACATGGCGACGCACTGGGCGACATGCTCAAACTCGCACATGAGCTGCAGTTGCCAGATGGCGCCTGTAATACCTGGACCGCCTTGTATCTGGGTCTGAATGAGCTTAAAGAAGATCTGATGGAACATATTCTGCTGGAGAACGAAATTCTATTTGTAGAGCCGGTCAGCCAAAAAGGCAGTTGCTGCGGTTCCTGCCAATAATTTCCTGCACTGATTTGCGAACACTAATGCCCATACAGCAATCTTGGTGCGTCCGCGCACCAAGATTGTACAAAAAACGACTCCCCCTGATGCACCCCATCTGATCACTCCTTGTTTTTTGCTATACATTTTAATTACTTAGCATCAATCACAGGCAGTGGCACAAAACCTGAATAATCAAACAGCCAGCAAAGTTCTGGCGCACTAAAGATGTCACAGCAAAGACGCTGATAGGCCCGCTCGACGGCAGCCATCAGCGTTTTTTTTTGCCTGTGATTTCACCAGACAAGAACCGGAGGCATGCTTTGAAAAAAATAATTAAAAAAACCACCCTGTGGCTCAGTGGCGTATTGTTTGTTCTGCCTTTATCCGGCCTCAGTGCGGAAGCGGAAAAACAGCAGCTTAAACTGGGATTTGTCAAACTCACCGATATGGCACCATTGGCGGTGGCATTAGAGCAAGGATTTTTCGACGATGAAGGCTTGTCAGTACAACTGGAAGCCCAACCAAACTGGAAAGTATTGCAAGACCGGGTACTGGATGGTCAGTTAGATGCGGCCCACATGCTGGCCGGCCAAGTACTGGCCAGTCAGGCAGGGATGACTGGTACTGAAAAGCTGCAAACAGCGCTGGTGCTCGACTTACACGGCAATGCCTGCACACTCAGTAGCCAAATCTGGCAACAACTGTCCGCCAAATCAACACCGCAAATTCCGCTGGACGCCAAAGCGCTGCAAAGCATTCCCACCCAGCTCAAATTTGGCATGGTGTTCCCGGTCTCCAGCCACAACTATGAACTGCGTTATTGGCTGGCCGCCGGCGGCTTGCATCCTGGTTTTTATGCACCTAAAACCGGTGACAACTCGGGTCAGCTTGAAGCTGACGTGTTGATTTCTGTGGTGCCGCCGCCACAAATGCCGGCAGCGCTTGAATCTGGCACCGTCGCTGGTTTTTGTGTTGGTGAACCCTGGAATCAACAGGCCGCAGCCCGCAAACTGGGTGTCCCGGTGATTAGCAACAGTGACATTCGCGGTTTTATGGCGGAAAAGGTGCTGGGCGTTAACAGCCGTTGGGCCGCAAAGCACCCGGTCACACATTTGAAGTTAGTCAAAGCCTTAATCCGCGCAGGCGCCTGGCTGGATGAACAGGACAATAAAAACCGCTCTGAGGCTGCACAGATGATCTCCGCCGCGCACTATGTCGGTGCGGATGCCGCCATCATCAAACGCAGCATGACCGGTCAGTTTGAATTTGCTCCGGGCGATATTCGAAAAGCACCTGATTTTAATGTATTTTTTCGCCATCACGCCACATATCCATTTTATTCAGACGCCATATGGTATCTGACGCAAATGCGCCGCTGGGGCCAGCTGAGCGAATCCAAAGCGGACAGCTGGTATCAGGCCACCGCAAAGGCTGCTTTTGACACCGCTTTGTATCAACAAGCAGCAAAAGCCTTGATCGCTGAAGGCAAATTCAACGCGTCGGATTTCCCTGACTTTACCAAGGAGACTGGAATTAAAGCGCCGGAGCGCTACAAATTTACCGACAACAAAACCTTTGATGCCAATAGACCTAATCAGTACCTGCTGCAATTTGATATTGGTTACAAGGACTAACAGATGATTATTCAACTGAAAAACCCAATGCCAGCCAACGCTATTGCCAGCTGGCAGCCAAAACTACGGGAACTCTTACGTCAAGGCAGTCTGACACTGACCGGCCTTGCCATCTTTATCTTGTGCTGGGCGGCTTTAGCGGCAAATTTGCAGACATCATTGGGTCAGTTTCCCGGGCCCACTGCTGTGGCCGTTCAGTTCAAAGCCTTAATAGCTGAACATCAGGCAGAAAAAAGCCGGGAGCAGCTGTTTTATCAGCGCCAGCAGGAGCGTCTGGAGAAAAACCCAGAGGCGGTGAGTCGGCATTATAGTGGTCGCCCCACTTTTTTCAGTCAAATTCAGACCAGTTTACAAACGGTGCTGAGCGGCTTTTTACTAGCAAGTCTGTTTGCCATTCCGGCAGGTGTGCTGATTGGTTTAAGTCCCCTCAGCTACAGTGCTGCCAACCCGCTCATCCAGTTGCTGAAACCAATATCACCGCTGGCCTGGCTGCCCCTCATTACTATTGTGGTCAGCGCCAGCTATCCGGCAGACGGGTTACTGAGCCGTTCTTATCTGGTGTCGGCCCTGACGGTAGCGCTCTGTTCGTTGTGGCCCACGCTCATCAACACCATTGTGGGTGTATCTCAGGTGCCGGCAGATTTACAAAACGTCAGCAAAGTGTTGCGGCTCAACTGGTTCCGCCATGTGCGCGCTATTGTGCTGCCTTCTGCCGTGCCGATGATGTTTACTGGTTTACGCCTGTCGCTGGGAATCGCCTGGATGGTGCTGATCGCGGCAGAGATGCTGGCGCAGAACCCCGGCCTAGGCAAATTCGTCTGGGACGAATTCCAGAACGGTTCCAGCGATTCGCTGGCGCGCATTTGTGTCGCTGTCGCAGTGATTGGTTTGATTGGTTTACTGCTGGACAGGCTGATGCTCAGCCTGCAAAAAGCAGTCAGCTGGGACAAAAGTGTGCAGCTGCGCTGATCCGTCAGTATTCAGTGGCCCCTGTTTAAAAGAGGAATTGTCATGCAAAAACATCTGGAACTCAGTCAGGTTGGTATTAGTTTCCCAACGCCAAAAGGCCCTTTTATCGCGCTACAGAATGTCAATCTGAGCATCGCCAAAGGCGAAATCATCAGTCTGATTGGCCACTCCGGCTGCGGCAAATCGACGGTGCTAAATATCATTGCCGGTTTGTTAAAAGCAACCGAAGGTGGCGTGATTTTGAATCACAAAGAAGTGAACGAACCGGGGCCGGAACGCGCCGTGGTGTTTCAGCACCACTCGTTATTGCCCTGGTTGTCGGTCTATGAAAACGTTGCTTTGGCAGTGCGTCAGGTGTTTGCCGGCAAAATGACCAAAAGCCAGATGCAAGACTGGATAGAACACAATCTGGCACTGGTGCAGATGAGCCACGCCCGTGATAAAAAGCCGGCGGAAATTTCCGGCGGTATGAAGCAACGGGTTGGTATAGCACGCGCTTTGGCAATGCAGCCACAAGTGTTGTTGATGGATGAACCTTTTGGCGCTCTGGACGCGCTGACACGGGCGCATTTGCAGGACCGCGTGCAACAAATTCAGGCAGAACTCGGCAATACAGTGATCCTCATTACCCACGATGTGGATGAAGCAGTGCTGCTGTCCGACCGCATCGTAATGATGACCAATGGCCCCGCGGCAACTGTGGGCGAAGTGCTGCAGATTGATTTGCCGCGCCCGCGTGACCGGCTGGCACTGGCAGATTGCCCGAAATATAACCACTACCGGCATCAGGTTTTAAGTTTCCTGTATGAAAAGCAACGCAAAGTGGAGCCGCTGCCCGTTGCTTCTGCAAAAGCCAGCCAGGACAAACGACTCATCAAAGATGAGGTGCGTGCATGACGGCGTACAGCCACAATTCAAGCGCCTATGACCTGGTCATTATTGGCTTTGGTATGGCAAGCCATAGGCTGTTACAGGAACTTGGGCAGCTGTCGCTGGCGCCCAAACGTATTCTGGTGCTGGGGGAAGAGACATTACCGGCTTATAACCGGGTATTGCTGCCACAGCTGATCGAAGATAGCAGTACCGATATATCTCTGCCTGCGCTTAATTTTGGTCAAAACGTCGTCACTGTGTTGACGGATGAAAAGGTTGTTAGCATTAGTCGACAGGCGCAACAGCTGCACACCGAATCAGGCAAATGTTTTGTGTACCGGCAATTGGTGTTTGCCACCGGCTCAGCTCCTGTGTTTCCGGATTTTTGCAAGGAGGAGGATATCGCAGACAGCGGAATGTGCGGACGCATGTTGGCACTGCGACACACTGGCGATGTAGCAAAGATCAGCGAATTTCCAGCCGGAAGCCATATCGTCATTCAGGGCGGTGGCTTTATTGCTCTGGAAACAGCTGCAGCACTCAGTGCGCATTATCGGGTGTCTGTTTGTCACCGCGGTCCGTATTTAATGAACAGGCTGTTGGATGAAACCGCCTCGCTGTTGTTACAAGCGTCTTTAGAACAGCGTGGTATTGAGGTCTTACTGCAAACCGAGATTAACGGGGCCAAAGCAAGTCCGCACAAACTGCAGCTCGCACTGTCCGGACCTGCAGGTTTACGCACTGTCGCTGCAGACCTGCTGATTGCCGCGCTTGGGGTAAAACCGCGTTGCAAACTGGCGAAGCTAGCCGGCATCAAAACCAACCGGGGCATTCTGGTGAACCACCAGATGCAAAGCAGTGACCCCGATATCTTTGCCATCGGCGAATGTGCAGAATGTAACGGCGAAACGGTCGGCTTAGTCGCGCCGGTGTACCAGCAAGCGGTTGTGCTGGCACAAGTGCTGACACGACCAGTTCTATCCGGCCAGACACATGCGCGGTATCAAGCCAATACCAGCGCGACAAATCTAAAAATCAGTGGTCTTGCTATTAGCACTGTCGGTGACATTGGTGCACTGCTTAAAAATACTAATCCCGCGCTAAACAGTTTGATGTATCAAGACCAGCAACAAGGTGATTATCGGCGAATTTGGTTGCTCAATGGCCAGTTGCAAGGCGCAGTTTTATGTGGGGATACCAGCCTCATCCAGCACTATCAACAACTGATGCACGTACCGCAGACAACAAGCCCTGCAGCTAAACCAGAGGACTGGCTGAATACGTGGTTGTTTCAGGTTGCTTGATTCGAAACCAATGCTCTTTCAGCCCGTTCTGTCCGCTGCCGGCCTCTTGCTGCATGCTTGCTTCGCTTTCGCTACGCACGCCTCAGATTTTCAGCATTGGCGCATGCTGCAATAATTGCCTGATTTCAGGTAAACAAGAGCCACAGCCGGTGCCACATTTGAGCTGCTGACCCAAACTGGCGCTGCAGCGCGCCCCTTTTGTGATCGCCTGTTGGATACTCTGTTGTCGGACCTGAAAACAGCTACAGACCAGTGCTGAACAATCTCCGGCTTCCAGCGGCGCACCGCGTAATAACTGACGCCTGATTGTTGCTGTGAGTAGATTAGCAAAACATTGGTTAAGCCAGACACGATCCAGCGCCGGCAATGTCGGGCCAGCATAAAGCAAGGCTTGTAACTGATCGTCCTGCACATAAGCCTGACGCCAGTGCTGCGGTGCCTTTGCCTGGATTTGTTCCGGCGGTGTGCCTGCCGCAGACTGCTGAATAGCAGAGATTAACTGATGACTGATTAAACTGATGAGTTGCGCCAAGGCGTTAGCCGGCACTGTCAGTGCCATTCTATATTCAGTCATATTGGCATGAGGCACAGTCACGACATAACTGCAAAGCCCCTGTAAGTGCGGCAGCAAATCCGGCTGACGACTGAACAGCACCAGTTCGGCACTGATAACCAGTTTTTTCAGCTGCACCCTGCCTTGTTTAAAGGCCGGCTGGCGGGAGATGGGGTCCCGGCAGTCATCGTAGAGCACGTCACAACGCGACAAAAATCCAAACTGACCGCTCCAGTGCATCGGGACAAACAATTCGCCGCAACGCTGAGCATCGGTCAACTGGGCACGGCCACGAAAAATGCCCAGTACGTTCGACAACTCAACCAAATCACCGTTTTTGAGCTGATGGTACCGGGCGTCATCTGGATGAATAGCAATAAAGGGCTCACTTTGATGTTGCATCAACGCAGGAACCCGCCCGGTCCGGGTCATAGTATGCCATTGATCCCGGATCCGGCCGCTATTGAGCACAAAGTCGCCTTCTTGGCTTTGCAAAACCTCCTGCCCCGATAACGGCACCAGCTTTGCTTTACGATCTGTCGTATAAAACTGACCATCGGCAAATAACCTGGCACTGTCATAGCCAACCTGCGGTAGTGGCCATTGTTGTGGTTGCCAGGCATCATAAGCTGCGTCAGACATGGCACGGCATGCAGTTAAGTCCAGCGCACGCCGGCCGTTGTTGCACAACGTGGTTAATGCGGCATGTTCACGGAAAATCTGCGCCGGGTTCTGGTAGTTAAAACCATGGTCAAATCCCAGCGCTTTGGCGACATCACAAACAATCTGCCAGTCCGCTCTGGCCTCTCCGGGGGCTGGTAAAAAAGCGCGCTGTCGTGAGATGCGCCGCTCAGAATTGGTTACTGTGCCGTCTTTTTCAGCAAAGCCCAGAGCCGGAAACACAATATCAGCCAGGGCAACCGTATCGGTATCCTGATAAATATCGGAGACCAAAACCAGCTCACAGCGCTGCAACGCCTGCTTCACCAAATCAGCCTGCGGCATACTGACCACGGGATTGGTAGCCATGATCCAAACTGCTTTAATTTCACCGCGACCAATAGCCGCAAACAAATCGACGGCGGTATAACCGCCTTGTTGCACCAAAGCTGGCGCGCGCCAAAACTGTTGCAGAGCTTGCCACTCGGCATCCGGGGTGTCGGTAATGCCGGCTAGCTCAGATGGAAAACGCAAATGACCGGCCAGTTGATTGGCCAGTGCGCCCACTTCCCGGCCCCCCATTGCATTAGGCTGCCCCGTCACCGACAACGGACAGGCGCCGGGTTTGCCGATACGGCCCGTGGCGAGATGAACGTTGATGATGGCGTTAACTTTGTCAGTACCATTGGCGGCCTGATTGACCCCTTGCGAAAATACAGTCACGGTGCGGGCTGTTGCGCCAAACCACTGAAAAAACGTCGTTAAATCGGATACTGGGACGTCACAGTAGTCAGCCAGTTGCGCGATGTTCAGCCAACTCTGTGCGGCCTCGAGACTTTGGGTCAGGCCGGTACAGTGCTGATCTGTAAAATCGGTATCGAGCTGACCTTGCCGGGCGAGATAGGCCAGCAGACCACTGAACAAAGCCACATCTGTGCCCGGCCTTATTGGCAAAAATAAATCAGCAGATTCGGCGGTCGCCGTGCGCCGGGGATCAATCACCGCGATTTTTTTATCCGGGTTTGCCGCTTTTGCCGCCAGCAGGCGCTGAAAAAGGACCGGATGTGCCCAGGCCAGGTTGCTGCCCACCAGCACGGCCATGTCGGCCAGTTCCAGATCTTCATAACAGCCCGGCACGACATCCTCGCCGAAGGCTCTTTTGTGCCCCGCCACGGTAGAAGCCATACATAAGCGCGAATTGGTATCCAGATGGCTGCTGCCGATAAAGCCCTTCAGCAACTTGTTGGCGACATAATAATCCTCGGTGAGCAGCTGACCACTTAGATACATCGCTACACTCCCAGGGCCGTGCTCAGCGATAATTCTTTTTAAGCGAGACGCAGCCGTGGTAAGCGCCAACGGCCAGTCTGCAGGCATGCCGTCGACCACCGGCTGCAATAATCTTCCCTGATTACTCAGGGTTTCAGCCAATGCCGCGCCCTTGACACATAACCGGCCGAAGTTCGCCGGATGTAGCAGATCTCCGGCAATGGTTGCTCTGCCTTTGCTGCTGACAACACCGCAGCCGACGCCACAATAAGGGCAAGTACTGTGAGTATTCTCGGGGGCCTGAGACTGCATGCGCTGCTCCAAAACAAAAAAGGCGCCGCTGCCGACTGTTTTGTCGGCGCAGGCGCCTTTACCAGAATAAGAATGTCCCTCACCACAGCATATCTGATGCCAGTTATTAAGTGATTGATTTGTATAGAAGTGGCCGAGTGCTTTGCTGCAGATGTGGTTCAAGCTGGTGCAGCGCTGCCCCATTTTTGTACATCTGGCGACCAGAGTCAGCAACAATCATAAATATTTACATATTTTTCAATAGCTTAATCTGCGGCATTAAAATTGATAGCCTATAGAAAACAGTCATTCTGATTGGCAAAGAGGCCAACTGCCGGAACACCGGTGGTTGGCCTTTTTGTTTTTGCACGCTCTACCCACAAAGAGGTAATGAAACTGCCCAGAGAAGGCAATAACAGCCGGAGCACCGGACTTTTACAATACAAACAACGCCGAGCCCTGCTGCGCTAACTCAGGAATACCTGACATGCCAGAGCGGCCGTGGCAATCATGCCACCGGGCCTGACTGGAAACGGTCTGACCTCCCCACTTGGAAAGGTGTCGATTTATGCTGCAAGACTCATTCGAACGCCGGTTCAGCTATTTACGTTTATCGCTGACCGAAAGCTGCAACTTCCGTTGCAACTATTGCCTGCCTGATGGCAGCACCTGCGACAACAAAGCGGCTGAACTGACGCTGGCTGAAATAAAGCGATTGGTTCAGGGTTTTGCGCATGCCGGCACCAGCAAAGTCCGGCTGACCGGCGGCGAGCCAACCTTACGCCGCGATTTATGCAGCATTATTGCAGCGGTGCGGGCCACCGACGGCATCACCCAAGTTGCCCTGACCACCAATGGTTATCGCCTGAATAAAGACATCCATCAGTGGCTGGACGCAGGCCTCACTGCGCTCAATGTCAGTGTCGACAGCCTGGATGCAGACACTTTTCATCTGGTGACAGGTCAGGACCGGCTGCCAGATATCCTGGCCGGCATTGACCGCGCCCTCGCACTGGGTTTGCAAAAGGTCAAAATCAATACCGTATTATTGCGCCAGTACAATGGCCGCTCGTTAAGCAGCTTTCTTGAATTTGTCCGCGATAAACCGATCAGCCTGCGTTTTATTGAACTGATGCAAACGGGCGATAATGGTGCATTTTTTAAAACGCAGCATGTCAGTGGCCAAAGCATTATCAGTCAGCTCACTGCCGCCGGCTGGCAACATATGCCAAGGTTGGCCAACGCAGGCCCAGCGCTGGAATATGCCCATCCCGACTATCTGGGCACTATTGGCCTTATCATGCCTTACAGCGATCACTTTTGCGATGACTGCAACCGACTACGTGTCTCCAGCACAGGCCAGTTGTTTTTATGTTTATTCGCCGAACAACATCAGAATTTACGCCATTTGCTGGGCCAGAATAACCCGGCTGCAATTGTCGAATTCCTACAGGCACAACTGCAATTCAAACCGTTCAGTCATCAACTGGCGAAAGCGCAGACCGGTCAGACCCGGCAACTCGCCATGATCGGAGGTTGATGATGCCTCAGATGAATAAGCCAGCCTTTTCAGTTCTGGTGCTCAGTGGCGGGAAATCGAGCCGGATGGGACGAGACAAAGCTCTGCTGCAACTGGATGGTGAGACTTTGTTAGAGCGCAGCAAAAGACTGGGCGAGGCGCTTGGTGCGCAACAAGTGCTGGTAAGCCGTAATGAACCCGGTTTTATTCAGGACCTGGTCCACGACGCCGGTCCGATGGCAGGCATTGCTGCGGCACTGCCTCATTGCCTTACAAACTGGTTATTGGTATTGCCGGTTGATATGCCACTGCTGACGCCTGCAGCGCTGGAACCTTTGTTTTTAAGTTCATGCCCGGCAGGCAGCTTTATCGAATGTTTTCCATTGCCGGTATTACTCAGAAAATCAGCCGAGTTACAACAAACTCTGGCTGCAACGCTGTCAGATCGAACGGCAAAACGCTCTTTACATCAGGCCTGGGAAAAACTGGGGCTGAGACCTCTCCCCCTGCTCGCGCCTTTTGCATTTCAAAACTGCAATGACCCGACAAGCTTTGCCAGTATTCAGGCACTTCTGTTGCCAGATGATGCCCATCAACAAAGTGCCGCACAAATATGCAGTTAATTATCAGGAGCTTTATATGACTTCGTTTCCGGGTGAATCGCCTTTGCAAATAGCGCTTCTGTCTATATCCAACCGGCACAGCCTCGAAACGGACGATACCGGTGTCTGGCTTAGCAATACGTTACAGCAACAAGGTCATCAGCTTTATCAGCGCGGTATAGTGAAAGAAGACCTGTACCAAATCCGCGCAGCTGTCAGTGCATTAATTGCTGACGCAGTATCACAGGTCATTTTACTGACTGGCGGCACTGGCTTTCATGCAAAAAATTGTACGGTCGAAGCTGTCACGCCATTATTTGACCGCGAGATCCCTGGATTTGGCGAGTTGTTCCGGACCCTGTCCTATCAAAAAATTGGCAGTGCCGCCCTGCAATCCGGCGCTATCGCAGGGATTGCCAACCAAAAGCTGATTTTTGCCATGCCCGGCAGTGTCGATGCCGCCCAACTGGCGACAGAACAGATTATCTGGCCTCAGCTGATTGCGCATACCAAACCCTGTAATTTTACCAGTCTGCTTCGCCGTGGCAGCCCTTGTGGTACTTCTGCAGTAAAAGGAACTTAAGATGACTGATTTGACCCACCTGAATGCACAAGGTGAAGCACAAATGGTTGATATTGCTGGAAAGCTCGCGACTAGCCGCACTGCTGTCGCCCAAGCAGAAGTCAGTATGTTACCTTCGATCGTTTCGACCTTAAACCAATTACCTAAAGGTGACGCACTGGCCTGTGCCCGGATCGCAGGCATCATGGCCGCGAAAAAAACTGCAGAATTAATTCCGCTGTGCCATCCATTGTTGCTCAGCAAAATCGATATTCAGTTTGAATTGGACGCTACGATTGGCAAAGTATTGATCCGCGCTTTATGTAAAGTAGAAGGCAGTACCGGTGTAGAAATGGAAGCTTTAACTGCGGTGAGCGTCGCAGCCCTGACATTACACGACATGGCCAAAGCCGCAGATCCAGCCATTGAAATCAACAAAATCCATCTTATCGAGAAACTTGGCGGCAAATCAGGCCACTGGATAAGATCTGAATCAAGCGGAAAATGACAACATGAATCAAGCGCCTGTCACAGAAGTGTTATTTTTTGCATCTTTGCGTGAAGCCATGCAGATCTGCAATCTGAAACTGACACTCACTAAACCTTTAGAGGTCAAAGATTTGCTCCTGATGATTGCCGGACAATCGTCTCTTTTCGCTGCAGCTCTGATGGAGCGGGAGCTGTTAGTTGCCATCAATGAGCAACTCGCGGGTCAGCAAAGTATGGTCCAACCCGGCGACACCATCGCCCTCTTTCCACCAGTGACCGGGGGTTGATGATGACGTTGATTAACTGCCGGATCCAAGTATAGGATTTTTAACTAAATGAATAGTATCAGACACTTGTTCGGCAAGAATGAGGCGCAGTGGTATTGTTTTCCGGCCTGGTGCGTGACCAGTTTAAGCCGGACGCCGACAATTCAACTAACATGGACCGGCTTCAAGCGCTTGAGCTAGAACATTATCCTGGCATGACCGAGCGCAGCATCACAACAATTGCAGAGCAAGCGGCGCGACGCTTTGACTTACGGGCGGTAAGTATCATTCACCGGATTGGCGTATTGCCTGTTGGTGAGCAGATAGTGCTGGTTGGTATTGCCGCGCCACACCGACGCGATGCGTTCGCTGCCTGCGAGATGCTGATGGACTATCTTAAAAATGAAGTTCCGCTGTGGAAAAAAGCCCATTTTCATCAATCCGCCGAGTGGGTGGAAGCAAAAGCCGCGGATAAAAACGCTTTGCAACGCTGGGAGCAGCCAAAGTGATGAACCTATTGCTGCGTCTGGTGTTTGTCCTGATATCCAGTGGTATCTGGAGCAGTGTTTCTGCGCAAGACAAGCTCTTTATCGCCGCAGCGTCAGATCTGCGTTTTGCGCTGGAAGACGTTCTGCGTGATTTTAAAGCGAAATATGCGCAGAACCTCACTGGAGTATCGGTTCAGGTGATTTATGGTTCGTCGGGAAAAATCAGCAATCAGATCCGCCAGGGCGCACCATTTGATGTGTTTTTTTCAGCAGATCAGCATTTCACTCAAGAGCTTTTTCGCGGAAATTTCACCACTGACGCGGGAACCGTTTATGCACGCGGTCGTTTGGTGCTTTGGAGTCCGCAGCATGATATGCGCGGCGTCGCGCTGTCAGCGCTGACCGCGGATAAGTATCTAAAAATCGCTATTGCGCAGCCTCTTCATGCGCCATATGGCGAAAGAGCCCGCCAAAGTCTGGTAACTGCCGGGGTATGGTCACAACTGGAACATAAATTGGTTTACGGCGAAAACATCGCGCAAACTGCACAATTAGCGCAAAGTGGCGCTGCAGACGTGGCGATCATCGCGCTGTCATTGGTGAAAAATCAGCGGTTAACTCCAGACACAGCGGTGCATTATCAACTTCTCGATGCTTCCACCCACCAACCGCTGCTGCAAAGTTACGCCTTAACCAAGACGGGCGCCGAAAAACCATCGGCGCGGCTTCTGGTTCAATTTATGCGCACCGCTAAAGCACAGCAAACTTTGGCGAACTATGGGTTTGAGCTACCTGAGCCAACACAAAAGGCGGCTGAATGACAGCGCTAACTGCAGCAGATTGGCAAGCAATTCAGCTGACCCTGACACTTGCTTTTTACACAATGCTGCTGCTGTTAGTGATTGCGACACCATTAGCCTGGTGGCTGGCTGGCGAACGACGTGGCTTATCCGCTTTTAGTTATTGGTTGCGGACTTTGGTGCAAACAGTTGTTGCTCTGCCTTTAGTCCTCCCACCCACAGTGCTTGGGTTTTATTTGCTGTTGTTACTTGGCCCGCAAGGCGTTGTTGGCAACACACTGCAACAACTGGGGTTGCCGCATCTGGCATTTTCCTTTTCGGGTATATTGCTTGCGTCGGTGCTGTATTCGTTGCCATTTGCCGTGCAGCCTTTGCAACAGGCATTTGAGCAGCTGGGCCGTCAGCCGGTTGAGATCGCAGCAAGCCTGGGCGCTGGCTCGCTAGACCGGTTTTTTACTGTGATCCTGCCTTTGTGCCGTGGTGGGTTTATCGTCGCGGCGACGCTGAGTTTTGCCCATACCCTTGGCGAATTTGGCGTGATCCTGATGTTAGGTGGCAGTATTCCGGGCCAGACCAAAGTGTTGTCTATCGCCATCTATGATCATGCAGAGGCCATGAACTATGAGGCGGCGCAGCAGCTTTCATTGTTGTTATTGCTGTTTTCGTTTGTGGTGCTTTTTGTGGTTTACGGTGCTCGTCGCAAAACCGGGAGTCTCTGATGACGGCATTACGGATAAAAGCGCACTGGCAAAGACATCACTTCAGTCTGAACATCGATACCACTTTGCCTGCCAGCGGCATCACCGCATTGTTTGGCAGATCAGGCTGTGGCAAAAGCAGTTTACTGCGACTGATAGCAGGCCTCGAGATCGTCCCTGATGCAACGGTCATGTTTGCCGACCAACCCTGGCAACACCAGCAAAATTTTGTCCCGCTGCATCGACGCCGCATTGGTCTGGTCTTTCAGCAAAGCGGATTATTACCTCACTTATCCACAGAGCAGAATCTTTTATATGGTTTTCAGCGCGTACCGCCAGACCTACGCCGGTTAATGCCTGCAGACGTCATCAGGATGCTTGAACTGCAACCATTACTGAGGCAACCGTTAGCCAGCCTGTCCGGTGGGCAACAACAACGCTTGGCTCTTGGCAGGGCCTTGCTGGCGAATCCCCAATTGTTGCTGTTAGATGAACCCTTCGCGGCCTTGGACAATCAGAGTAAAACGGCGATACTGCCCTATATCCGGACCCTGGTTGATGAAACCGGTATTCCGCTGTTTTTTGTCTCGCATGACAGCCGGGAGGTTGAAAAACTTGCAGACCAGCTAGTTTTGATGGATGCCGGTCAAATCACAGAACAATCCAGTCTCACTGCTGCATTGGCAAACCCAAATAATCCTTTGTTTGATGGTTCCGACATCATCTCTTTGTTTTTCGGGGTACCGGCTGAAAAAGACAGCTGGGGGCGGATTCCAGTTCTCAGCAACGCTTGTTGTCTTTGGCTGGGAGATTGCACGGCTCCAATTCCAACGTCGCAAGGTCAGATCAGACTCAGTATTCGGGCCAAAGACGTGAGTCTGGCTCTTTCACCAATCGCAGATTTGTCGATCCAAAATCAGTTACCAGCACAAATCATTAACATAATACCTTACCGTCAGCAATTCCTAATCCAACTGCAATTGGCCGATGGCCAGCTTTTACAGGCTGAAATTACGCCTTATGCTGCCGCACAGCTCAACCTCACAGTAGGTAAACCCGTGATTGCGCTGGTCAAAGCTATCGCTATCCGTTGAGCGCCATCATCAGGCAATCGAGTTATGCACCGCTACAAAGTCCGCGCTGAAAACTCGCCAGAGTCTCACTGTAGCTGTGCTGTGGCAGCATGACTTCAATCAACCGAGGCCTGCGTGTATCCGCCAGTGCGTCCGCCAACGCGCCATCAAACTGGTGCAGGTTCCAGATTTGACTGGCACCACAACCCATAGCTCTGCCAAGCGCGGCATATTGCCAGCCTGCTAACCCGGCTGTGGACATATCTGGTGCAAAGGCTTTAATCATACCCCAACTTTGATTGTTCAGTACTATGACGATCGGATTCAGCCCATACCGCTGGCAATGGCCAAGCTCCAGCCCGGTCATCTGAAATGCGCCATCACCGACCAGCACTATCGGACGTAAACCGGAACTTAACTGCACACCAAGCGCAGCAGGCACGGCAAAACCCATCGAGGCATAGAATGCTGGAGCTAGTAGCTTAGAGGGATTGGCTGATAAGGCGGCAAACAAACAGTCACCGATGTCTACAACAAAAGGATAGGTATGCGTTTGTTGACTTAACAACTGATGCAGGCGATTTACCAGTGTGTCAGAACGCCAGACTTCCGCTGTTTGTCCGTTTTGTGCTGATGCTGACTTGCAGGCATTTTCACTGGAGTCAGTGGGAATCTGTACCTGTGGTTTTACCTCAGCCAAAGCAGTAAAAGCATGTAGCAGTGCGGCGAACACCTCAACCGCAGGTAATTTAATGACTTGGCCATCTGGCAATTGAGTTTGCTGCTCATCCACCCAAAGCACAGGTCTGTCGGCCAAAAGGCTGGGATGTGCAGCAAAGTTACTGTCAGAACGAATCACACCGGCACAAATTAACAAGTCAGATTGCAACAGCCAGGGTAATACCGGGTCTTCCTTCGCCCCGCTGTATACGCCTTTGTAACTGGCGGCACTGACATCTAACACGCCACGCCCCAATAACGTGGTCAGCGCCGGCATCCCACAGCGCTCTGCTAATTTGGCGACTGCATGGTCAAAGCCAAAACGCTTTGCTTTGACGCCGACCAATAAACAAGGGGTTGTTACTTTGGTCGGCAAATCCAGACAAAACTGTTCCAGCTGATGCTGTGCATCCCTGATAGCTGTTTCATTGACATCATCCGACGTACCAGATTGCATCTCCGGAAGTGAAGGACACAACACTTGTGCATTCGCCATATCGCGGGGCAGTTCTATCAATACCGGTCTACTTTCAGCTATTGCCCGTTGAATCACCTCAGTAAGCTGCTGAACTGCCGTTGCGGGATCATCGAGCCGGCATTGCCCGCAGGTGACTTCAGTTAAAATTCTTCGCTGCGCGTCAAGATCACTTACCTGATGATGCAGCAATAAACCAGAGGCTACTTCCTGCTGCGATGGATAGCCGGCAAACACCAGCAGTGGCACAAATTCCATGTAGGCCTGGGCAATCGCATTCACCGCATTCAGAGCGCCTGCTCCATAGGTCAGCATCACCGCAGAAGGCGCATTACGCCAGCGCGCCGCCGCATCGGCGGCATAGACCGCTGAGGGTTCATGACTAAGCTGGATCAGCCGCAGTGGCTTTGCTTGTTGCCGTTGCCCCGACTCCAGCGCCCCCAGCCATGGCAGAATAAAGTCGCCGGGAATGGTATAAAGGTCGTAGATGCCGTTGTCACTGAGTTGCCGCTGTAACAGGTCTGCCAGAATCATTGTTGCGCTCCGCAATAAAATTGCGTGCTATTGTGCAGTGACAACAGCCGCTGGCTTTGCGCTACATCAATAAAAACGCCGCTGTCCGCGGCGCAAAAGGAGTATCCCTGAACGTTAATGCGTTTTGCGGTTAACGCCACCAGCAACTTTTAGGCTGTACCCAGATGTCCTCGCCAGGCGCCACATCACTGCGTTGTTGTTCAAGCCACGTCAAAGCATCGGCAAACATCATTGAACTCAACATCCCTGAACTGTCAGTCCCTACAGACTCCGCTTTGATGCCGTCAGCAGTGACCTGTAAACAAACACGCTGCATATCAAGCCGGCCCGGCTTTTTCCGCAAGCCCTGCACCGTTTTCGCCGGCCACAACACCGGTTTTTGCACTTGTTGACCACTTAATAATTGCAGCGCCGGTATCAGTAGTTGCTCACAGGTGACCGCAGCAGAAACCGGGTTGCCAGGCAGGCCGAATAACCAAACTGGCGGGATTTGATCGTGACATTCGGTATCAGCCCGGTTCAGCCAACCGAACGCGAATGGTTTGCCGGGTTTGATGGCAACTTGCCAAAAATCCATCTGACCCAGTTCGCTGAGTACCTGACGGGTATAATCAGCATCGCCCACCGATACGCCACCACTTGAGACTATCACATCGACGGAACCTGCGGCCTTTTGCAGCATAGACCGCAGCGCCTGCGGATCATCTCGCACCCAGCCTAAATCGACCACTTCACAGCCAAACCGTTTCAGCACGGACAGCAGCATAATTCGGTTGCTGTCAAACAAATCACCGTCCTGCAGCACTTCTCCCGGCTGTTTTAACTCATCACCACTGGATAACACGCCGACCCGAACCTGTTGATAAACAGAAACCTGCGCAATCCCTAAAGTCGCCAGTAAACCAAGTTGTAATGGGCCTAATACCGTGCCCTGTTGCAACACTAACTGACCAATTTCTAATTCGCTG
>CAMLRA010000036.1 GCA_946482325.1 uncultured Chromatiaceae bacterium | reverse complement strand
GCCGGTGCTGCGGTTGTTGCATGGCCTGTGGCTGCTGACAATGATATTGCAACTGCAATTCAAGCTGGGCCTGCTGTGCTTTGATTTTCAGTTCCTGCTTGAGTTTATAACCGCGGCGTTGTTGTTCGCGGTTCAGTTCCAGTGCGGTTTCCAGCTGCGTGCACTGGGCGACGCTGAACTGTTCAATTTGTGCCGGCGCAGCAGAGCTAAAACACAGCAGCAAGCCACACAGTAATGGGCGGGTAAAGGTGGAAATGAACGGGGTAAGATGTTGAGCACACATCTGCAGATCCTTCTGTGGCAAGTGTTCCGTTGGTCGTCCTGACCGCCGGTGGTTTTTAAGTCTGGCTTTTGAGCTTAGTTAAATAAAGGTTAATTTCCAGCCGTCACTGGCCGGACTTCCAGCGCCTGCAGCGCGTTGTCGAGGCTGTCCAGATCCTGATTTGGCACCTCAGCCGCTGGTGCTGGGACCATGTTGTTGCTTGCAGCAGCAGGTAAATGACTGACCACCAGACTGGCCGCCAGATAAAACTGCAGGCGGCGACTTTGTAGCGTGCCGGCCTGATGACCGCTGCCCGGGTCCAGCCACAGCCGCACGGTTTTGCCCTGCGCCACAGCCTGCTGCTGAAACTGTTGTAACGCTGCTGCTGAAACGCGGTCGTCGTGGCCAGCGGCCCACAGAAACAGCGGGCGTTGCAGAAATTTTATCCGCATCAGCGGAGATTCTGCACTGAGCTGTTGTTGCCAGTGCCGATCCTGCCAGGGCACGCTCGCAGCCTGAAATAACGCACTGAGATTTGGCTGGCCAAAAGGTGTGGCGGCAACCGGCAGATAAGCTTGCAAGGTGGCGGCTAAATCCACCGGTGCCGCCAGCGCCAGGCCAAACCGAAAGCGCTGCGGCTGGGCCTGCAACGCTTGGATCACGAGATAACCACCAAAAGAATGGCCAATGATCAATTGCTGCGCCGGGTCGCCGATCCCCTTTGCCAATAACTGATCGAGACCACTGAAGATATCGCTGAGCAGCGGGCTTTGTGGGCCAAAATTGCCCTGCGCCGCCTGCAAAAAGGCCTGGCCAAATCCGGCTGAGCTGCGGTAGTCCGGTTGCAACACAATGACACCGTAATTGACCAGCCATTGTACCAATACGTCATAGGCCGGATCGGTGCGGCTAAAAGGCCCGCCATGAATGAGCGTAACCAACGGGCTTTTCGCCAGATCCCGCCCCGGCGGTAGATACAGATACGCCGGGATGGTTTGACCGTCCGGCGCCTGCCAGGCCACTTGCTGCGGCGACACACCGGCCGGTAGTGGCGCTGCGGCACTGAGCGCTAAAGCCTGGCGTTGTTGGATTTGCCCGTTT
Organism: uncultured Chromatiaceae bacterium; assembly: GCA_946482325.1. Next base: position 28,429 of record CAMLRA010000036.1, on the reverse strand, counting down.
TGATCCAGCGTCACCAGCCAATGCTGCGTATTGATTTGGTCACTGCAGGAATAACTGACCAAGAGTTTGCTCAGATCTTTTGTGGGTTGCAGCTGCATTGAACAGAGTGGCTGCAGCGCTTGCAGTTGGTCCAGTAACTTCTGCCAGGCTGGGATTGTACTTTGCCAATACAGCCGCTGATACAACCGCGCGCTCGCCAGCAGTTCACTATTGCGACTAACTAAGGTCTGACTGATGTCTGGTTGCAGGCCCGCGGCGGGTGTCTTTGTTGTGTCGTCAGTGATTTGCTTTGGAACTTGCCGGGAGCTGCGCTGCAGCAACAGCGTTTGACCGCTGGCGTCTTGCCAGACCGGACGCGGCTCTGCGGACTGCGGGCTGCTGCTTGTTGCCGGCCAGATTTGTTGCGCTGCATAGTTGGGTTTTAACCACCAGTAGCTGGTGGTTGCTTGCTGCCACTGCAACACTGCTCCGGCGGCATTGAGTTCAATCACCCGGATCTGCTGCCGTGATGGGATTTGTTTCTGACCAGGCAGGGCAAAACCGGGTTGCCACAGCGTACGCAAGGATTTGCGCCGGATGTCGAGCAACTGCAGCAGGTCGGGCGCGGCCAGCCACAGATGCTGTTGATCGCTACTGAGCGCCATCTGCGTGGGCGGTACATCGCGCTGTTTATGCAGCACCTGCTCTTCGCCATCACCCTGACTGCGGCTCAGCCAGTATTGTTGGCCTTGCCGGCGCCAGTAATACACCCAGCGACCGTCCGGGCTTAACAGCGGTTGCAGCGGTAACGCCGGAAATAAATGCCCGGCACTGAAATAGCTGGCTAATGGTTGAGCCCGTCGTTGAGGCAATTGTTCACTCTGCTGTTTCAGCTGTAGCCAGTCTGTGGCGCTGAAAGCCGTGATCACAGGGGCCACGGGCAGCTGCGCCGCGCTCGAAGGCACAGAGCTCAATGCGATACCAAGCCAGCACACGGTCAGTCTGAACTGGCGGCCATACCGAATAGGGCTAGTCCGCATCCGGTACTTCAGCCTCTGCGGCCCAGAATTGCAGATTTGCCAATAAACCCAGACGCCCCTGTTGCCACAGGGCATATTCAGCACTGTTCTGTGCAGTGCTTTGCTGTGTCAACTGTAGCGGGATACCGGGTAATACCGGTGTTTTAAACTGCAGATAAAGCTGCTGTACCTGAGCTGGTAAAGCCTGACATAGCAATGCAGCACTGGCCATGCCATGCAAAATCGGTTGCGGCTGGCCAAATAATTGGGCCGACCAGCGCCACAAATGAATGGGGTTGTAATCACCGGATAACTGCGCATAACCCCTGGAGGCATCCGGTGCGGTGTTGATGTCGCACAGTGGCTTTCCTGGTTGGATTTGCGCTGTGGCGGTGCCGGCGTGATTCACTGGCCGCGGCGCTTTGTGCAGCAGATAGTCGCTACTGCCGCTGAGCACCAGCTGTTGCTGTAGCCAGAGCTGTTGCTCCGCCCGCAGCAGCAGGCCTTTGGCATGTGCGACAGTGCTGAGTCGGGTCTGGATCTTAAGCGGGCCACCGGCACAAAGCTGCGCCGGTGTCAGGTTCAGCTGGGCTTGCAGGTTATTGTGCAGATGAATTAAACCCGCCACTTTCAGGCCCTTACACTGCAACATACTGGCGAGCTGGGCTTTTTGCAGCAACGGATAATAAAAACAGATGGGTACTATGTCAGGCGCAAAGCCAAAAAACTGCTGATAAACACCAAGTTCGGCCAGCGTGGGTGCTGCCAACTGATGGCTCCCCTCATGCGCTGCGTCGCCAAAAGGCCGTTGTGGCTTGAGCAGCGTCAGGCCAGCTTTGAGCAATAACGGCCAAAGCGGGCCGGACAACAGCTGGCCGGCGTGGTTATTGTGCATCCAAACTCCGGGATTTTGGCTTGTCTGATGCTGAGCTTATCAGAGCCGGATGACAGCGCCCAGTCGCCGCGTTATGGTAAGGAAGTAGAACGATCTCATCAGCAATCCGTAAAAATTGGTAGCTGTTGATAGGGCACAACCTGCGATCACAGCCACAACACGGAGTCCGCATGCTCAACACTATATTTAAAAACCCGCAGGGGCAGCTGCGCAATGGCTGGTGGATCGTCAGCTTTTTTCTGCTGCTGGCGGTGGGGTTGTTTCCGCTATTGCTGCTCAGTCAAAGCCAGGGATTTAGCCTGGAACCCTGGATGCAGGCGTTGCTGGTGCTGGTGGTGTCGCTGCTGTGTCAGCGTTGGTATGGCAAACCGCAAGCGCGGTTATCAGGTGCGCTGGACCGGCAGTGGTTGCAGCAACTGGGGCTGGGCTTGCTGCTCGGCGCCGGCCTGATGGCTGTCCCGGCGTTGTTACTGACCCTGCTTGGCCAAATCAGCTGGCAGTGGCAGGGGCTGACGCCCACTGCATTAGCGGCGGCGCTGTTGTTATTTGTCGGTGTCGCGGTGACCGAAGAGCTGACCTTCCGCGGTTTTATGTTTCAGCGTCTGATTGATGGGGTTGGCAGCGCTGCGGCGCAGCTGCTGATGGCGGCTTATTTTGTGCTGAACCATGCTGACGCGCTGAAACAAGGCGACAGCTGGAACTATCTGGCTCTGGTGAATATTTTTATCGCATCGCTGCTGTTTGGTTTGGCGTATCTGCGCACCAAAAGTCTGGCCATGCCGATTGGCCTGCATCTGATGGCCAATTTTACCCAAGGCACTGTGCTGGGGTTTGGTGTGTCAGGTTCGGCTGAGCAAGGGATGTTGAATCCGGTACTGGCAAGTGGCAGCCCGGACTGGCTGACCGGCGGCAGTTTTGGCCTGGAAGCCAGTGTGCCGGGCTTAGTGGCTGTGATTGCGTTGTGTTGGTGGTTATGGCGTTGGCGCGGTACTGCCACAAATTGAGCCCGCGCTTGGTGCCGCGATGAACCGTTATTTTTTCGGCGCCGGAATGCCGGTGAACTGCGTGGACACCAGTTGCCAGCGCCCCTGTTGCAGGGCGCTGACAAACTGCACGCGCATACTGCGGCTGTGTGGTGTGCCATCAAAAGTGTAAGTGAGCTTTGCGGTCGTGATGACCAGTTGGTCGGCATAAAGCCGGCTGCTGAGTTCGCTCAGCGTCGCTGTCACCGGCGGCGCTTTGGCCTTCGCGGCTGGCGGATAAAAGCTAATGACTTTTTCTCTTGAGTCTACTTCGCCCACCGGAGAAATTTCCTGAAAATCGGCGGCCAGAATTTGCTGTAGCAAAGCCTGATCAAAGCCTGAAGTAGCATCAACATATTGCTGCGCCAGCCGGGCAGCGGCTGCTGTCGCCTGTTCAGGATCAGTAGGCGTGCCGGCTGCCAGAGCAGTGCCGCTGACGATACTCGCAAAGAAGATACCGGCGCATAACCTGCGCGCGGCAGCAGAAACGCCGCCGGTGCGACGCGAAAACGTTTGGATAAACAAAGACATCTGAGACTCCTGCTAAAAGTGGGCGCTCAGATGTTGCGCGAAGCTGTTGCGGCTTACCAGCAAGCAAGGGTTACAGAATATGCCGGCTGTTACAGTTTCAATTACAGTTGTGACAGCGCCAGCTTGCCGGCAATGAGCGTTAACAACAGCGCCACAGTGCTGTCAAACAGCCGCCAGCGCTGCGGTGAGCTCAGCAGTAACTTCAGCTTAGGCGCCAGGCCAGTCAGGGCGCCGAACCAGCAAAAAGACGCCAGACAAGCGCCGACGGTAAACCACAGCGGCGAAGGCTGGGCGTTGCCGATGCTGCCCAGCAGCACCACAGTATCCAGATACACATGGGGGTTTAATAAGGTGATAGCAAACGCGGTCAGCGCGGTTTTGCCGGTTGATTGCAGTTGCACTTCACTACTGGTCAGCAGGCCAGAACTGCCTTGCCAGGCGCGCTGCGCAGCGCCATAAGCCAGATACAGCAGCATCAGTACCCCGGCCACCGTCAGCAGCGGTACCAGCGGCGGGATCCATTGCTGCAAAGTCGCGATACTGCTGATACCGGCGATGATCAGCAGTGCGTCGCAGCCGATACACACCGCCGCAATCACCAGCCGGTTGGCACCGGCCATACTCTGGCTCAGCACCCAGATATTCTGTGCGCCGATGGCGACAATCAGGCTTAAACCAATACTAAATCCGGTTAAAAACGACAACATCAACAAGCTCCACGCTCTGGAAGACTACAACCCCAGCTTAAGTGTTGGCTTAAAATGAATCTAACGAATAATAATTGTGATACATGATTAAAAATCATAATTTGCTGAAATTGGCGAAAAACCGGGAGCACCCACATGCTGGATTACCGTTTATTACAGGCGCTGGCGGCTGTCACAGCACAAGGCGGTTTTGACAAAGCCGCCACTGCGCTGCATCTGACGCAGTCGGCAGTTAGCCGGCGCATCAAACAGCTTGAAGCCATTTTGGGTCAGCCGGTGCTGCAGCGCAGCACACCGCCCAAACCCACGGCGGCCGGCCAGCGTTTACTCAATCACTTGCAGCAGGTGCGGCAAATGGAAAGTGCACTTGGCCTCACCGAACCCGACAGCCCGCTGCAGGTGCGCTTGGCCACCAACGCCGACTCGCTCGCTACCTGGTTGCCACAGGCTTTAGTGCTGCCGGCACCGTCGCAGTTACAATTTGATTTGGTGGTGGAGGACCAATCGGTCAGCCTGAAACGGATGAAACAAGGCGACGTGATGGCCTGCATCTGTGACAGCCCGCAGCCGGTTAATGGCGGCGCTGTGATGCCGCTCGGTGCACTGCGTTACCGCGCTGTGGCGAGCCCGGCTTTTATTCGCCGTTATGGCCTGCAGCCTTTGACTGCCGAAGCACTGGCGCAGGCACCTTGTCTGGTGTTTAGCAGCGACGATGTGCTGCAACACCGCTTTTTGCACGATATCGCCGGCATCAGCCCAACTCAGGTGCATCAGTGCCCATCGTCGGAAGGCTTTTTAAAAGCGGTGCTGGCCGGCCTCGGCTTTGGCTTGTTGCCAGAGCTGCAAATGCAAACCCAATTTGCCAACGGTGAGCTGATTGACCTGGCGCCGGGTTATTTCCTCGACACGCCGCTGTACTGGCATCACTGGCAGACCGAAAGCCCGCAGCTGAAGCAACTGCGGCTACAGGTACTGGCTTGTGCGAGGGAATGTTTGGTCGGGATTGACACTGCTTATGTTTGTGGCTGATATGCTTGGATTGGCTGGGGGATGTTGGCATCACGCGATTAGTGGTTCTCGAATATGGGGATTGTACGGCGACGCTTCGCTCGCCGATACCTACGATCTCAATGAGCGAGTAGGTACGAGCAAGCGAAGCGCCGCCGTACAAGGCGTTAAACAAACAACCGCAACTGGCACAAAGCGATGTTTCTGCCGCAACCAATCATCGAATAAACAAAAGAATTTTTGTGCTCATTCCCACACCAGATTTTCAATACTGTTTGCACAGATAAGAACTGAGCCAGGCTGCATTGTAGTCCAGCCATACTGCCCGAATATAAATATGCCGTGGAAAAATCGAGCTTTCAGTTCGTTGTCTTCAATTCGAGTGAAGCTTATTGATGTAGAAGTGAACATGTTCGCATAACTGCCTTTGAGAGTGACCTTTAATGGCACACTTCCATTTGCTGCAGCCCTGATCGAAGCGGCAAAGGATATGGCTTCTGGTTTGGATAAAGGGTAAGGAACTTCAAATATAGAAGCTGAAGTGACAATCGACAGACCAGGGTGCAATTCACCTTTTATGTCGCTTAGAAGGCAGACATACACTTGCATGTCGCCAAAGTTGTGAAAGCGAATAGTTTTTTCTCGCTTAAATCGATAAAGCCGCATTTATGTTCACTTATTCCAGGTTCAGTTGTTTGTGACAGGAAGGTATTTGTCTGAAGCAATTTTTTTATCACCCATCTAACAAACAAAAGTATTTTTCGCCCGCTCAGACATATACAAATAAGGCACCCAGATGCCGAGAGCGAAGGCGCTGCTGCACAGGGATTTGATGACGTCGTTAGTCCAGACTTCCAGCTGTGGGAACATCAGGCTGGTGATCAGGGTGTCGCCGAGCAGGAAGGTGGCGGCCATGGCGGCGAGGATAAAAAAATACTTCGGCAATAAGCGGCTTTTGCGCATAAACAGATAAATCAGATAAACCGACAGCGCCAGCATCAACAGATTTATCAGCATCTCAGTGAAAATTAGCAGGATAAAACCAGCGGAGGCGGCGTGCAGGATGTCGCTGAAATTACCGTCGCTAAAGAACGGTTGGTACAGACCCCACAGGCTAAACAACAAACGGAAAGGCCCGAGACAAATACCAAAACCCAGTAGAAACAACCAGCCGCCAAAGGCCCAGGGTTGCGTGGGCTGGCTTTGTTTGCGGTGAAAATCTGGTTCACTTGCTGGCGCAGCAGTCCCTGCAGTCTCCATTTGTCTTCCTTATGTCGTGATCTGATGAAATAGCTGAAACCAAATTATCGGTTTTGAGATGAAGAAGCCACAAAATATCAACAAAAGTCCCTAAAACAGCATTGCATGAACTAGAGCACTTTGCCGCGGTTGCCATCAGGGTGGCTGACTAAGGCTTGGACTCAGCCTCAATAGCTTGTTGCAGCTTTAGATATTGCGCCCACATCTCTTCTGCTTCTGCGGTTAAATCGGCGAACAAACGCATATCGCCTTTACGCTGTGCCAGCATGGCCTGCTCCGCCTTGGCATCGTATTGCTGGCGGAGTTTTTGCAGCGGGTCGCGTTTAAAAAAATTAAACATAGTTGGCTCTGTTCCGGTTGGGGTCTTAGTTCATCGGATGGGTTCAGTGGGCAATACGCAGGTGATGGCAATGTTGGTCAGTTGCTACCCATTAATTTAGCCAGAGTTTGATGCCTGTATCAAAGTGGCGGTGAAATAGTCAGGTGTGCACAAAAAAAGGGGGCCCGCAGGCCCCCAAACATCGCACTCAAAAACCGGGAGGAAATTGAGTTGCAGGACAGGGTTAGAAGCGGCTGCGCCAGCCGAGCGTCCAGCGTTTTTCGTAAACGTTTTGATAGATCACATGGTCGCGCCACTGCGCGTAGTTGTTTTCGAACTCGCCGGTCAGGTTGCTGACTTGCAGGTAGACGCTGCTGTGGTCAAACAGGTCGTAGCTGGCGGAGGCGTCGACATACACTGTTGATTGGGTCCAGATCGGCACTACGCCTTTGCCCAGCGGAATGGCCAGAGAATCCAGCCGGTCGCTGCGGTAGTTGGCGGCGACACGCAGTTGCAGGCCGTCTTTTTCATACCACAGTACGGCGTTGCCGGAATTTTCTGAGTTATCCTGAATTGGCAGCGTGGCGCCATAGACATCTTTGTTAGCGCTGTCGGACGGTGCATAGGTGTAGTTCAGTGTGGTACCTAAACCGCTCCAGATCCCCGGCAGGAAATCAAAGCTTTGTTGCCAGGTTACTTCAACGCCTTTGACCGTGCCGCCTTTGCCGTTAATTTCAGTGTCGACCGGCACTTCACGCCGTACCACGCCGTCAATATCCGGCAGACCTTTCATCACCTGGCCTTTTTCGATAAAGGAATCGATATTCATCCGGAACAGGCCGACGCTGAGTAAACTTGCGCTGTCGTAATACCACTCCAGGCCGAGGTTGTAGTTGGTGGAGCGCCATGGCTCCAGCAACGGATTGCCGTTCTGGCGGCCGCTGACTGCAACTAATAAATCCGGTGACACGCCATATTCTTTGGCGAGCACGTCACCGGCGCGGGTGCGGCCGACTGACACACCACCGGCCAGTTTGGCAAAATCGAGGTTGGTCAGGGTTTTGCCGTAGGCGGCGCGCAAAATCAACTCATCGCTGAGATCCAGCCGTAAGTTAGCTGAAGGCAGCACGGTATCGTCGTCGCGGTTAATCAACTCCTCACCGGCTTTAATCGCGGCGGTACAGAGCGAACAAGGCCGCGCGCTGCCCACTAGATTCTGCAGAATCTCCAGATCGGTTTTGATGTACTGGGCGCCGATATTGGCCTGATACGGCAGGCTGCCAAGCTCACCGTCTAAATCCAGTTTCAGATAAGCACTGTGGTCCTGTTGCGTCACACCGTAACTTTTCGCCGGATCAGACAGTTTTTTATTGCCCGGATACAGCTGGTTTTGCGATGTGAACGGGTTATCCAGCGCTTTGGGGTTAATCAGATAAAAGCTGTCTGAACTTGCCGGGCCAAAACCGTTGACCTGGTGCACCCAGCCTGACGGCAGTTCGTCAAAATACCAGGTGCGGCCCAGCGTTAAATCGCCCCGTGCCACGTTCGCTACGCCATCACCGTTCGTGTCGCCTAAGGACGCGCCCGAGTCTTTCCACATTACGTCGGCAGATAAATTGCCGGTTTTAAACGGTGCGACCAGGATAAAGGTATCGCGCTCGACATCCCGTTTAGCGGTACGAAGGCCAAACGACACCGACTGAATATCGCCCAGTTCAAAGGCATATTTGCCGTCGGCGCGCAGCACGTCCAGCGTGGCTTCTTCATGGAAGTTGTTCTCTGAATAAGTCGAGACCAGATTAGTGCGTTTGATGTCCTGGGCAAAGCCTTGCGGGTAGCTCAGGCTGATGTATTTACCGCCGCGGCTGAACTGCACCGGAATGTCGGCCGGGCCATAACCGCGTGGGTTGACCGGTTCAACGCCAGCACCAACGTTACGCATCAGGCCGTGTTGCGTACCGCTGGTGACATAGGCATGCGCGACGTTTTCGGTATGGTCACGGCTGGCGTCACCGCGTAAATAGCGCACCGACCCAGAGAAATTGTCTTTGTTATCAAAATCCAGCTGCAGGTTCAGGTTGGTGGATTCGCGATCGTTAGTCAGGCTTTCGGAATAGGCACTGACGCGGCGTACCTGATACAGCGCTTCGCTGACGGTGTAGATTTGGCCGCCAAGCGGGCCGTCGGCACGGGGGATAAATTTGTCGGAATAAGCCCAGTTATTGCCACGCGCACTGTCGACCATCAGGCCTTGTTTGCGGTCGGCATCATCCATTTGGGTGTGGAACAGATCGGCGGTTAGTGTCAGCGTATCGCTTAATACATATTGCACTGAAGCATTGGCGCCGATGCGGTCGCGCTCGGTGGTGCGGTCCATCACGCCGTAATAACGCTGGGTGAAAAAGGTGTCGTTGTTGTCTTTGTCGCCGTTAAAGTCGCGTTTGTCTTTTTCGTTTTCGCCAATCACTTCCATCGCATTCAGGATGGCGCCGTTTAAGTAGTTGGCGAGATTGTTCTGGTCATACGACAGCGTCATCACAGCAGCGAATTTTTCATCGTCCGATTTATAGCCGCCAAATAATGACACTTTGCCGTCGTTTTCTTTCGACAGACTGCCGCGCGTCAATTCAGTGTTAAAAGCAAAAGTGCTGCCGGGTTTTAAATCCAGTGGCCGCCAGGTTTTTAAATCCAGCGTGCCGGAAATGCCGCCGGCGAGCACATTGGCCATCGGTGATTTCAGTACGTCGATGCCGGCAATGAGCGCGGACGGGATGTCGGTAAAGTCCGGCTGCACTGTGGTCAGCGAACCTGCTGATAAAAATTGTTCGCCGTTCAGCAGCGTGGTGACCTGCGGCATGCCGCGCACGTTCACCGTCGAACCTTCACCGGCGGAGCGGCGAATTTGCACGCCGGGAATGCGCTGCAGCGTGTCGGTGATGGTCACATCCGGCAGCTTGCCTAAATCTTCGGCGGTGATGGTGTCGACCACCTGTTCACTGAATCTTTTGTTATTCAGGTTTTGTTTGTTACTGGCGGCGATGCCGCGAATTTCAAGACGCTCGACTTCAGGCTCTGTGGCTTTGGTGGTGGCTTTTTCAGCAACTTGTTCAGCACTTTGCGCCTGTGCCGCGGTGCTCAGCAGCATAGCCACGGATAATGCCAGCAGGCTGACGCGAAATTGTGGGCGGTGTTCTGGGTATAACATGTTGTTCCTCTGCATTGACTTGTTGTTTTCACCTTGTTGGCTGGCAGGTCGCGAGGGCTTGTGCTGAACCCCGGAAGGCCCGCTGCGCTCGTCGCCCGCCGTTTTTGAGTGCGGTGAAAAACAGCTGGTGTTAAACCAGTATGTTATTAACTAACTTTTATAATTATGCTTGCTTGTTATGTTTTAACACGATATTTTAAGCCAACACAATGATTATTTTTGCAGCAAGCGCCAGCCGCTTTTGCTGTAGGAAAAAAGGAAAGCAACCTTGACCAATATTCGGCTTGCCGCAGATGAACAAGGGCAGGAATTGCCTTTAACCGGTAAAGGCCTCGGCGACTGGCAGCAATTCAGCGCCGGCTGGTCTTTGCTGGCAGGGGACATCTGTTTACCGGTCGCCACGCTGAATTGGCCGGTAGTGCAGCGGAATCTGGCCTGGATGGCGACTTTCGCCGGCCAGCAACAGGCGCTGCTCGCCCCGCATGGCAAAACGGCGATGACACCAGCGTTGTTTCAGGCGCAGCAGGCCGCCGGCGCCTGGGGTTGCACTGTGGCGACTGTGCCGCAGCTGCAGGTTGCTGTCGCCGCCGGCATGCGCCGGGTGCTGTTAGCCAATCCGTTAGTCGGTCGGGCCGAGCAGCGTCAGGTTGCGAAGCTGCTGCAGCAAGGGCTGGAGATTTATTGCCTGATTGATGACGCGGCGCAGCTGCCGGGCCTGCAGCAGGTGATGGCTGAGGCTGGTGTTAGTTTGCAGCTATTGCTGGAACTGGGTGTACCGGGCGGGCGCTGCGGAGTGCGTGGCGCGGCGGCCGCGCTTGATTTAGCGCAGCGCGTCACAGCGTACCCGGCGTTAACACTCTGTGGTGTGGAGTTTTATGAAGGCGTGGTGAAAGGTGGTGACGAGGCGCTCAGGCAATTTATCCGCGATGGGTATGCCACGGCGGCGCAGCTTCAACAAGCCGGTTTGCTGCAAGCCAATGCAGCGGGTCTTTATTTGGTCAGTGGCGCCGGTTCGGCTTATTACGATGTAGTGGCGGACGAATTTCAGCACAGCAACTTAAGCCAGCAGGGCTTTGCGCTGGTGCTGCGGCCTGGCTGTTATGCGCTGCATGACAGCGGCATTTATCAGCAGGCACAGCAGCAGGTGCTGGCGCGTAGCCCGCAGGCGTGTCTGATTCCCGGCGCTTTGGAAGATGCTTTGTTGGTGTGGGCTTATGTGCTGTCACGGCCGGAACCAGATCTTGTCGTGGTTGGGCTTGGCAAACGTGATGCGGCTTTTGATGCCGGGCTGCCGCAGCCGGCACTGTGGTTTCAGACGGGCATGGCTGCACCGGCGCCATTTACCGCTGAACCCTTAAAAATCATGGATCAACATATATTACTGCGGGTTGCGGCCACAACAACTTTAGCTGTTGGTGATATGCTGGCTTTTCGCACGTCTCACCCTTGTCTGACGCTGGATAAATGGCGGCAGCTGGCGGTGCTGGACGACGATTTTATGGTGCGCCGGGTACTGGCGACCCAATTCTGAACAATATCAGCCTGGCCTTGGGCCTTAAGGACATCCAGCTGTGGATATAGTGACAAGAATTCATGAATGTCTGGCGCATTTGCGCCCGTCTGAGCAAAAAGTGGCGCGGTTTATCCTCAATGACCTGAACTACGCCGCTAATGCGCCGATTAACGAACTGGCCGATCAGGCCGGTGTCAGCCATGCCAGCATCACGCGGCTGGCGCGGGCGCTGCAATGCACCAACGTGCGCGAACTGAAATTGCGGCTGGCGCAGTCGGCGGCGGTCGGTGAGCGTTTTATCACTGAACAACAAGTTGAGCAAAAAGACATTCCGGCCATTTACAGCGCCATTGTTGAAATTCTGCAGCTCAACACAGGTTTGATTCGCCAGGAAGCCATCGAAGCGGCGTCGCAGCTGATGATCAATGCGCCTAAGGTGCTGATTTTTGGCGTTGGTGGTGGCAGCTCCGTGCTGGCGCAGGAAGCGCATAACCGCTTGTTCCGGCTGTGTGTGCAAAGCAATGCTTATTCCGACCCGCTGCTGATGCGGATGACGGCGGCCAGTGTCGACAAAGGCGACGTGGTGCTGTGTCTGTCGCTCAGTGGTTATAGCCCGGACGTCGAAGCAGCGGTACAAATCGCCAAAGATTATGGCAGCCAGGTCGTGGCGATTTGTCCGGACAGCCGGCTGTCCGCGCTGGCCGATGTGCATCTGCCGATCCTGACACAAGAGTCTGATTTTATTTATAAACCCAGTGCGTCGCGTTACGTGATGCTGGCGGCCATCGACATTCTGGTCAGCCAGATTGCGGTGCTGAATCAGCGCAAATCGCGTGAGAAACTGCGGCGGATTAAACACGAACTGGATGAACACCGCAAAGGGCCGGAGCGCCTGCCGCTGGGAGATTAATGTTGGCAAACCCGAGTTCCGCCGCTGCTTTGCAGTATGACTTGCTGATCCGCAATGCGACGTTATTGGATGGCAGTGGCCGCCCCGGCTGGTATGCCGATTTGGCTGTCCGGGCTGGCATTATTGTCGCTATTGGCGATTTGGTCACTGAAGCGGCTGACTGTGCTGCGAGTGAGACTGCGACCATCATCGATGCCACCGGGTTGGTGCTGGCACCGGGTTTTATTGATGTGCATACCCACGACGATTTGGAAGTGCTGCGAAATCCGCAGATGTTGGCCAAGTTAAGCCAGGGTGTGACTACTGTCATCACCGGCAACTGCGGCATCAGTGCCGCGCCGGTTTTACTTCGCACCGAAGTACCGGACCCGATGAATCTGCTGGGCCAAAGCACGGATTTTTGTTATCCGCAATTCACCGATTACGCTATGGCGGTGGCAGCAGTGCAACCTGCGGTCAATGTGGCGGCCCTGGTGGGGCATACCGCACTAAGAGCCAGCTTTATGGACCGGCTTGACCGTGCCGCAACGCCCGGCGAAATCAACCAGATGCGCCAGGCGTTGGAGCAGGCGCTGTCGCAAGGCGCTTTGGGCTTAAGTTCGGGCCTGGCTTATCACAATGCCGCCGCTGCACCCGCGGAAGAACTACTGGCACTGGCAGCACCGCTTTGTGCCGCCGGCGCTATTTACACCACGCATTTACGCACCGAATTCGACGGCATTCTGAACGCCCTGAGCGAAGCAGCGGATTTGGGCCTGAAGCTGAATGTGCCGGTGGTCGTGTCGCATTTAAAATGTGCTGGTGTGCTGAACTGGGGCCGCTCGGCGGAGATCCTCGACTTTTTTGCCGCCAGGCGGCAACAGCAGCCATTCAGCTGTGACTGTTATCCGTATTCGGCCAGTTCCAGCACACTCGACCTGGCACAAGTCACCGCTGACTTTGACATTATGATCACCTGGTCAGAACCGGAGCCTCAAAGCGCCGGCCGGTTGTTGGCGGATATCGCCGCTGACTGGCAGTGCAGTTTGCCTGAAGCTGCCACGCGGTTGATGCCGGCCGGCGCTGTGTATCACGGCATGCATGAAGCTGACGTACAGCAGTTTTTGCAGGCGCCCTTCAGCATGATTGGTTCGGACGGCCTTCCTTGTGACCCGCTGCCACATCCGCGTTTATGGGGCGCTTTTCCGCGGGTGCTGGGTCATTATTGCCTTGATTTAAAACTGTTTGGTCTGGCTGAAGCCATCCATAAAATGACAGCGTTGTCAGCCGAGAATTTTAATCTGGCCGGCCGCGGGCGGCTACGCGAAGGTTATCAGGCTGACCTGGTGTTATTTGACCCTTCGACAATCCGTGACAACGCGACTTTTACCAATCCGGTCGCTGCTGCTGCCGGCATTTATGCGGTCTGGGTCAATGGCGTGCTCAGTTATCAGCAGGGCGTAGCGACGGGGCAACGCGCCGGCCGGTTCTTAGCCCGTCAACCGATGCAAACTCCTATTACTGACAATCCCCACTTTGAGAAGGAAGCAGATTTATGATCCGCAGATTTGGCGCCGAAGGCGGCACCGGCACCGGTGGCCAGTTTTTACCATTTTCCCGCGCGGTAGAAGCCGGTGGCTGGTTGTATGTATCCGGCCAAACGCCGATGAAAGACGGCGAAGTGGTCGAAGGTGGCATTGTGGAGCAATCGCGTCTGGCCATTCAGAACTGCCTCGACATCATGCAGGAAGCCGGTTACGGCCTCGAGCATGTGGTACATGTCACAGTGGTGCTGACCGACCCGCGTTATTTTGGCTCTTTTAATAAAGTATTCCGCGAAGTTTTTGGTGCCCATCCGCCGGCACGGATCTGTGCCGTCGCCGATTTGGTCGTGGACTGCAAAGTGGAAGTCGACGTCACCTGCTACAAAGGCAGTTAAGCGCTCGACAAAATAACGCTGCGACAGAGTCAGGCCGCCACAGAGCTGCCAGTCTGCGCAGCGGAACATTGGCGCGACAGCGCAACGGGGAAAAACTTTTCATGCAACAATCCATACAACAAACAGAGCAGCAATGGTTGTTTCTGGTCGGTTTTGCGCTGTATTTGCTGGCGATGATTGTGCTTGGCTGGTGGGTATCACGCCGGGCTAAGGGCGCTGGCGAACAAAGCGGCGAAGACTTTTTACTCGGTGGCCGAGCCTTGCCATTCTGGCTGATGCTCGGCACCACAGTGGCGACTATGGTCGGCACCGGTTCGTCGATGGGCGCGGTCGGTTATGCCTATCAGCATGGCTGGGGTGGGGTGTTGTATGGCCTCGGCGGTGGCGTCGGTATTTTGCTGCTGGCCTGGTGGTTTGCACCGCTGCGCAAGCTCAATTTCCTCACCATGGCGGAGGAGCTGAGTTATTACACCGGCGCGGATAAACAGGTGCGCCATGTAGTTGGTGTGCTGATTTTTATCGCCTGTATCGGCTGGCTGGGCGCGCATATTCTTGGCGGCAGTATGTATCTGGCCTGGCTCACCGGCCTGAGTTTAACGGAGAGTAAGTTATTGATCGCCGCCGGTTTTGCCATTTATGTGGTGATTGGCGGTTACACCGCAGTGGTCTGGACGGACGCGGTGCAGGCGATCATTTTATTTGTCGGTTTTATCCTGATGGCGGGTTTTGCGCTGGCGGCGGTCGGTGGTGTTGACGCCATTCAAGCTCAGGCCAATGCATTGGCGGCGGCGCAAACTGCCGAAGCAAGCTGGTTGCCCGGGTTGTCGCTGGCGGTCGCGGTGGCGGTAGGGGTACTGGCGACACCTAGTTTTCGCCAGCGGATTTATTCCGGTAACAGCGTGGCGGCTATCCGCAAATCTTTTATCTGGTCCGGCGTGTTGTATTTGTTTTTTTCGTTGATCCCGGCCCTGTTGGGCCTCGCCGCCCTGCAGCTGGCGCCGTCGCTGCAAAACCCCTCTTATGCCTTTCCCTATCTGGCGCTGCATACGCTGCCGCTGGCGCTTGGTGTGTTAGTGCTACTGGCCGGTATTTCTGCGACCTTGTCGAGCGCGAGTTCTGATGCCATCGCCGGTGTGTCGGTGTTGGTTGGCGACTTATATAAAGTGGTGTTTGGCCGTTTACCGGCGCCGGGAAAAGTGGTGCTGTTGTCCCGCTGCGGGCTCGTCGCAGTGGTGGCGCTGGCACTGGGTTTTGCCTTATTGGCTGACAATATCATCGGCTATATCACGACGATGGTCGGCATGGTGTTGTCCGGTTTATTTGCCGTGGCGCTGCTCGGGCTGCGCTGGACCCGGCTGAATAAAGCCGGTGCGCTGGCGGCTTTGGCAACTGCGCCGCTGGTATCACTGGGGGTGCTGTGGTGGCCCGGTGCTTTGGCTGTTTGGGGCAATCCGGTGATCCCGGCGACGCTGCTGAGTTTGATTGCGGCGATAGCCGTCAGCCTGCTGAGCGCGCCGGTAGCGATAAGTCGCAGTGAAGCGCTGGCACTGTTGGCGGCTTCGCGCGTCACAGATCAACCAGCAACCGGCGCCGAGAACACCGGCCCTGATCCGTCTGCCACCAGGGCGGAGGCCAGCTGATGCGCATCGGTTTTTTTGGTGAAGGGATGCGGGAGCATCGCGCGGATGGTGTGGGCTTCGGTTTTGGCGGCGATACACTCAATACCGCGTTGTATCTGCATCGGTTGAGTACTCAGCACGGGCTGGCCATTGACGTGCAGTATTTCACGTTGCTGGGGCAGGACGCTGCCAGTAATCAGCTGGCCGCCACGCTGGCGGAGGAAGGGCTGGCGCTGCGGGCCGGCCGGCATCCTGCAAAAAAGCTGGGCCAATACTGGATTGATATTGACGCCGCCGGTGAGCGCAGTTTCCGTTATCAACGTGCTGACAGTGCGGTGCGGCAGTATTTTGCTACTGAGCTAACCGCATTGCAGCAGACGCCGCTGCAGCAGGCGCTGCAAGACGGTAGCCTGGATGCTTTGTATCTGAGCGGCATCAGCTTTGCCATTCTGACCGAACCAGACCGGCAGCGGCTGTATCAGGCGGTGGCGGATTTTGTTGGCCGCGGTGGTTGGCTGATCTACGACAATAATTTCCGGCCTTTGCTATGGCCGGTCGACGCTGCTGCACACTGGCAGCAAAAGCTGTTGCCACTTTGTCAGCTGGCACTGCTGACCGACAGCGATGAGCGATTAATTTGGCAGCAACCGGATGCAGCACCGGCGGATTTAGTCGACGCCGCGCTGCACGCCGGTGCCCGTACCGTGCTGCTGAAATGCGGCGCTGCGCCTTGTTGGATTGGCACGGCGGCGTTGCGGCTGCAGGTCGAAACGCAGCAAGTGCGCCAGCTGGTCGACAGCAGCGGTGCCGGCGATGCCTTTGCCGCCGGTTTTCTTGGCCGTTTTTTGACTGCGCCTGATGTTTCAGTGACGGCTGATTTGGTGGCGGCCGCACAGGTCGGCCATCAGCTGGCTGCAGCCGTGGTGCAACAACACGGCGCTATTATCCCGCGGGAATTGATGCCGCAAATCAGCTTGCAAGGAGCCTAAGCATGCGACAGCTGCTGATGTTTATCTGTGTGGTTACACCGCTCTTTGCTGCAACGACAAAGGCCGAACCGGTGTTAATGCCACAACCGGCCAAAGTACAAGCTGGCAGCGGCATGTTGCGACTGCCACACAGCGTGGCTGTGGCGGTGGACGGGCCGGACAGTGCTGCGGTGCGGCAAGCACTGCAACTGCTGGCTCAATTCCAGCCGAAGCTCACATTTAAAGCCTCTCCTGCCGCGGGTGCACAGCTGCAGATCCGCTATCGTGAGGCCATCCAGTTACCCGGCCCGGACGATGACGAAAGTTATCAGCTGCACATTGACGCAAACCAGATCCGACTCGATGCGCACAGCAGCACCGGCGTGTTGTATGGCCTGATGACCCTGAGCCAGCTGGTCAGTTGTGACGGTTCTGGTAAAAGCAACGGCAATAGCTGCCAGCTGCCGCAGCTGACAATCAGCGATAAACCGCGGTTTCGCTGGCGTGGGTTATTGCTCGACAGTGCGCGGCGTTTTATGCCGCTTGCTGATATCCGCCGCACGCTGGACGGCATGGCGGCGGCCAAACTAAATGTGCTGCACTGGCATCTGACCGATGATCAGGGTTGGCGTATCGAATCTCAGGCTTATCCGAAGCTGCACCAGCTGGCGAGTCAGGGCCAGTTTTATAGCCAGCAACAAGTACGTGAACTGGTGAGCTATGCCGCTGCGCGGGGCATCCGCGTAGTGCCAGAGCTGGATGTGCCGGGCCATGCCTCAGCGATTGGCATGGCTTATCCGGAATTGTTAGCCTGGCCGGATGCGATGCTGGATAAAACCGGTGTGCAACCACTGCCTCCGGAGCGGCGTTTTGGCGTGTTTGCGCCGGTGCTGGATGTCAGCAAAGCAGAGAGCTGGCAGTTTATCAGCGCGTTAGTGGCAGAGTGGCGCCAGCTGTTTCCCGACCCTTATCTGCATATCGGCGGCGATGAAGTCAAAGCCGATCACTGGCTGGCAAGCAGTCAGATCCAGCGGCTGATGCAACAGCAGCAACTGGCCGATGGCCATGCGCTGCAGGCCTGGTTTAATCAGAAACTGGCAGCGCTGCTCGCACAACAACAGCGCCGGATGATTGGCTGGGACGAAACCTTGCATCCGCAATTGCCGAAAACGACGGTAGTGCAAAGCTGGCAAGGCCAGGACGCGCTGGGGGCAGCAGTACGGGCAGGTCATCCGGCGCTGTTATCGGCCGGTTTTTACCTTGATATGCCGCAGCCCGCGGCCTATCACGCGCAGAACGACCCGCTCGCTGTGACCATGCCGGTGACAGAACCGGCGCAAGCGCTGCAACAACTGCAGTTTGCCTTTAACTTACAGCGCTTAAACGGTAAGGCGGTGACCGGCACTGTCCGCTTGTATCAGACACGAAACGGTGAGTGGCACGGCAGCCTGGCGGCGACAGGCCGGGGTGTGGTGCCGGCACAAGTGCGCAGCTGGTCTTTGGCTAACACGTCTCTGGCCAACGCGTCTTTGGCAAACACGCAGCAGCTGCGGTTGGATGCGGAGAATTATCTTGGGCCTGTGCAGCTGCGTTTTAGTCTGAAAGACGGTAAACCGACACAAGCGCTGGCGCTGATTGGCAATCACAGTTATCCGCTGAAGTTAGAGTCCGAGCCTTATACAGCGCTTGCCAGCACAGCGGTATTAACGGACGCGCAGCAGCAACTGCTATGGGGTGGCGAAGCGGCGCTTTGGTCTGAGCTGGTTTCGCCGGAACTACTCGACTTTAAACTCTGGCCGCGGTTATTTGTCGTCGCAGAGCGGTTCTGGTCGCCGGCCGCGTCCGCAGCGGATGCAACGGCAGCGTTGTCGCAACGGCTAAGCACAATGGATGACTATGCCGTGCAGATTGGCCTGAAGCATCGCGTACAAGCCAGCGCCAGTTTGTTGCAATGGACAAAGCGGGAATTGGGCACGCTGACAGCGGCGCAAAACCATGCGCTGCAGGACTTCAGCCAGTACCTGCAGCCGCTGCATTATTACGGCCGTCACCATTTAAAAACTGCAGCAGGCCGTTATCACCTGGATGAGCCGCTGACGCAGCTTGCCGACAGCTTAATGCTGGAGCCGCCGGCGTTGCTGGCTTTGCAGCAGGGTTTTGCCAAGGCGCCGGCCTGTCAGCTGCCCGCTGGTTGGCCGTTGTGGCAACAGGCGTTTTCTCTGCAACAACAACAGCTGAGTAGCGTCGCTGCCAAATCGGCTGAATTGCAGCGCTTACTGTTACAGCAACAGCAGTTTAGTCAAATCATCAACGCGAAGTGGTCAGCAGCAGAGCAGGCCGAAGCCTTGTTGCAGCTATTAAAGCCGCAGGCGGAACTGGTGTTTGCACCAGCCGTGGCGGCACTTGACTGGGCCGACCGCTGCGCGGCGCAGCAGGCTGCGCCTTAGTCAGGCCCAAAGCGCCGCTTACTGTATGGAGGTATTGGCTCTCAGGCTCAGGATCAGGCTGTTGTAGAGCTCGCCATTGCTGTGAAAGTTGTAAAAACTGCCAGAGCCAAAGCTCAGGGTTTTGCTGTGTTGCAAAAACTCGTTGAACAACTGGTCTTGGTGCTGCACCGGCGCCACCACCAGACAAAAATACTCACCGCAATCAATCCGGCTGAGCGCTGACTGGTGGAAGGTTTGTATCTTCGTTTGCAGTAATTCGGTCAGTTGCCGCTCAGCGGTAAGCGATGCGTCACTGCGTGGTTCTGCCTGCAGTGCTTTGGCAAAACTGTCTATACGGCCAGCGTCGTTTAGCCGTTTCATACCATTGAGTTTTAGCACCAATTCCTTGCCGTCAAACTGGACAAAATCGGCAGGCTGCGGCACTGCTGTTGAAGTGTTTACGAATTCTTTCGAAATGATGTCACTTGCAGGCAAACCCGCTGCTGTCTTCTGCTGCGCGCTGGTTTGCGCTTTAGCTCTGCTGTGATCCTGCGCTGGGACGCTGGCGGACACTGCCGCAGGTGTTGGCGCGTTTTCTTTATTAAGTTGTTGATAAGTAAAGATACAGCCGCTGAAAAGCAGCAAACTGCCAAGCACTGGAGATAAGATTTTCACCGCAGAAGTCCTTGTCGGGATGGCACAGCAGATCGGCTGTTATTGGCAGAAAGGCCACAGCACCATAGCAAAATATTAACAAAAAGAAAATAAAAGAAAGTTTCGATGTGTTCCTTTTTTCGGGCGAAGAGCGCTTTGACTTTCACAGTGATTGACCAAATTGCTGTCAGCAGGTAAAACAGCAAAAACTTAATTGATTAATTGTGCCGTATGAAGCTGTGCTGGCTGATGTTCTGTATGTTGTGGTCTGTGATGATGCCGGTGGCTCAGGCGGCTGAGCACCTCAACGATCATGAGGCTTTTTGCCAAAGTGCGGCGCGGCAGGATTGTCTGGCGTTGCTGCAGGAGCAACTGGCCAATGCTGAACCTTATTCGGTGCGCTGGTATCAGCTGAAATCCTATCAGCTCGATTATTTGTTTGATAAACATCTGAACCAGCCGCTGGCGCAGCAAACGACCCAGTTATTGCAACTGGAAGACATGCCTCCGGTGTTTCGCACGCAGCTGTATTTTTATCAGGCAAAAATTCTACACAGCAACGGCCAGATGCTGCAGGCGCAACATTATGCCGACTTGGCTGCAGCCGATTTGACACAACTATTTAAAGCCTTTGCCGACCCGCTGCGGCTGGTGGAACTGGCTAATCTGCAAACGGTGATGGGGCAACAACATCAGGCCTGGCAGCTGTTGATGCAGGCGGAAGCACGTTTTGCCAAAAGTAAAGACCCGGTGTTTCTGTTCGAGCTTCATACCAACAAAGCGCTGGTGCAGCAGGCAAACGGGCAGATGGCAGACGCCGCCTACTCGCGCAAACTGGCGTTAGACGCCATTTTACCCAGTGGTGACAATGGCAAAATCAGCGTGGCCTATGGCAACCTGGGACGGACTTATCAACTACTCAGCCAATACGGTCTGGCACAGCAATATTACCAGCAAGCCTTAGCGCGGATGAGTCCCGGGGCCGACGATGTGCGCCGGCAAATGCGTTTATTGCGCCTCAGCCAGTTACATTGTCAGTTACAGGATCTCCCCGGTGCCCGGCAAATCTTCAGTCAGGTTGACCCGCAGCTGGTAGAAACGACTTACCAGCCACTTTATCAGCGCCTGCAACAGCAGCTGGCAGGCCATACAGCAGCGGCGCAGTGCGACACGGATTGACGCTGACAGCCGGCGGAGGTACAACCGTCTGATGAAATTTAACCATCCTGCCATTGCTCTGCTGGGCGCCGCTTTGCTGCAGAACGTGCAAGCCGCTGAACACCTGAGTGATCATGAAGAGTTCTGTCTGCAGCAACCGGCAACCCCCTGTGCCGAGTTGTTGCAGCAAGCGCTGGCACAGACACCGTTGCATACTTTGCTGTGGTTTAAGTTGCAGTCGTACCGGCTGGATTATTTGTATGTCAATCATCAGTTTCGCCAGTTGCATGACGAAAGCAATCAGCTGCTGAAAATCGCAAATGCGCCGGTCGCTTTTCGCACTCAGCTGTATTTTTATCAGGCCAAAACATTAATAGCCCGTGGTGATGACGCCCAGGCCGCTTATTACACTGAGCTGGCGAGCCGGCAGCTTGAGGCGATTTATCAGGCTTTTGCCGACCCGATGCGAGTGCTGGAACTGGCGAATTTGCAGGCCGTCGCCGGGCAATATGACAAAGCCTGGCAACTGTTATTACAGGCCGAGCAGCGTTTTGCCAAAAGCCGCGATCCACAGTTTGTGTTTGAACTGAACAGCAATAAAGCGTTGGTTCGCCATGCTTTTCAGCAGCTTGATGATGCCGCTTATTACCGTAAGCAGGCGCTGGATGCGATTCTTCCCAGTGGCCGGCATCACGACATTATTATCGCGCACGGCAATCTGGCGCGTACTTATCAGTTGCTCGGGCAGCTTGGCCTGGCTGTTAATTATTATGAAAAATCATTGCCTTATATGCGCCCTGGCATCGACGATTTACAGCATTCACTGCATCGGCTGCGTCTGAGCGAGTTGTATCTGGCGCTGCAGGCACCGGCTAAAGCGCGGGGCTATTTGCAGCAGGTCGATGTCACGATTCTGAGCGACTATCACAAAGCTTTGTACCGGGAGTTCAGTCGCGCGTTTGCAACACACTGAAGGGACAATTCTGGAGTTACAAGGGCAGAGTCGATGGACCTCTGCCCGTGAACAGCCTGACAGATCAGAAACTCAGCGTCAGGCTGACCTTGCCATAACGGCCGCTTTCCAGATAACGCCGGATACCATCACCACTGACACCACCGCGCACCGCGCCCACTGATTGCGTGACATATTGCAGCCGCTCCCAGCGGTAGTATTCCTGGTCCAGCAGATTAAACACCCCGGCGGTCAGCGCCAGCTGGTCCAGCAGTTGCCATTGCAGCGACAGGTCGCTGACAAAAGCGCTGTCACTTAAGTAAGGTGTAGCAGCGGTTTGCACACCACTGCTGTTATAGACCCAGGCGTCTGAGCTGCTTTTTGCGGCCTGATAACGGTTATTCAGTAATACCCGGATCTCGTCATTCAGCTGATAACCGACGCCCAGCACTGCACTCCACGGCATCACGCTTAACAGCGGCTCGCCATTTTGTTCTTCACCGCTCTGGTAAGTTGCCGCCCAGTTCAGCCGCCAGCGGGCGTCCGGTTGCCAATGGCCTTCCAGTTCAATCCCTTTGACTACGGCCGAGTCGATATTGACCGGCATGCTGTACACAGCGCCGTTTTGTTTGCTGCAGACACCGCGCACACAGCTTTGGTAAACGGTGGTGGGGTTGATGGTGAACTGGCCGCTCTGGATCATGTCGCTGTATTTATCGCGAAACAGTGACAGCTGATGCGCGCTGTTATCCAAAGTCAGCTGATACGACAGTTCCAGATTCAGGCTGTGCTCGGGTTTTAATGCCGGGTTCGCCTGCGCCGTCGGTAACGTCACCGTATTGCCGCTGACTGCTTCCTGCAAACTGGTGGTGCTGGTTTGCAGATACATATCTTCGGTGGTCGGCGCACGGAAACCGCGGCCGGCCTGCAGGCTCAGGCGTTGACGCTCATCAAGCTGATAATGCAGCTGTGCCTGATAACTGGCAGCGCCAAAATCCACCGCTTTAACTGAACCGGTTTTGTCCTGATAAGTCGCCGACAACTGCGGGTTGTAATCGAGCTGGTCGTAGCGCGCGCCTAAGCCCAGCGACCAGGCCGTGTCGGTCAGGCTCAGCAGGTTGCGGGCATAGACGGAGCGGGTGCGGACGTCAGTGACCGGTACAAAAGCCGGGTCCACTTCCAGCGTGGCCAGCGTTTTGGTCTGGCCAACGTAACGCCGGTCCACGGCGCTCGAGCTGACCGTTTTATTCTGCGCCTGCAGACCATAAGTCCATTGTTGCTGCAATTTTTCTGTGCTCAGCTCTTTGTCAAAAGCCGCGGTCCATTGGGTGAGTTTCTGGCGGAAATCGCGGTCTTCTTCGCGAATACATGGGGCGATATTTTGCGGGCAAGGCGCCGATACGGTCATCCGCGTCAGACCGTGGTTGCGGCTGTTCTGCTGGTCCAGTTTCAGCTGCAGCGTATCAAATAAAGCCACGCCGGCCAGATAGTCATACTGCAGGCTGTGTTTATCGCGGTTGCTGTCATCCAGGCCAGTGCGGCTTAAGTAGGTTTGGTCCTGCCGGGAGATGTTCTGCAAGCTGCTGTCAGTTTGGTAGCTGTCGAGGCTATAGCCGATTTTATGATCCGGCAAAAAGTTGTATTGCAGCTTCAGCAATAAATTCCGGCTTTGTGCGCTGAGCGGGTCAGCACTGGTACTGCCCGGGCCTGTGACGGCGCTGTGGCGGTCATAACTTTGGTTTTCCTCACCATCGCGGCTGCTGTACACCAGCAGGCTTTCCAGCCGGCCGGTGCGGGCGGCACCGGTGATGCTGTGCAGCCATTCGCTGTTATTGCCGCTGTATTGGCTTTTGAATTTCAGCACGCCGTCGTCGCCACTGGATTTGAGGAAATCGGCCGGATCTTTGGTTAAAAACAGCACGGCGCCACCCAAAGCGCCGCTGCCGGCACTGATGGCGTCAGCGCCTTTGAGAATGTTGACCTGCTTTAACGCATCCGGGTCGATGCCACCAAGGCCGGAGCGGAAAAATTCATAAGGTGCGTGGCTGTCCGGGTCCATCGTCTCACCAAGGGCCAGGCCATCCACGGTAATTTTCACGCGATCGCCTTCGACACCGCGGATATTAAAGCCGCTGGAGCCAAAGCGGCCGATGTCAGTCAGATTCACGCCGGGCACCATCCGTACCAAATCCGCTAAATTACTGATTTGCTGAGTGTCGATATCTTTGGCACTGACTTGCTGTTGTTTTAATTGCGGGCTGGTTTTGATTTCGCTGGCTTTGATTTCGACAGCCTCCAGCGTTTTAGCACTGGCAGCATCAGCTGCGAAGACTTTGGCGGTCAGCAGCACAGGGCTTAACGCCAGCATCAGTAATGAATAACGAGGTGACATGTTTATTTCCTTATCAATCAGATGTTTATTGTTTTAAGTTGGTCTTTTTTAGGCTGCATTCAGCCAGGCCCTGCCAAAAGGCAGTGCCGGTTTTTACAAAAAAGTGATTGGCTGGAGCTTGCGCTTAGCCGGACGGATGTACAGCCGCTGTGGGCGCCGGATCGCCGGCCGGGCGGACTTCAACGCGGACCTGCCCCAGCTCGTGTTGGCCCTGCAGCAACAAGGCTTGTGACAGCGGCCAGTGCAGCGGCAATTTTAGTTGCTCGCGGCCACCGCCTTCGCGTGCAGCTTCCAGATGTAAGATGTAGTCGCCGGCTGGCAGCGGCCTGCCATCTGGCAGACGGGCGTCCCACTGGAACTGATGCACACCCGCTCTGCGCGTGGCGCCAGCCAGCTGGTCGAAGGGTTGGCCTTTCTGTTGATTGGCCTGACGCCACCAACTGCGTAGCTCCGCATACCAGCGTGGCTGTTCACCGAGCAGCAACAGCTGCGCCTGCCACTGGCCATCCTGACTGAGCCAGGCACTGACATAAGGCCGTTTGGCCTGACGTGGCTGCACTGGCAATTCCAGTTGCAACTGCAGCTGTTGGCTGTGCTGATAGGCCGTCGCCGCTTGCAGCTGATGAAACCAGCTGGCGGATGCCTGCAGCTGTGGCGTTGCCGTCGGGTCTTGTTGCCATTCACGCCACAGCGCTGCGTCGGTCTCCTGCTGCAGAGACTGAGTGCGCTGCGCCGGGCTGGCCGAAGTCAGCGCCTGCGCCAGTAACCAGGCACGGCTGAAGCTTTGACTGGTCACTGCCACAGCAGGCCCATATTGCACCGGCCAGGCTTCCAGCGGATGCCAGACGGCGTCAGGGCTAACTGCATGATTCACGTTCGCCTGCAGCAACACTTGCTGCTGTAAACGGATGGCGGTCAGCGGATTTTGTGTCGGTTGGCCAAATGCCTGTGCAGCCAGCGTGGTGTCAGCAAACTGCGCGCGCCAGTCACCAAATTGCAATTGCAAGCTGGCGCCTGGCCACAAGGTTTTGGCTTGGCTCAGCAGATTATCCAGCAACACTGCCTGGGCAAAACCTTGCAGGTCCGGCAGCAATCGCACTGTATCCCCCTGCAGATAAAGCAGTTGGCGGGCGTCGCGGCGTAGTTTCACCCGATCCGGTAACTCGCCGCTGGCAGCGGTTTGTTGCGATGCCAGACGCCATAACTTGCGGGCCGCGCCAAAACGGCAATGATAACTGCGCTGTTGTTGCCACCAGGCTTCACATTGCTGCCAGGCCTGGTGCAATAACACTGCATCGGCTGGCCAGGTTCCTGTTGCTGCAAATTGCTCTGCGGCTGACCAGTACCGGTCGTCTGCCAGCCAGGGCCATTGCTGCTGCAGATACTGTTGCAGCTGCAGTTGCTGGGCTTTGCTGATCTCTGCGCCTGTCACTTCCAGCCGGACAGGAAGCGGGCCTGGGCCCGGCAGCGTGACTGTGGCAGCCTGCGCCAGGCTAGTGCAGAACAGCAGGCAACATGCAGTTTTCATATCAAGGCGCCGTCCTTGTGGTCTTTTTTGCTTTGTCGCTGCTCGCCGGGGCGCTCTCTGTTTCAGGTAGTGCTTCGCTGGCGCTGACCAACCGGTTCTGGTCGGTATCCCAGCGGCTGAACATGCGTTGGCCGGACTGATGATATTCAGCCGCACTCAAGATGCCGTTTTCATCTTTATCCAGCGCTTTAAACCGCACCTGTGCCTGTTTTAACTGTGCGCTGCGGGTGCTGGCGATTTGCTGGTCGACACGGTCAGTAAATTCCTGCATATATTCCTGCGGAGACAACGAGCCATCCTGGTCGGCGTCGGTGCGGGCAAAGGCTTGCTGGCGAATCTGCTGATATTCAGCCGCGCTCACTTCACCATTTTTATCCGTGTCATACATGGCCAGCATGCCGCTGACGCTATGGGTGGTTGGCATCACCAGCGCTGGCCGGCGGCGGGGTTGCTCGGCGTTATTCTGGCCACGCCGCTGCGGTGCCGGATCGGCCTTGCTGTCTGTTTTTGAAATCTGGCCATCCTTGTTACTGTCGATAAAACGGAAGGCGCTTTGGCCCGACGCCTGATATTCAGCGCTACTGATGCGGCCGTCCTGATCTTTATCCACGGCAGCAAAACGCACCTCGGTTTGTTTCAGCTGGCCTTTGCGGTCTGCTGCCAGTCGCTGGTCCAGGCGGTCGGCGTATTCGGCCTGATAACCGGCGACATCAATCTGGGCGTTGTGCTTGAGGTCCATCAGCGCGAGGCGGTGCTGGCGCTCGGTGAAAAATTCACTGTGGCTGACCTGACCGTCGCCGTTTTGGTCAAATTCGGCAATAAAATCAATCTTGGCTTGCAGTGTTGGCTGGTGGGCACGGGTTGGCGCTGTGTTGTTGGTCTGCTGCGCTGTCGCGGGCTGGCCGAGCAGATACAAGCTGCTGAGTAATAAAAAATGCCGGATGGTTTTGGGTTGCATCATCATAGAGTTCTCCTGAAATGTGGTTGTGCTTATTCCGCCGCTTCAAACACCACAGTGCTGGTGTGGCTGTAAGTCGGTGCTTTGGCGCCTTGTGGGGCTGGGGCGCGATGGCGGGCCAGCAACAGATAAGTGCCGGCCTGTGTCGGGGTCAGGCTGAATTCGCCTTTTGCATTGGTGGTGACTGGCACCGGTGCGGTTTTGTTTTGTCCGGCGCTGTGGTTGCCGGTTTGGTGCAGTTCAAGTTGGCTGCCGGCCAATGGTTTGCCGTCCAGCAGTAAAACGCCTGTAACCGGCTGACCGGCGTACAGGTCATTCGGATGGCTGACAAACTGCAGCTCCAGGCCTTTGCCGCTGGCTTTTAATGCAGTTTGGTCCGGTTTACCTTTGCTGATATAAGTCTCGGCGCGGGTCACACTCTGAAAATGCGCTTTGAGCGTGGCACCTTTGGGCAGCACAAACTTCGGGTCCCGGCTGTTTTCGGTTTTGCCGTTTAATTCATAGCTATGAAACACAGCGCCCAAACGCTGGCCAGTGCTGTATTTGTAAGTGCCGTCGGTTTTCAGTTCATCATCCAGCACAGTGCGGCTTTTCACTGCGACCAGCTCTTTGGGTGCCCGCAGTTGACCGTCCGGCCCGGTCACCAGAAATTCACTTTGATCAAACTTGGCTTCTGGCAGAAAAAACTGCTCAGCAAATGCCGCTTCAAGGCTGACCCAGCCCCGCACCGGTTCAAAACTGGCAGGCGCCAGATAAGGCACATGCGCCTGAGCAACGCTCAATGGCAAGGCACAGCACAGCGCCAACAACAAGGGTTTTACTGATATCACAGAGGGTTACCTTTTAATTGAGAGTGGTTCGCATTTGCATTATTAGATCAAATGAGAATTATTCGCAATAAAAAGTGAGCATGAGAGCGGATAATGATGGTCAACCTCTGTTTGCAGATAGCTGCGGGTAGGGGGAGGCCTTGCGCCTCCCCAAATTTCGCAGGAAGCGTAAAAGTTCGACCTCAGGTGAGAGAAATGGCAAGCTGCATACAAATTTCCCGGAGGGGCTTATGGACGAGTGGCAAACAAAGACCGCTGCATTGCTGCAGGCGGACGCATGGCGGATGGATTGCCTGCTCGCCGTGCGGGCGCTGCAATTGCCGGACTGGTATCTGGCGGCAGGTTTTTTAAGGAACGCGATTTGGGATGCAGTGCATCAGCTGTCGCAGACGCCACTCAATGACATCGATCTGGTATTTTTTGACCCGCTGGATGTAAGTTCTGAGCGCGAAACTCGCCTAGAACAACAGTTAGCCACGCAGTTTCCCGGTCAGTGCTTTGAAGTGCGTAACCAGGCTCGAATGCATCTGAAGCATGGTCATCTGCCTTATCAGCATTGCGGCGACGGCATCCGGCGCTGGGTCGAGCAGCCGACCTGTGTGGGTGTGCGGCTGTTGGCCGACGACCAACTACGATTTTTTGCACCTTTTGGCTTGGC
>CAMLRA010000035.1 GCA_946482325.1 uncultured Chromatiaceae bacterium | reverse complement strand
TGCTACTCAGAAGTTCGTTGGTGGCCGGTAATTCCGCAATAGTCACCAGACCCTGACTGGTGACTTGCAAGGCTTTATATTTACTCGTCTGACCGTCATAACAGACAAATTCATCTGGTTTTTCAGATGGATAAATATTGTAACAAGAGATACTGGTCGATTGGGTTTTCACGCTGGCAGTAAAGTCTGCGTTGACTGTAAGCTGCACCAGCGTACTACCATAAAACCACAGCAAATCTTTACCGTCGGCAGAGGCAAATATCTGCGATGTGCCGCGGAATTTGTTTAAATCAAACTCCAGCTCCTGGCGACGTACCAGGCCTTTTGCTGTCCGCTCCAGAATAGTTGCGCCCATTTCCGCAATCATCACTACGTGATTATCACGAACCACAATTTTGTTGGCCAGGGATTCAATTGATTGCTGAACTTCCGTGGTTTTGGTCAATTGCACCGGATCCCGGGTCTGGATCTGGCTTTGCTCAGCAGTCAGTAAGGACGTGTACAAAGGCTTTGGCAGCTCAACCGCCATGGCCTGAAACACCGCGAGACTAAGAAGCGAACAGGAAACAACCTTCCTTGTTTTCATCAAAAAACTCCATTTTGGCTTTGTTATGGGTATTTTTATAGATACAAAACTGCAATAATGACCAATTTAGTCATTATTGTAAATTTTTAATTAATATTATTTTCAAATCGAACGTGCGAGTCAGCCGCACGCGTTGACTTGGCTTTTGCCTTGTCTGAATAAGCGATGGATTAGCAAAAGGTAAAGCGTGGTTTAATAGCAATGTCTAGGGCTTCGCTTAGTTAAAAGCAGCCTGTGCCTCAGAACGGTAGTTGCTGAGGGGTGTTTGAATTCAGTTCTGCTTAACGCTGAAAATGCTGCTTGTGCTGCTTCACCGCCTCATTCAGCAAACCCACCCAGAACGGATCAAATTTAGTGCCGGCGGCTTTGCTGATCTCAACCAGCGCGGTGATCAGTTGCCGGTTGCTGGCTTCCTGATGATCGTGTTGGTTGGTCAGCAGGTCAAACTCGTCGACGACGCGCAGCAAACGGGCGCCTTCGCTGATATCTTCGCCTTCGAGGCCATCCGGGAAACCGCTGCCGTCCTGATGTTCGTGGTGTTGCCAAATCATCGCAGCGGCATCCTGCCAGCGCGGGGAACTCGCGACTAAAGACGCGCCCATTTCGACATGGCGCTGCCAGACACTAAGCTGTTCCGGATCGGCCCGGCCCTGCGCATCCAGCATTTGCAGCGGCAGGAACGACATGCCTAAATCGTGCAGCATTACGGCGACCGCCAGCTGAATTTGATCGAGTTTATTGCCGGCCAGCCGGTTCATTTCCAGCGCCAGAAATAACTGCCGGGCAGAACGCCCCTGCCAGCGCGGATGACGCTGTTCCAGGGCGGGCAATAACTGAATAAAAAATTCGAGGTCAGCGTCCATCCGGATGCGGTAGTACTGCAGCAACCGCCGGCAAGCATCGACGGCCGAGGACGCTTTAGGTTCAGTGGTCACAGCGCTGTTGACCACTTCGGGTACATCATCTTTGATCGCCAGCGCCTGCACGTGAGTCGGATCTAATAAACCCAGTACCTGCCGAATGCGGACTCCGCGCGAACGTTCGTCAGCACTGGTGAGGCCAGTCAGGCGCTGGCAAATTTGCTGCAGTTCGGTTGGTGTCAAAGGTTTTGGTGCGTCGGCAATGCTGGCTTCGACCCACTGCTGAGTGCGATCCAAGGTCAACTGAATCACATCACAGAGGGAGCTGTCATAAGCCATATGACCTTTGCGGATGTCGTCGAGCACGTCTTCGAGGCTTTGCAGCAACGGGATTAACGAAAACAGCCCGATAAACCCGAGGTTTCCTTTGATGGTATGCACCACGCGGAAAATGCCGTGTAGCAATTCCGGCTGCTGCGGATGTTGTTCCAGTTCAATTAACGTGCTTTCACACTGCTCGTAGGCGTCACGAAAATCTTCAAAGAAATCATCAACACAGTCGCGTTGTAATTCATCAGGGCGATTCAGATTCAGCTGGCTCATTGGTGCTCTCCCGCTACGGCAAAAAACCAGTGTAGACAGAACCTTAACTGCTGTATAGCGCTAAACTTGTCCGCCGGAACGGAAAAAACCAGCGACCCGGAGCTGAAAGGTGTTACTCCAGGCCGCTGGCGCAGAAAACTTAACGGCGGATCACAAAATCTTCAGTACTGCGGCGCACTTTTTGTAAATTCACCAGCCAGTCGCCTTCGGCCGCACGATAGCCCAGTGGCAATAACAACACCGAGCGCAGGCCCAATGCTTTTAAATTCAGGATCTCATCGACCACTTCAGGTTCAAAACCTTCCATCGGCGTGCTGTCGACGCCTTCTTCCGCAGCAGCAATCAAGGCACTGCCAAGGCCGATGTACGCCTGACGCGCGGCATGCTGGAAGTTCTCTTCCGGCGTGCGGTTTGGATAAAAACTCAGTAATTTCTGGCGGTAAGCTTCCCAGCCTTCGTTGCGAAAACCACGTTGCTCGTTCACCAGGTCAAACATCAAATTGATCCGATCTGCGCTGTAGTGGTCCCAGGCAGCAAACACTAAAAGATGAGAGGCATCAGTCACCTGACTCTGGTCCCAGGCATGGGCACGAATTCTGGCTTTAGTTTCCGCATCGGTGATCACCAACACCTGATACGGTTGCAGACCACTGGAACTGGCACTGAGACGAATCGCTTCAAGGATCCGTTCTACTTTCTCTTCAGGAACGACCTGAGTGGCATCCATTTTTTTAGCGGCATAACGCCATGATAATAAACGTAAAGTCTCTGACATTTGGCTCACTCCAATTAAGTACACTGAGGAGTTTACCATTTTTGTACTTATTGGTATATAAATAATCAGCTGCGTCTATCGCGAATAGTTATATGCAGCGGCACAGCCTAAAAACTTGCGCCAGATCAACACAGCCCAAAGCAATACCTGCCATGATCCGCGCCATTTTTTTCGGAGCGGCATTATGACTTCCATCCAAACTCAGACTCTCCCTGCAGCCAATCATTTCCGCCCTGAATTGCTGTCACCGGCCGGCACGCTCAAAGCGATGCGTTACGCCTTTGCCTACGGCGCTGATGCGGTTTATGCCGGTATGCCGCGGTACAGCCTGCGTGTGCGTAACAATGAATTTGATTTACCGACGCTGGCGCTCGGGATTCAGGAAGCGCATGCGCTCGGCAAGAAGCTGTATTGTGTGCTGAACAGTGCGCCGCATAACGCCAAGCTCGACACCCTGATTGAAGACATCGCCGAAGTCGTGGCGCTCGGGCCAGATGCACTGATTGTCAGCGATCCGGGGGTGATTCACCTGATTCGCCAGCATTTTCCTGACATGGAGCTGCACCTGTCAGTGCAGGCCAATACCGTGAACTGGGCCGCTGTGCAGTTCTGGGCGCAAAACGGTATTTCGCGGGTGATTTTGTCGCGTGAACTGGCGCTGGATGAAATTGAACAGATCCGTCAAAAAGTGCCGCAGATGGAGCTGGAAGTTTTTGTGCATGGCGCACTTTGTATGGCTTATTCTGGCCGCTGTTTGTTATCCGGTTATATGGACAAACGCGACCCGAACCAGGGCACCTGCACTAACGCCTGCCGCTGGCCGTATCAGGTGACCAGCGCCACCGAAAATGACGTGGGCCAGTTTGTGCCTGCTGCTGCCGAACCGGCCTTGTCGCTGCACCAGCACAAGCCCGTGGACGATATTATCTTGTTGACCGACCCGCAAAAACCGGGCGAACAAATGCCGGCCTTTGAAGATGAGCACGGCACTTATATTATGAATTCCAAAGACTTACGCGCTATTCAGCACGTCGACCGTCTGACGCGGGCCCAAGTGCACAGCCTGAAAATCGAAGGCCGCACCAAGTCGTTTTA
The DNA here is from genome assembly GCA_946482325.1 of uncultured Chromatiaceae bacterium. The sequence continues at coordinate 25,965 of CAMLRA010000035.1, read as the reverse complement.
TTATGCCGCCCGCACTGCGCAGATTTATCGCCGTGCGATAGAGGACGCGGTCGCTGGCCGGCCTTTTAATCCGCAGTTACTGACCGAACTGGATGGGCTGGCGTCGCGTGGTTATACCGAAGGGTTCCTGCGCCGGCATATCCCAATCCATGAGCTACAAAACTACGAGAAAAGTGCATCGGGCAGCGACCAGCAACAGTTTGTAGGCGAAGTCACGGGCCTCGATGTCGAAACCGGCCGCGCCTGGGTCGAGGTGAAAAACCAGTTTAATGTTGGCGATACGCTCGTGTTGATGGCACCCAATGGTAACCAGCAGATGTACCTGCAGCAGTTGTGGAATGCCAAAGGTGAACTGACCTTAAGGGCTCCGGGTGCAGGGCATCGGGTCCAAATCGAACTACCGCAAGGCATGGCACCAGACTTTGTGCTGCTCATCCGTGAGTTACCGCAGGCCGAAAACCGCAGTCAGGGTTGTGCCTGATGGCGCTCAAAATTCTCGACAGCTGTATCAATTGCGACATGTGCGGGCCTGAGTGCCCGAACAGCGCTATTTCATTACAGGTCATCGCCAGCGGCAAAAAAATTTACCAGATAGACCCAAATCTTTGCACTGAATGTGAAGGTTTTTATCCGGAGCCCACCTGTGTGCAGGTTTGCCCTATTGATGTGGTCGTCAAAGTTGCAGACTGCGAGCTCTGAAAATCGCCACAAATTGCTGCTGCATTTTCGGCGTACCTACCATCCCAGGTCATAAACAACAACGCCTGAGTGCATCACTCAGGCGTTGTTCAGACAAACCGACAGACTTAATGCCCGGCGATTTGCATTTGATTCAGCAACACTGATCCCGTCAACACACCACCACGGCGGTCGACATCTTTACCGATGGCGGCGATATCCATAAACATCTGCGTCAGATTGCCGGCAATAGTGACTTCACTGACGGGGAACTGGATTTGGCCGTTTTCGACCCAAAAACCGGCAGCACCACGCGAATAATCGCCGGTGACGCCATTCACACCCTGGCCCATCAGCTCAGTCACTAACAAGCCTGTGCCCATATCCCGCAGCAGCTGCGCTAAATCGGCGTCGCCATGTTGCACATACCAGTTATGAATACCACCGGCATGGCCGGTGCTCGCCATACCGAGTTTACGCGCGGAATAACTCGATGTGATCCAGCTGTTTAACACGCCGTCGGTGATGATTTGCCGATCGGTGGTTTTCACGCCTTCACTGTCAAAAGGACTGGAGGCAAGTCCTTGCAGCACATGTGGCCGCTCCAGAATATTCAGCTGCGAGGCCATCACCTGCTGACCGAGTTTATCCAGTAAAAAACTCGATTTGCGGTAAATACTGCCGCCGCTGATCGCCGACACCAGATGACCAAACAGGCTACTGGCGACATCGGCACGGAAAATCACCGGCACCTTTTGCGTCGGCAAAGTGCGGCTATTAAGGCGCTGCACTGTTTCGGCGGCGGCTTCGCGGCCAATAGCGGCGGCGTCTTTTAAATCCTGTAAACGTCGGCCGACTGTGTAGCTGTAGTCGCGCTGCATATCGTCGCCGTCTTCGCCGATCACTGAGCAGCTCATGCTATGGCGGCTACTTGGATAACCGACCAGCTGGCCATGGCTGTTGCCATAGACTTTTAAGCCCTGATGCGAGGAAAACGAGGCGCCGTCTGAATTGGTGATGCGTTTATCCACGGCAAATGCCGCTTCCTCAGCGGCGGCACACCAGGCGGTGGCTTGCTCAGTGCTAACGTCAGCCGGATGGAATAAATCCAAATCCGGCGGGCTGAATTCCAGCCAGCTGGCTTCTGCCAAGCCGGCGCAGGGGTCTTCTGAGGTATAACGGGCAATATCAATGGCCGCTTCAACGGTACGTTTCAGCGCAGCCGGGCTCAAATCTGCGGTGGAAGCTGAACCTTTGCGCTGACCGACATAGACACTGATGCCAAGGCCACCATCCTGATTAAACTCCATGGTTTCCACTTCACCGTGACGGGTTTCGACACTCAGCCCGCGCGTGCGGTTCATCGACGCTTCGGCACTGCTGGCCCCCAACTGACGGGCATGCGCCAGCACCTCGCTGACGGCGGCTTTTACTTCATCGATTTCTTGCTGAATTGTCGGCATGGCTAAACTCATAACGGGCTGAAAATCCTCAGGGTTGCAGACTGGCAAGCTTACCACAGCCGCCGAAAAAGCACAGAAGTCTGCGGCTGTTGTCGCGCTAAGCGGCTTTTCACAGCCATCTTTGATATACTGTGCGGATTTCCGGCAACAAAACTGAAGTTATGGCAGATATTACTGATTTTACCCACGGCGACGACTGGGACCGCGAGGAAGGCAAAAGCAAAACGCAGGTCAAAAAAGAAATGCATGCCCTGCAGGCACTTGGTGAAGAGCTGGTGGCCTTAAGCCCGGCAGCCCGCGCGAAGATCCCAATGGATAATGACCTCGTTGAAGCGTTAAAACTGGCCGACAAGCTGGTGAAAAAACATGAAGCTTACCGCCGCCATATGCAGTTTATCGGCAAAATCATGCGTGGTACCGATTTAGAACCGATTGAACGTGCCTTAGCCGTCGTGCGCAATACCAATCAGGCTGCTACCCGCAAATTCCACTTAATTGAAGACTGGCGCGACAAACTCATCGCCAACAGCGATGCTGTGACCGAATTTATCGCTGAGTATCCACAAGTCGAAATTCAGCAGCTGCGGACCTTAATCCGCAACGCGAAAAAAGAGCAGGAGAAGAATCAGCCGGCAAAATCTTACCGTGAGCTGTTTCAGCTGATTAAACCGGCGATCCTCGGCGAATAAAATCCCAGTTCGCGATTTAAAAAAAAGGCCGCAAATGCGGCCTGTTTTTTTAAAGTTGGCTAAAACACATCAAATAACACGTCGGCTATGACGGCCGTAGCGACGGCCACCAGCACTAAGTCCGAACCACAAATCTGCCACTCGTAGCCGTCATGGCGCGGCAACTGCGCCAGTAACTCGGGTTGGCTGACTTTTTTCGCAATGCCCGGTGGTAGCGGTTTACCACGCGCCAGCTGTTTGCGGATGCCTGGCGGCAACTGCCGGCCGCCACTGACTTGATACTGCCGCACCAGCTGCCGCGCATCAGTTACCGAGATCCCGGCAGAACTTAAGGTCAGTTGCAATCCACTTTGTTGCTGTACCTGCTGCATCGATGGTTTAGATTGCTGGAATTTCTGGTCTTTCTGTGCCGCTTTTTGCGCTTTTTCTGCGTGTTTGGCGGTTTTATGCTGCGCTTTATCCTGGCCCTGTCCCGGCTCAGCACCGACCTGTGCGGTGCCTAACGTCAGCAGCAACAACCCAAGCTGCGTTAAAAATTTGCTCATTGATGGTCTCCTTGGATCCGCACTTTTCTAAACCAGCTTAGCACGCGATAACTCTTGGCTGGTCGGTCCGGCTTATGCCGGCAGGCTGATTTGGCCTTGCAAATATAACCGTGCCTGCCCGCAAACCTGGACCCGATCGCCTTGTAACGCACAGCGCAGCACGCCACCCCGACTCGATGCCTGATAGGCCAGCAAACTGGTTTTATTCAACTGTCCTGCCCAATATGGCGTAAGACCCGCATGAATAGAACCGGTCACCGGATCTTCATCACCGCCGTTGGCCGGCCAGAAATACCGGCTGACAAAATCATATTGACCGTCAGCAAATCCCAGACCTGGTGCCGTCGCCACCACATCATAAGGCCATAAGGTTTTCAGCAGCGCCATGTCTGGTGTCAGTTGCTGCACCTTAGCGGCATCGTCGTAAATCAAAAACCAGGCTTGATCACTGCGCAGCACTGAAGTTGGCTGAAAATTCAGCGCCTGCAATAACGCTGTCGGAATTTCGGCCTGCGCCGAAGCTGGCCGCTGGGGGAAATTCATCTCCAGCCAGCCGTCCTGGCCCTGCTGAACTGTCAAATCGCCGACTTTCAGTGTGCTGAATCTGAGTTCTGCCACCGCTTCGCGTGCAAACAATACAAAAGCCGCCGCCAGCGTAGCGTGGCCGCAAAAGTCGATTTCGCATAGCGGCGAAAACCAACGGATTTGATAATGTGCCGGTGCCAGCTTTTTCAAAAAAGCGGTTTCCGACAAATTGTTTTCGGCAGCAATTTGCAGCATCAGCTGTTCCGAAGGCCAGCCAGTCATCTCATCCGGCAATGGCACAACGGCGGCAGCATTGCCACCAAACAACTGATGGGTAAAGGCATCAACCTGATAGAGTTCCAGTTTCATTGTGGCAAAGCTCCGGCCGCCAGCAGCTGCGTACGCAGTGCCAGACGCACCTGATCATGATAATAAAAAGCCCGCGAGATATCGGCCGGGTCCAGCGACAGCGGCTCCAGCAACACCAGGCCTGTTGCAAACTGCGGATAATATAAAGTGGTACTGATATATCCTTCAACAAAACCGCTATGACTGTATTCAGTCAGCCCATCGGCCTTGCTGATCTGCAGGCCAAAACCATAACCCAAAGCGCCCCAGCGGTGCGGACGTAGCATCTGTGGGCTGGTCATTTGCTGATAGCTGGGCGGTGTCAGCAACGTCTGCTGATGCAGACATTGTTGCCAGCGGATCAAATCACCGGCCGAACTGACCAGCCGGCCAGAGGGATTGTTGCTAACAGGCACATCCAGCGGCGCAGCGACCAGCTTGCCTGCATGCTCGCTGAGGCCTGCAACCAGGAACGGCGCTTGGGACGTCAGCTGCTGCTTGGACGGAGCAAAACTGTGGGTCATCTCACAACGTCGAAACAGTCGTGCCGCCTGTGCCGCGTAAGGTTCACCATAAATCCGTTCCAGCACCTGGCCTAACAGGTCATAACCGGCATTGCTATACGCAAAGGTGTTGCCAGGCTGACCGGTGGGCGCTGTGCCCCCCTGGCCCAGGCCCGAACTGTGCTCAAGTAAATGTTTAATCGTGATGGCGTCGCCAAAGCGTTCGCGTTGCTCTGGCAGAAATTTCGCTAAGGAGTCATTCAGGTGCAGCCGTTGCTGATCCACCGCCTGCAGCACCAGTGCGGCAGTGATTTGCTTAGACTGCGAACCGATGATGAACTGACGCTGCGCTGTGACCGGGGTGGTTCTGTTACTGAAGTTCCACAGCAGTTTACCCTGCTGCGCTATCAACACGATACCACTGAACGGCAATGATGCCCGCGGCCCGGCAGGCTGCATGGCGTTGTCGAGCGCAGCAGTATCCAGCTGCAATACCGGCGCGGATGCCTGGATCGGTCCGGCCAGTAACAGGGCAAGACCAGCCAGCAGCCGACAGCAGAAGATTTTGGTGAGATGTCGCATCGCCGAACTCCTTATCCACGCGAAGATGAGACTAGATCAGCCGTTTGAGCACCATATCAACGCCCACCCCTTTGATTTTCGCCAGCAATTTTTGCACCGGCTCCGGGTAATCGCGCATCATTTCAATCTGACTAAAATGGCTGATCCGCTGAGTATTGAGGAAAATTTGTTGCTGCTCATGTGACAGCTGGGCCTGCAATTGCCCCAGCTCATCTTCCACCAGAATGCCGTTTTCATAATCGAGCGCAAAAGCGCGCGGATTCAGATTGTGACCGGTGAACAGATGGCGCCGGCCATCGACGCTGACACCTTTTAAGTGGTAACTGTTGTCTTCATGTTTCCACAGCCGGATATCCAGCAGACCATGGTCAATAAAGCTTTGATTGCGTTTTACAAACTTACGCAAAATGGTTTCGTACAGATAAGGCAGCCCGCCAATACGGCTGAATTTCTGCGTTGGTGGAATATAAAAATCGTTGGCAGTTTTGTCACCGACCACAATAGTCACTTTGACGCCGCGTTTGAGGCATTTTCGCAGCGCCCGCGCCAGCACCGGCGGCGGGTTAAAATACGGCGTATAAATCAGCACGTCTTTTTCCGCCAGCGCCAGAATGGCCAGCAAGGTCTGATTCAGCTGATTTTTCAGCCGGCCCATGCCCATCAATAAACTGGCACGCAGCGGCGCCGACGATTTGCCGCTTTGCGGATACCGATTAGCGCGGGCATGTTTCAGCCAGCTGCGGTGATGCGGTTTGTAATGCTGGGCCAGTTGCGGGTCGTCCGACAACAGACTTTGCACCACTTGCTCTTGATCGAGAATTTGCTGATGACCGGCGACAAAAGCATCGGCCAGTGGCTGGTTGTGGATCAGCAGATAGCGGTCAGCGCGATAACGCACCGGCACGCCCATATAAACGTTATTCAGCGATGCGCCTGAATACAGCAGCGTGTCGTCAAACACAAAACCTTTTAAATGCAACACGCCAAAGAGTTCACGGCGTTTGACCGGCACCCCGAGTATTTGAATGGGTACAGGGTACTGCACAGCAATTTCACGATAAAAATCGGCGTTGGTTTTCATGCCACTCTGGCCAATCAAACCCCGGCGCGCCCGGTGAAAATCGACATAAACCCGGACATCCAATTGCGGATTTTGTTGTTTGGCCTGATACAACGCATGTAATACAGCTTCACCGGCCTCGTCGGCCTGCAGGTACAACGCGGTCAGTACAATACGGCGGCGTGCTGAGGCGATAAGCTGCAGCACTTTGTCTTTGTATTCAGTAGCGTGGCATAACACTTCCACTGCGGCTGCTTCAAACCCCGTGGCCGGCAATGCGGCTAAGCGGCGTTTGTTCAACATCTGTTCTAACATAGGTCCGTGGATCCCTGCGAGTATGTATCGGGTCATGCCGGTTTCTGTGACCGGCTGCTGATCATCGTCTGATCAAAGAGCTGTCGTATTATGCGGGAAAGCGGGCCAGCTGGCAAAGCCGCACCCACTCTGTAGCCGGAACAGCGGGACTATCGCCGGTTAATCACGCCGTGCCGCCGACTGTCATGCTGTCCAGTTTCAGCGTCGGCTGACCGACACCAACCGGCACACTCTGGCCTTGTTTGCCACACACACCAACACCAGCATCCAGCTTCAGGTCGTGGCCGACCATTGATACTTTCTGCATGGCTTCAGGGCCGTTGCCAATCAGCGTCGCACCTTTGATTGGTGCGGTGATTTTGCCGTCTTCAATCAGATAAGCTTCACTGGCGGAGAACACAAATTTGCCTGAGGTGATGTCGACCTGACCGCCGCCAAAATTCGGCGCATAAATGCCTTTTTTCACCGAGGCGATGATTTCTTCCGGCGCATATTCACCGGCCAGCATATAAGTGTTGGTCATGCGCGGCATCGGCAAATGCGCGAAAGATTCGCGGCGGCCGTTACCGGTTGCCGGCACATTCATCAGCATCGCATTGTGTTTATCCTGAATGTAACCTTTCAGAATCCCTTTTTCGATCAGCACGTTATATTGGCCCGGTGTGCCTTCGTCATCGATATTTAACGAGCCACGGCGGCCGGATAATGTGCCGTCATCGACAATAGTGCAGTGCTTCGACGCCACTTGCTCGCCGATGCGACCGGAAAAGGTCGAGGCACCTTTTCGGTTAAAGTCACCTTCTAAACCATGGCCAACCGCTTCATGCAACAGGACGCCGGGCCAGCCGGCACCCAGTACTACCGGCATCATACCGGCCGGCGCGTCAATGGCGGTCAGATTGACCTGGGCCTGACGCACCGCTTCGCGGGCATAACTCATCCAGCGTGGTTCGCCGTCAAAATCTTCGCTGAAATAGGCGTAGCTGGTACGGGCGCCGCCACCGGCACCGCCGCGTTCACGCCGGCCATTGTGCTGCAGCAACACCGAACAGTTCAGCCGCACCAGCGGGCGGATGTCGGCGGCATAAGTCCCGTCACTGGCCGCCACCAACATTTCTTCATACACGCCGGAGAGGCTCACCATCACCTGCTCTGCGCGGCTGTCCAGTGTGCGGATAAAAGCTTCAATTTGATGCAGCAGCGCGACTTTGTCGGTATTGCTCAGGCTTTGCAGCGGTTCACACGGCAGATAAATCGCACTGTTGGCGGATTTACTGAACGCTTTGACCTGGCCTTGCTGGCCGTGCGCCGCGATGCCACGCGCCGCTGTGGCTGCGGTTTGCAGCGCTTGTTTAGAGATGGTATCAGCGTAGGCAAAACCGGCTTTTTCGCCGGTGACGGCGCGGACACCCACACCACGTTCGATATTAAAAGAGCCGTCTTTGACCAGACCATCTTCCAGCACCCAGGATTCATGCACACTGGACTGGAAATACAAATCGGCGTAGTCCAGCTGGTGCGCGAACAGGAAACTCAGGCTTTGCGCCACGTCCTGATCGGTCAGATCGCTGGCTGCGATCAGATTTTGTTCCACGGCGTTGAGCATCGCGATATTGGTCATAACTTCTCACTAGTCATTTGGGTACAGATAAATTGATTATGCAGCGCCAGCGGCATCTTGTGGCGAACTGTGGCCACTTCCTGCAAGTCGATACGCACTGAAATCAGTCCGGGTTCAGTGCCGGCGTCGGCCAGCACCTGGCCCCAGGGGTCAATAATCAGGCTGTGGCCATAAGTCTGGCGGCCATTGGCATGGATGCCGGTTTGCGCCGGTGCCAGCACATAACTCTGGGTTTCAATGGCACGAGCCCGCAGCAGTGTATGCCAGTGTGCGGCGCCCGTCACTGTGGTAAAGGCTGACGGCAGGCACAGCAGGTTCATCCCCTGCTGACGTAGCTGGGCAAACAGGCCCGGAAACCGTACATCATAACAAATCGCCAGTCCTGCTTTTATTGCGCCTAAATCTGCCACCGTGACTTTGTCACCCGGTTTGGTGGTGGCAGATTCGCGATAACTGGCGGTATTGTCGCTGACATCGGCGTCAAATAAATGAATTTTTTGATAATCGCTTAATAAACGACCATCCGGGCCAAACAACAGGCTGCTGGCACAGAAGCGGACCGGTTCATTGCTTTGGGTCGGCAAGGTGCCGGCCAGCAGATAAATATGATGCAGGCGAGCCAGTGCACTCAGTTGCTGCTGCAGCGGTTGTTGGGCGTTGAGCGGCACATCAGGCCCGCTGAATGGCTCAGCGATGGCGAGGTTGGCGCCTTCAGCGCCGGCAAAACATAAAGCGCCTTCCGGCAGTGCGACTAACTGTGGCCGGGCCGGCGGCAGTTGCTGCAGTAAATCAGCGATCTGACGTAAATTTTCCGCCGGATCCGGGCTGCTGCAGAGCTGAAGCGCCGTTAATTGCCAGATGTTGGTGTCAGGCATCCCGCTTGTTGTCTCAGTCATTTTGAGTTCCTGCCGCATCAATCACCGGTGTATCTTCGTGTGGATTCGCTTCTGGCTTGGCTTCCGGCATTACCCGCTCAGGTGGCAAAGCGGCCTCAGTTGGCGTATCCGGCGGCAGTAGCGGGCTTAACTTGACCGCTTCTGCATCAGCTTCGCCGACAGCCGCCGGCGCCGTCGCCAATGGCGGCTTCACTGGTTTGGGTAATGCATCCGCCGGAATAGTGACTTGTTTGCTGTTGCGTTCCAGCTCAGTCACAGTCGGGTTGTCTAAATCACCGCTGACACTGAAGTTAATCTTTGAAATCACTTCCGCCGACTGGAACATCTCATCCAGCGCATAAGCAGCGACACCGGACACCGGATTGACCATCCAGGCCAGGATCACCGGCAAACTGGAGGTCACTTTCGGGCTAAACGCCATCAAATAATCAATTTGCCGCGCTTTTAAATCGGCGCTGCCGGACATGTCGATATCCCCGGCCACACCATCCACTTTGGTATCTGTGGTGCTGGCGACGCCGGCGTCGATCTGCATAGAACCACGCATTTTGTTATAGAAAAAGCCTTTGGCAAATACATCACGAAAATCCAGTCGTAATTTACGCACCAGCGAATCAAGGCTGAATAACGAGAATATCCGGGTACCACCGTCACTGACTTCCACTAAAGAACCTTCGCCTAAATCCCAGGCAATGCCACCGGATAAAGTTTGGCGGTTAAACTGGAAAGGCGCGCCCTGCCAGCTCAGCTGGTCCAGCGTCACTTTGGCTTTGCTGCCACTCATGCTGCGGCTTAAATCATATTCCTGCATCAGCTGGCCCAGTGCCGGACTTTGCAGCGTACCGCTTAAACGGGTTTCGCCGAGGCCGTCATCTTTTTGCCAACTGCCGGTTAAATTCCAGCGGTGACCGTCGCGGTTGGAACTGAATTCCGTTAAGGTCCAGCTGACACCGTCGCTGTGACTCTTGGCATTCACTTCGCCCAGATCATAATCGCCGACCTGACAAGCGCGACAATGCAGCTGCACAGGCGGTAAATCGGCCAGCCACGGCATGGGGGTTAGCCTGGCAAAAGCTTCAGCTTCGAGCGCGGCATAATCCGGTTTTTGTGTGACTTCGGCTTCCAGCAGCTGCTGGGCTTTTAATTCAGCGGCCGCCAACTTGGCAGCTTGTTGATTGGCAAAAATCAGCTGCAAACGCGCCAAATCAGCTTTGATGCCGGTTTCTTTCAGCGCTTTGGCAAACCAGATATCGCCTTCGGCTTCATTGGCACTCAAGTTCAGCTGATAACTATCAGCTTCAGGCTTCAGTTGAAAACTCAGCTGATTCAGCGACACATCGTCAAACAACTGCAGCTGTTTAATCCGGCCATTGACGGCCGACAATGGCGGAAACATCGGATCTTCACCGGGTTCAATCGCCGCCAGCTGGTGCTGTAATAAATTAATCCATGGCGCGAGCTCAGCCTGCTCTAAATTCACGTCAATAAAAAAGCCATCCCGCAGCTCGCTGCTGGGCAAGCCAAGACTGAGCAAGGCTCCGGTAATTTTGCCGCTGTGTTGATCAAGCCGCGCCTGCAGCTGCGCCTGGTCGCCGTAACGCATTTCAATGCCGGACGCATTTTCATTGCCGGAACTTTGCAGCAGCACAGTGGCACCATCAGCCGGCGTTTTGCCAAAAGGCGCCGGCAGCAGCAGCTCGGCCGCCGCCAAATCCATCAAGGCAGTGGACTGATAACTGAAACCAGTTTTGGGCAATTGAATATTTAAATCCCAGCTGAAGTTGGCCAGACCTTTGCCAAGCCCTTGCCATTCTTCCGATACCAGCGCCAGCAACTGGTCGATTTGTTGTTCACCATGCGCTTTGAGCTGAACCTGATATTGCCCGTCCTGCTGTGCGCCGTGCAAAGTGGCATTCAGTGGCACGCCGTGGCTGACAAACATCAGCTGTTCGCTGTCGATTTTGTCGTTATCAAACTGCAGATGGCCTTGCAGCTGCTCGACCGCGACGGCGGGTGCGCGGATATTCAGCTGATTGGCAAAAAACTCGACATCACCCAGCGCCCGCACACCTGTTTTTTTCAGGCCAATCTGCAGCTGCACTTTGGCGTTGACCAGCCCGCTGACACCCAAATAATCCAAAGTCGCGCCGACCGAATCACTGAGCGGTGACGCCAGCATTAGCCCGGTAACGCCTTCAGCCTGCGTCTGGCGTTCAATGTCGATCAATAAGGTCTCGGCCTGAAACAGGTCCGGAATACGCGCCGTGACGCCGTTTTCCAGTGCCACGTCAAACAGCTGGCCAGCCTGGCTTTGAATCAGCATGCCGGCATTTTCGAACAGCAGTTCAGCCTGCATGCCTTTAATCACCGGCCAGTGCGGGTCAAACGAAAATTCAGTGTCGGCGATAAAAGCCTGCGCCTGGAAAATGCCGTTGTGCTTGTCGTAAGGGAAATCTTTAAAAGCGCCGTGCCACAGCACCCGTGCCACCGGCACCTGGCCACTGATCAGCGCCGGCGTCAGATAGTTGATCACCGATTCCGGCATATGCCGGGTCGGAAAATAATGCCGCGCGTCGGCCACTGGTACTTTTCGCAGTTCACCCAATAACGTCATGCCAGGCTTTTCACCTAACTCCAGCACCAGCTGGGCATCGGCTTCAATCTCCGGATGGCGCAATGCCAGCCGTGGAATTTGCACGCGCCACTGCCCTTGTTGCTGCAGCACTTCAATCCGCGTTTGCAGGCTCTGATAAGGCGTCGCGCGACTAAAGGCGTCGCCCCAGCTCAGGGCACCATCAACGCCCTGCAAATCCAGCAGAATATAGCTTGGGCTGGCACTGAAATGGCCGGTGAGCCCGGTGAGGCCCGGCACATCGTCGACCGGTACTGAGTGAAAATCAATAAAATCGCCGCTGACAAACCATTGTTTATCGTTCAGCTGCATACCGAGCTGGGTGATACGGGCATCTGTCTGAAACGACAGGATTTTTCGCAGCGCTGCCGAGTCTTCAGCAAATAATTGCGCCAGCGGCACCGCCGCCTGCAGTTGCAGCTGTTGCAGCGAACCGGAATAAACGCCTTGTTGACTGACCAGCTGCAGCTGGAAGTCGTGCCAACTTTGTGTACCCGACGTCAGCGTCAGCTGGCTCGATAACAGCTGCCAGCCGTCTTGGGTCGGTCGCCACAATAACTGGCCTTTGCCCAGGCTCAGCTGCTGTGTCTGGTTGTCCTGGCGCCACATCAGCCGGTTTTCTGCCAGCGCGATTTGAATTTGCTGCAAAGTGCCGCCGGCAATATCGCCCCAGGCCTGGAAATTAATATCAGCGCGCGCCAGTTTGCGGCTTTCCGGCAGCAGCGTTTCAAACCAGGGCAACACGTTCAGGTCGTTGCTGGATAAATATAACTGGCCACGGCTTTTAGCCAGACTGTCGCCGGATAAATCCAGCACAAACGCCAGCGCATTGCCGGTGATACCGGCAATCTCCACTTCACCGGACCCCTGATGGCGCTCGCCGGCGTTGAGCCAGGCCAGCCGGCGGATTTGCATCTCAATCGGTGGGGTATATTGCGACCGCAGCGTCAGTTTGCTGTCGACCAGCGTGAAGTTTTTCAGCTGCTGAAATAGCAATTGCTCTACAGCGCTGAACAGCGGTTCCGGATCTGTCGCGGGTGTATCGGCGTTTTGTTGCAGCAGGCGCTGACTGTCGATGGTCAGATGCAGGCCGGATAATTCAAAATCATCGGCTTTGAGTTGCAGGCTGCTCAGGCTGGCCCAAAAATCGAGGCGCACCCGCAGTTCAGCAACCTGCAATAAGGTGTCGCCGGCCGGTGATTGCACGGCCACTTGCTGCAGTAACAAAGCCGGGCCTGTGCTTTGCCAGGCGGCGCTGAGCTGACCAATGCGTACCGGCGCGCCATATTGGCTGGCAATAAATTGTTCGATATCAGTTTTGTAGCCGGTGGCATATGGCAAGCCCACCCGCAGCAGCGTGACCAGAGTGGCAAGCAGCACCACACCGACTGCAAACAGCAGCCAGAGTTTGTGCAGACAAAACCAACCGGCACGCTGAAGCCGCGCCACTACATCATCACCACGTCAAATTGTTCCTGGGTATATTGCGGTTCAATCACGACACTAATCTGCTTGCTGATAAAGACTTCCAGCTCAGCCAGGTTATGGTATTCGTCGTTGATTAAAGCATCCTTAACCGCTGGTGATGCATAGACCACAAACTTGTCGGCCGCATATGCACGGTTGACCCGGACAATTTCGCGCATAATTTCAAAACACACAGTCTCAACGGTTTTCAGCGAACCACGACCGGCGCAGACCGGACATTCAGTACAAAGTACGTGCTCCAGACTTTCACGGGTGCGTTTGCGCGTCATTTCGACCAGACCAAGCGCTGAGAAACCATGGATATTGGTTTTGGTTTTGTCGCGCGATAAGGCGATTTCCAGACTGTGCAACACCCGGCGCTGATGCTCTTCGCTTTGCATGTCGATGAAATCGATAATGATAATGCCGCCGAGGTTACGCAATCTGAGCTGACGGGCTATCGCCTGCGTCGCTTCGATGTTGGTATTAAAAATGGTTTCTTCGAGGTTACGGTGGCCAACAAAAGCGCCGGTATTGACGTCAATGGTCGTCATCGCTTCAGTTTGGTCGATGATGAGGTAACCACCGCTTTTCAGCGGCACTTTACGGTCGAGCGCGCGCTGAATTTCATTTTCGACGTCAAACAGGTCAAACACCGGCCGCTCACCGGGGTAATACTCGAGTTTTTCAGTCATCTGCGGAATAAATTCCTCGGTGAAGGCGTGCAGCGCCTGCCAGGTCATTTTGGAATCAACCCGTACCCGCTCTAAATCACTGCCGACAAAGTCACGCAGAATGCGAAATGCCAGCGTTAAATCTTCGTACAACATCGCTTCTTTGCGGTGTTTTTGTTTGCGCTTCTGGATTTTGGCCCAGAGTTTTTTCAAAAACCGCGCATCCTGCAGCAGCTCGACTTCGCAGGCGCCGTCGGCCGCAGTGCGGACGATAAAACCGCCGTTGTCGTCATCAAGGCACGTCGAGACGATGTCTTTTAAACGCTGGCGTTCTTCATCAGATTCAATGCGTTGTGACACGCCAACATGCGGTGAACCCGGCATAAATACCAGGTAACGTGAAGGCAGCGTAATGTCAGTGGTCAGCCGCGCGCCTTTAGTACCGAGTGGATCTTTCACCACCTGCACCAACAGATACTGGCCTTCGTGCACCAGCAGGCGGATATCTTTGACCGCGGCGACTTTCACTTCCAGATCGTTAGCGTCGCGCTGGATAATATCGGACGCATGTAAAAATGCCGCTTTATCCAGGCCAATATCGACAAAGGCTGCTTGCATGCCCGGCAATACCCGGCTGACTTTACCGATATAAATATTACCGACCAGACCATGACGCGCCTGACGTTCGATATGGACTTCCTGCAATACCCCATTTTCAATCAGCGCCACCCGGGTTTCGCTGGGCGTGACGTTAATCAGCAATTCGGCGCTCATACAGCCTCCGGCAAGTCCGCCAGCAATGCGGCGGTTTCAAATAATGGCAAACCGACGACGGCAAAATAGCTGCCATGAATTTTTTCGATAAAACGACCACCGAGGCCCTGAATGCCATAACCACCGGCTTTGTCTGCCGGCTCGCCGCTTTGCCAGTAAGCCAGCATCTGCGCTTCAGTCATTGGCCCAAACCAGACGTCGGTGGCTACTGTCACAGCCTGTGGCTCAGCGGCTGCTGCGCGGCACAACGCTACTGCGGTATAGACCTGATGGCCACGGCCGCTCAGTAACCGCATCATGCGTAGAAAATCCGCTTCACCTTGTGGTTTGCCGAGGATCTCGCCGTCAACGACGACGATGGTGTCAGCACCCAAAGTCGGTAATGGTTGCGGCTGCGCCAGAAAACCGGCCCGGGCTTTGGCTTTGGCCAGCCTTAATACATAATCGGCTGCGGCTTCGCCTGGCAACACTGCTTCGTCAATCGGCGCCTGCACCACGACAAAATCCACCTCAAGCTGAGATAACAATTCACGGCGACGCGGTGAAGCGGAAGCTAGCGCAATGCGGGTCATATTATTGGATCTTCAGTTGGCGGCGCATCCGGCGCAAAAACAGGAAAATATACGGCCAGACTAACATACCGGTCAGCACAGGCCATAAATAAGCTGCGCGGAAATACACACCGGTCAGAAAATGACTGAGCCAGAACAGCAATAAGTGGTACAAAGCCAGTAACATGCCGATTAATAAGGCCTGCTGCAGAATCGAAAAGTTCCGGATCTTCAGATAATTGGCTGCAACAATAAAGGTCACCACTGAATATCCCAGCGCGTTGACGCCCAGCACAGTGCCGACCATCACGTCGACCAGAAACCCCATGACAAAAGCGGTGCCAATACTGGCGCGGTGCGGCAGCGCCAGTACCCAATAACACAGCACTAGCAAAGGCCAGTCCGGCCGGAATAGTTTTACTTCGGCCGGTAACGGCATCACCGCCAGCAATAACGCCAACAGCAGCGTCAGATGGATCCATAAAAAACGCCAGTTTGACTGCATTATTTCTGCTCCGGCTCTTTGGTTTCCGGCGGATTCACGATTTCCGGATCAGCCACAGTGGTGCCCTGGTGCGGCCACACCAACAGCACATAACGGATGCGATCCAGTTTGGCGTAAGGCTCAGCGGTGACCTGTAAAAACGGTAAACGCGCGTCACGGTAGACTTTGCTGATGCGGCCAATTGGATAGCCTTCCGGAAATACGCCATCCAGGCCCGATGTCAGCAGGCGATCCCCTTCGACCACATCAGTGCTGTGTGGTAAATGAATCAGTCGCAGGGTGTTGGCCTGACCGATCCCTTCGGCCACCACACTTAAACCGGTACGTTCAATGCGGCCAGAAATGGCATGGGTGTTGTCGGCAATTAAAATCGCCCGGCTGGACGTCGGCCCTACGCTGACGACTTGCCCCAGCACACCTAAATCATCAATCAACGGCTGACCAATAGTGACGCCGTCTTTACTGCCTTTATTCAGCACAATCTGGTGGCTGAACGGATGGCTATACACCGCCAGCACTTCAGCAATCAGCCGTTTGCCTTCAGTGACCGGGCTGGCGCCGAGCAAAGCCCGCAGCTTGTCGTTTTCCTGCTGTAAAAACTGCAGCCGTTGCAGCTGGCCGTTTTGCAGCAGCAAAGTGTCTTTTAAGGTCTGGTTTTCTTCGAGGATTTTTTGTTGCGACTTAAACTGCTCGGACGCACCGAACATCAGGTCTTGCGGTAAATTCGCGAGGTAAAACAGAGGGCTGACGGCTGCGGTCAGATAACTGCGCAGCTGGGCTGAACTGCTGGTGTAGTGATCCAAAGTGATAAGACCCACACTGGCCAGCAGCGCAAAAAACAGCCGCAGCGGCAGTGAGGGTCCACGATCAAAAATAGGTTTCATGTACTCGGCCGCCGGACAGATTCAGTTAGTCGTAACTGAACACATCACCGCCATGTACATCGATCATTTCCAGCGCTTTACCACCACCACGGGCAACGCAGGTCAGCGGGTCTTCAGCAACCACCACCGGAATGCCGGTTTCTTCCATCAGCAGACGGTCTAAGTCACGCAGTAAAGCGCCACCGCCGGTCAGTACCATGCCACGCTCAGAAATATCTGACGCCAGTTCTGGCGGCGATTGTTCCAGCGCCACCATTACCGCCGAGACGATACCGGCTAATGGTTCCTGCAGCGCTTCGAGGATTTCGTTGCTGGTCATGGTGAAGCTGCGAGGCACGCCTTCGGCCAGATTACGACCGCGTACTTCGATTTCGAGGATTTCATCGCTTGGGTAGGCTGAACCGATCTCCATTTTGATGCGCTCAGCAGTGGCTTCACCAATCAGGATGCCGTAGTTACGGCGGATGTAGTTGATGATAGCGTCGTCAAATTTGTCGCCACCGATACGCACAGACGAGGAATACACCACGCCGTTTAATGAAATCAGCGCAACTTCAGTGGTACCACCACCGATATCGACCACCATAGAACCGGTCGCTTCAGAGACCGGTAAACCCGCGCCGATAGCGGCGGCCATTGGCTCGTCAATCAGATAAACTTCGCGGGCACCGGCACCCTGGGCTGATTCGCGGATGGCGCGGCGTTCTACCTGAGTAGAACCACAAGGCACACAGACTAATACGCGTGGGCTTGGACGCAGGAAGCTGTTGCTGTGGGCTTGTTTGATAAAATGCTGCAGCATTTTTTCGGTGACGTAGAAATCGGCGATAACACCGTCTTTCATCGGGCGGATAGCTTTGATATTGCCCGGCGTGCGGCCTAACATACGTTTAGCGGCGTGGCCTACGGCAGCGACGCTTTTAGGACCGCCGGCGCGTTCCTGCCGGATCGCAACCACTGAAGGTTCATTCAATACTATGCCTTGGTCTTTGACATAAATCAGGGTGTTGGCCGTGCCCAGGTCAATCGACAGATCGTTGGAAAATAAACCACGTAATTTTTTTAACATGAACAGTGTTAATCCTTCTGAATGGGGCGCCAACAACAGCAAAAACCGGCGATGCCTGCACTGATGAGGCTCCGGTTCTCGCTCGACAAAATTTTGCGCACATTTTAAGTAACAATGCGCTGGGTGGATAGCTTTATCTTACACTTTTCGCCACTGAAACCAAGCTGCAATTGTGCTGAGTGTGAGGGGATTCGCACAGCTGTAAACGCGGTGTTATTGTTCACGCTGATAAATCAGCCGGTCGTTACCGCGATAACGGCCAAATAACGCCGTGGCACTGGGGTTTTCATCACCGGCAGTGCTGGTGTTCCAGTTGTATTTCAGCCAGACCGGTGCCTGATACTGCAGACCCCAGCTGCCATTTTGCCCCGGTGCGGACAACATCAAAGAGTTGACCGGATTGACGCCAGCGGCAAGCTTGGTATTGCTACCACTGACCGTCAGCGCGGGCGCCCCTGTTGCGGTTAATGCTGCTGGCAGCGCATCACTGCAGCTGTCGGCACTGTGCAGTGCAAACTGACTGCCATTCCAGACTTCGGCTTTGAGCACTACTGAGGCGGCCTGAAAAGCATTGGCATACGCATTTTCCAGCCGGTGCCGGCCGTAGTAAAACTTGAGCTCATTGCCAAGCGCCGCGGCATCACAGGCGGTACCGGCACAAACACCGCTGGTTGCAGCGTTCATGGTCAGCACAGTGCTTTGCAGATTACGGCTATCTAATTCTGACAACACTTTAACGCCCGGCTGAAAATTCAGAAATGGGCCATCCGGGCTGCTGCCCCGATCCAGCTGCAAACTGCTGGCGCTGAACTGATAACGGCCTTGTTGCCAGGTTGGTGTCGGTTGTCCTGTCAGCCGACCGCCCAGACTGGCTGTATGGCTGCTGCCATTGTTTTCTGCCACCAGGCCAATCACCGCAGTCCCGGTGTAAATAGGACTGCCACTGGCACTGTTATAATTCAGCAGCCTGGTGCCTGCGGTATTCACCGCTTCGAGGGTAAAGCTCAAAGGCACACCGGGCTGACTCATATAACTAAACGCCGGACTACCGGCACTGCAGATATTGGCGCTGCTGACATTACTCAGCACAAAATGCTGCGGATAAAACCGGCCAATGGTTTCACTGGTTGGCTTCAGGCCAACATCACCTGCCCCCAGATAATCGCCATCCGCCAGTAACCCTCGCAACGTAAAGCTACCAGCTTCCAGCCAGCTTAATTGTGCGTTTTGGAAGCGGCCGGGGAAACTGCCGACTGCAGTAAAACTGCCGCTGTTGGTCAGGTAAGCTGCATTCCCAGTGCCACCCGACGGATATACCAAACTGACAAATCCAACATTCAGCGCTTCCGGACTGCTTTCGCGGCCAAAGTTCGGTGTGCGGTTTCCTGCCGCATTGAGCACGTCTAACTGCACCCGAAACAAACTCCCGGCCGGTAAGAAGCCTGCGCCGCTGCTGGTCGTTTGCGGATTGACACCAGTGCCGGTGGACAAGTTGACGGCAAAAACCCGGAGCTGATATGGCTTCACTACCGGCGTTGCTGCAGGCGCCGTCAGCGTGATAGCAGGGTCATTACCACTGGCTGCCAGGCTGAGCTGTGCATGCAAAGCGATTTGTCCGACGTCACTATAATTAAACGGCACAGTGGCTGTGCCGCTGCTGTCAAAAGTCAAAGGCACGTTGATATAACTCGGACTACTGCTGGCCGAAGTACCACCAATGCCGACATTGCCTTGACTGACGGTTTGCCCACTCACGCAAGTTGATGGATTCAGACAGCGAAAAGCTACGCCAACCGTCTTTGTGCCTTGCACCCGCGCCTGACAAGCCCCTGTGGTGGTGTTGGTTTCGATCGCCCGTAACTTGACGGTGTAATTGACGCCGGCAACCAGATTCGGCACTGCTGACACGCCATCGGTAGCGAAAATTTTCAGCCCGGTGTCGGCAAAACTGATGCTGCAGCTGCTGTCGGTCGCGCCGGAATTTTTACACACCAGTGCGTTACTGGCCGTTGGACTGGCTGCGCTTACACTGATAACTGAACTACCTGTGCTGGTTTTTCGCAAAGCACTGCTGGCGCTGCCGGCACTAAAAGTGGGGCTGCTGTTCGTCCAGCTGCCGCTGTTGCTTGCCGCCAGCGTGACCGAGGTGGCGCCGCTATAGAGCGTGGTACAGGCCGCATTGGTGCAGGCTTTAATGCTCACAGGCTCCGCTTCGCAGGTAACGCCTGGGCTGGCGTAGCTCAGTTCATAATGATGCACAGTGGCTGGTGGCGTGGCATTACAGGCGTTGACCGGGTTAGATTTGGGCAAACACTGCCCATAGACAGAACCGTTTTGTACTTGCACTGTGCCATTGGAATTCACAGCTGCCGACAGATCACCATAAATCACTGAGCCGCCCTGCACATAGATGTCGTTGCTGCCGGTCGTAACATTAACCTTCGACGAGGCGCTGCCAAGGTCCGAGTTGTCCAGATAAACATGGCTGGCCCCGCTGATACTGCCGGTTGGCATCGTCACGCCGGTCAGCCGGACGATATTCAGCGCGGTCATCGTGATTGCACCATTAATAGTGCCGCCACTCGCTGTGATACCGGAACGTGCGGAGATCCCCGCTTGCAGCGTACTGTTACTAAGCGTCACCGTATTGCTACTGCTGGTGACCAGTCCGGTCACAGTGGTCGTACTGAGGGTAATGTCCCCGCCGGTATTCACTGTACCGTTCAGCGTCGACGCGGAGACGCTGAACACGCCACTCGAGGCGGATAAATTACCGTAAATGGTGCTGTTGCTAATGCTGTAATCACCATAACTTGATTGCAGATCCACGCGGATATTCGCACTGCCTACAATGTTGCCGCTCAGTAAAAAACCATTGTTTGCAATCAAGGTCAGATTGCCACTCGGCACAAAGCTGGTATTACTGCTGAAGGTCACTTTGCCATTGCCATTGCAAGTCCAGCTGCTGCTGGTTTTTGTCCAGTTTGTGTCGCAGACCGGGTCAACAGCCTGAGCGAAGTTGCTCAATACTGCCAGCAGACTGAGCGGCAACCAGATTCGCCATCTGTTCATTCGCTGGCCTCCGCACTGAGCACCCGACTGGTCAGCAGATCGCCGTCGCCGCACTGTGCAGTGCTGACCAGACGGAACCATTTTTTGCTGTCGATGGTGTCTTCGCTACAGGACAGCTGGCTCTGGCACCCGGCCCAGTCACTGCTGTTCCAGTTGCGAACTGCTGTATTCACCGCCGCGCAGCTTTGCGCAGTCTGATTGAGTGGAAACAGCTGTACCAGGCCTAGTTCCAACGTCGATTTGGCCAACCAATAACTCCGCTGGCCCTGCACTTCATAAATCAGCGAAGTGCCGGAGGCTGTACTGAGCCGTGCCAATGCCAGCAAAATCAGGCTACCAAATAACAGCACAAATACGGCGATCACCAGCGCACTGCCGGATTGGCGGCGGCGTTTTGCACTTTGTGGTAAAAGATGCTGCTTATGGGACATTACTCACCTGTACTAAATGGCTGTAACTGAGCACGGTGCCGCTGTCCTGCTCCGACGTCAGCTCCAGCTGAATTTGCACTAATGAATTGCGGGTCAGTGTATCCGCGGCCAGTTCAAACACTGGCCGTGTTGCCAGATCATTGCTGATTTGACGCGCCATCAGCGCGCCATTGCTAAGCCCGCTGCCCGGCACTGGCTGACTGCTTTGTAGACCATATCCGTCGTAACGGCGAATTTCATTGCCGAGCGCACAAAAACTGACAGGGCTATTCAATAAATAAGCCCGCGTCGCCGGCGATGCAGTGCCAAAACCAAAGGCCTGACTGAACTGCAAACGATAGGTCGTGGTTTTATTATCACCGTCGTTGAGCAATGGCGTGTTGTGCAGCTGTATTTTTTGGCTGGATACCGCATAAATATCAGCCGGACTGGTTGGATACACCAGCAGCCATTGTCCAGCGGCGGCAGTAAAAGTCGCGTCAAGATTGACCACGTCCATAGTCATCAGCGTATCTGGCTGTATTGCGATAGTGCGATAACGCACCACGGCGCTAAAGGGCACAAACTCCAGACAAGACCAGCTGCCACTGTTGCTGACGCGCAGACTGTTCGGCACCGCATCACGAAGTTCGCGATTGAGCCGCTCCAGCACAAAGCGGCTTTGCCCCAGTAACTGTTCACGTTGCGCCGATTGCAGGTAAATGCCGGACATATTGCCGAGTAACGTCGACAAGCCAACCACTGCGATGCCCAGCAGGACCATCACTGTGACCAGTTCCACCAAAGTGAAACCTCGGGTAAGGGCAGGACGGCGGCGCATTACCAGTTGCCCTTTAAGGCGCTGAACGTCAGCACAGTGCCATCCGGCGCGGTGATATTCAGCGTGATGCGTTTCACCAGATTATTGCTGGCCGCGCCACTGGCGCTGCCGTCGTAGCTGACATTTATCGCCAGCTGATAATTGGCGTAACGGCTGGCCAGACTGGTGCCCAACCAGTCGGTTAAAGTCGCGGCATCAGCGCGCAGGCAATGGAAATCATCGACGTCGTCGTAATCCTGCCGGTTGGCTTCTTCTGTGACTGCAGACATACCGCTGACCGGACAAGCCGGCATACTGGTGGCACAACTGCCGGCGCCGGTTTCACCGCAGCGCAGCGGACTGCCACTGCGGCTGGAATTTTCATCAAAGGAGCGCGCCATCACTTCGCTGAGCAGGCTTTGCGCCAGCTCGGCACTTCTGACCTGCAACCAGATAGCGCCGGAATCGCGGTGCAGCGGCGCCAACACGCCGGTCAGCAGCGTTAGCGCAATCGCCAGCACCACCATACCGATCACCAGTTCAACCAGGGTAAAACCACGCTGCAGCCTGGCAGCCGGCTGATGGCGGAAATTTTTGCGGCGGCAGCGGAACAGGCGTGGGCTTTTGATCATTTAGCAGGCCCCGATATAACCACTGGCTTCGATACAGAGGCTACTGGTCATGCCGCCAGCAGCAAAACTAATGGTGCAACCGCTGCTGCAACTGCTGCGTGGACGGCCCCAGCTGTCAAAGCGCAAAGATAAAGGCAGGCTGCCGGCGCTGCTGCTGACAACGCTACCGCTGAGGCTGATTTGACTGAGGTCACTGCTGTCCACAGTGAAACTGGCGGACGCATTACAGGCATTTTGCCGGGCGATGCCGGCGACGTTCGTTTGCAATAACACTGTCGGACAACGGCTATAAACCCCACTGCTGTCCTGCATGCTTTGCATCTGTACCTGACGCAATAAATTGATCACCGCATCGCGTTGTTGCTGCGGCTGGATGTCGTCAGTGGTAAAAAAACGACTGGCGGCCGTAGCCGCCAGAATACTAATCAGCAGGATCACCACCAGCAGTTCTATCAGGGTAAAACCGGCCCGGCGGCATAGCTGCATAGTTGTTAACAGCCGCCGGTTTTCAGCGTGTAAGTTGGTTTTGAGGTGTTATTTGCTGCAGCTGTATAGATAAACATGCAGACGTCAGTTAAAGCGGAAGTGGTAGTCGGCACTGTGCCGGTATAAACCATCACATCCGTTGCCGCGACACCGACAGCTGCATTTGCTACACCTTGTGCAACAGTAAAACCACCTTCCAAATCCAGCACTTTCTGTACTTCAGCTGCGGTAGCCGCGACATAACCATTGACCAGCGCAATCGCCACACCATCAACTGTTACTGAACCACTAGCCTTTTTCTGCTCGCCAGCCAGCACTGCTTTGCTGTAAAGCACAGCGTTAGCCGATTGCAATGCGCCTTTGACGCCATTCACAGTACTGATTTTTGCATCACTGCTCAGGTTTAAAAACTTCGGCGCTGCTGTGACGGCCAAAATGCCGAGGATCACGATCACAATTACCAGTTCAACTAAGGTAAAACCTTTACTCTTTTGCATTATAACGCTCTGTTAGTTTGGTTTATTCAGGAAAGACAATACGTTACCGTTTTGCGGATTATAGGTAAAGCCATTCGTCGCACCAGTACCTGCTGCAGGCGCTGCGGCTAAACCAGCAGTTTGGTGATATTCACAGACGTTACTGGCAGCGCGGGCAAAGAAATCGTCGGTCGCATCAAAGGTAGCATCGACCGTCGCGGCACCTGCTTGCTGGAACAGATTGTTAAACAGGAACACACAATCTGCGGCATCGACTGCCGTGGCACGGGTATCCGCTGTTGGGTCGCCAGACGGAAAACCGATAGCACCGTCGACACCGATAAATACATTGTCGTATTCAACACGGGTTTGGTTGGCGGCGACGTTATTGTTTGGCCGACCGGCAATTTCCCAGCCGGCACGCACTAAACCAACTGCCGAGGCGAAACCACCGGCCACACCTTCGACCGATACGTCTTCAGCGCGCTCAGTGACGTTCAGGAATCTTGGCAGCGCCGTGGCGGCCAACAAACCTAAGATAATAATGACAATGACTAATTCGATTAAGGTAAAGCCTTGTTGCTGTCTTGAGATAGTACGCATACGCAGTTCTCCGGGGCTTAAATCAATAGTTTATAGTTTTGATTACACTAATTAATGACAGCTTTTCTGTCGATTGCCAAGCTGGCTCAGTTGCCTTTTTGATAAGCACTGAGCATGTCCCACATTGGGGTAAAGATCCCCAGGGCCAATAACAGCACCATCACTGCGACCACAGTGATCAGAATAGGCTCGATTTTCGCTGTCAGCGACTTCAGATCAAAAGCGACTTCCCGTTCATAAAACAATGCTACTTCCTGCAACATGTCATCCATCTGGCCGGTTTCTTCACCGACCGCCAGCATTTGCATCACCAGCGGCGTAAACAAACCACTTTGCGCCGACACGCGCACCAGGCTTTCACCGCGTTCGATATTGCGCCGCATCTCGCGGATTTTGTCCGCCATAAAATCGTTGTCGACCGCTTCCGCCACCAGACTGAGCGCCGTGGTCAGTGGCACACCGGCGCGCAGCATCAGCGCGAAACTGCGGGCATAACGGCCTAAAGTGGCGCGGTTGATAATGTCGCCCATCAGCGGCAAACGCAGTTTGTAACGGCTCCAACGATAACGACCATCATCGGTCTGCAGGTAGCGGTACAGGGAAAAGCCGGCTAAAGTCAGCCCCAGCAATAACCAGGGCCAATAATTGACGAAAAACGCTGAGGTACTAATCAGCACTTGCGTGGTCCAGGGCAATTCAGTGTCAAAGCGGGCGAACATCGCAGCAAACTGTGGGATGACAAAGATATTCAGGATCACCATCGCCACCACAATCGCCAGCAGTACAAACGACGGATACCGCGTTGCCTGTTTAATCTGACGGCGGGTTTCCATTTCCTGCTCAAAATAATCCGACAGCTGAGCAAAAGCATCATCGAGCCGGCCGGTGTTCTCACCAACATGCACAATACTGACAATCAACCGGTTGAAGACTTTCGGGTGACTGGCCATCGCCACCGACAGACTACGGCCTTTTTCCAGCTGCTCGGCCAAATCGAGCAGCACGGTGTTTAAAGCTTTTGAACTGGTACTCTCGGCCAGGCCGCGAATGGCGCGGATGATCGGAATACCGGCTTTCATCAGCGAATACATTTGCCGGGCAAACACTATCAGTTCGGGCAGCCGCACCACAGAGCCAAACCAGCCGGACAAGTCCAGCTTTAGCTGCCGTTCTGGCGCAATTTCGCTGATATTGAGCGGGATCAATTGCCGGCGTTGTAGCTGGTCGGCCACCACACTTTCGCTTGGCGCGTCAATCTCACCGGATTGCAACCGGCCTTGTTGATCACGGGCGCTATAGCGAAAACTGGCCATCAGACAGAGCCCGCCATGGCGTCTAAGTCCACATATTCCGATACCCGGATCACTTCATCCAGGCTGGTGATGCCTTGTTGGGCATAATCCAGCGCCATAGTGCCAAGCGTGCTGAAATTCTCAGAACTGTAGGCGATGCGGGCAAATTCTTCAGTGTCATTACGCCGCAGCGCATCGGCCAGCGGTTTGTCCAGCACCAGCAACTCAAACACACCAATCCGGCCTTTATAACCGGAATAGTTACAGGACTGACAACCGCGACCGCGCCAGAACTGCAGGCCGGCCGGCGCGCGGAAATGCTTCAGCCAGGTTTGTTCCAGCTCATCCGGCTGATACGGCTGTTTGCAATGCTGGCACACGCGGCGCACCAGG
>CAMLRA010000034.1 GCA_946482325.1 uncultured Chromatiaceae bacterium | reverse complement strand
TGGCGGAGAGAAAGAGATTCGAACTCTTGAAGGGCTACTAACCCTCGCCGGTTTTCAAGACCGGTGCATTAAACCACTCTGCCATCTCTCCGTGGCGCTTATATTAATCAAGACACTAAAAAACTCCAAGCACTTTTTTATCAATTAACATCTTGAATTGACTGAAAGAATATTTTTTGTTCAGTCTGGCGGTTTTTTAGCAGTAGCAGTAGTCACCGGGAATTTTTTTCAGTTTCAGAGGTCTTTTTAGTCATAGCGTCGCTGGCAACGATTCGGTATAGTCCATTGATAACCAAGGAGAGTCTATGCAATATCAACAATCACAGGTCCTGACCAGCCACGACAGTGCTGCGGTCAATAAAGTTCTGCGTAACACTTATCTGCTGTTGGCGATGACGCTGACCGGCAGCGCAGTCGCAGCTGGCATTTCGATGGCATTAGAACTGAGTGCCATGGCCGGCCTCGGATTGTCAATACTGGCATTAGTGCTGGTATTTGTTGTGATGAAAACAGCAGATAAAGCTTCAGGTATCGGCTGGGTGTTTTTATTCACCGCTGTGATGGGCGCGTCGATCGGTCCTATGCTGAACCGCTATGCCGCCCTGCCAAATGGCCCGGAACTTATCATGCAGGCATTTGGCGCTACTGCGCTGATTTTCTTCAGCTTGTCAGCTTACACCCTGACCAGCAAAAAAGATTTCTCGTTTATGGGTAATTTTTTGTTCGTTGGATTAATCCTGGCCTTTATCGCCATGATTGCGAATATCTTCTTTCAGGTACCGGCGCTGCATCTGGCGATTAATGCTGTCATCGTGCTGATCATGTCCGGTTTTATCCTGTTTGATACCAGCCGCATTATTCACGGCGGCGAAACCAACTATATCCGCGCCACTGTCGGTCTGTACCTGAACATTTTTAATCTGTTCACCGCATTACTGCAGTTGTTAGGTGTTTTCGGCAGCGACGACTAACGACAAATTGGCCCGTTTCCTCTAAAATGCCCCACTCTTTGGGGCATTTTTTTTACTATATGGCCAATTTTGTTTTGTACATCCAATCAGATTGTTATGGCAGTCCGGTGCTTGATGACGTGCAGCGATTTGCTACAGCAGCTATCGCACTGGGACATCAGATTGACCACATCTTTTTTTATCAACAAGCCGTACAGGTGATTTGTCCGGAGATTGATTTACCATCTGACGAAGCCGACCTGGTTGGTCGTTTTTGCGACTTTGCCAGCGGGCAAAATATCCCGTTATTGTATTGTGCGACAGCTGCAGAAAAACGCGGTTTTACCAAAGCGCGCCCGGGATTCACTTTGGCGGGTCTCGCGGAGTTTGGTATGCGGCTTGCCGGCACCGACAAATTGGTACAATTCTGATGCGCCGCGTTGTCATTATTCAGCAGCACAGCGCCTGGGACGGCAGCGCAGCGCGCGAAGCGCAGGATCTTTGCCTTGCACTCGCCGCTGCAGAGCATCAAGTGACTGTACTGTATCGCGGCGTCGCAGTGACGCAATTGCTGCCACTGGCTGAATCTCTGGTAGTGAAGGACTTTACCGTTACCCAAAAACTTTTTGCGTTGTATGACATTGCGTGTGTCGCGGTGTGTCAGCAGGCGATGGCCGATTTATCACTGACAACCGGGCAGCTGCGTATCGAAGCTGAAATGTTAAACGCAGCCGAACAGTGTGCCCTGCTGGACCAGGCTGACCTTGTCGTGGTGGTTTAAATGCGATTGTTCCAACTTCATCAGGCAAAAATGCCGGCGTTGCTTGAACTGGCACAGCCGGACGACATGCTGTTACTACGCTGCGATGCGGCGTATTTATTACTGAGCCAGCCTGATTGGCCCTGTCAGGTCAGTGTACTACAGCAGGATTTAATCCAACGTGGAATTGTCTGCCCTTCGTCAGTCCACGCAATAACCGATACCCAATGGGTTGAGCTTACACTACAGGCATCGCAGGTCATTTCATGTCCGGATTAAGTACGGAATTTCAGCATATCCCGCTGGACAAACACGGCTATCTTGCTGATTTAAGTCTTTGGAGTGAAGCATTAGCTGTTGAATTTGCCCGACTGGAACAGATCAACATGACACCAGCCCATTGGGAAGTTGTATGGTTTGTTCGCGAGTTTTATCAGGAATACAACACCTCACCGGCGGTGCGTATTCTGGTGAAAGCGATGGCTGAGAAACTGGGTGCGGAGAAAGGTAACAGTAAGTATTTGTTTATGTTATTCCCGGACGGCCCGGCGAAACAGGCAACCCGGATTGCAGGCTTACCGAAACCGGCGAAGTGTTTATAACTCATTCAGACTTGAGGGCCCTGCTGAGCTTTCAACGATACCGCACCGGCAGTTGTGTCAATTCGCAGTGTTTTTGTAAATCATCCAGCCAGCTTCAAAACTGATATACAGCACTATGCCGATAACAGCTAAAGTGATCAGCCAATAGACAGTGCGCAAAAACACCTTCACCGGACTGGTTCTGGTGCGTTTGACGGCAACTTTTTTAGTAATGCCTGGATTTCGGTGTTCTGCTGGTGTTGGTTTTTCCGGCGTAGCAGTCATAACATACTCATTTCATTCAGTTACACCGGCCGCTACGCAGCCGGTGTGATAGAAGATTAAGCCAATATCGTTTTACCAGCCATATAAGGCTGTAACACGGCTGGAATAGCGATGCTACCATCGGCTTGCTGGAAATTTTCCAGAATAGCCACCAAAGTACGACCCACTGCGAGGCCAGAGCCATTGAGCGTATGCAATAGCTCTGGCTTTTTACCTTCTTCCGGCCGGAACCGTGCCTGCATCCGACGCGCCTGGAAATCGCCCATGTTGCTGCAAGACGAGATCTCCCGATAGGTGTTTTGTGCCGGTAACCAAACTTCTAAATCATAAGTTTTGCAAGATCCGAAGCCCATGTCACCGGTACATAACAACATGACCCGGTATGGTAAACCTAACAACTGCAGGACTTTCTCAGCATGACCGGTCAGTTCTTCCAGAGCAGCCATCGACTGCGACGGGTGGACCAGCTGTACCAACTCCACTTTATCGAACTGATGCTGGCGAATCAGGCCGCGGGTATCGCGGCCATAAGAACCAGCTTCACTGCGGAAACACGGCGTATGCGCCGTCATTTTCACCGGCAGTTCGGACAATTCATAAATACGGTCACGGGCCAGATTAGTCACCGGTACTTCTGCTGTTGGGATCAGGCTCATGCCGACACCTTCTTCGGTTGCCGGCTGGGTGTGAAACAAATCAGCGCCAAATTTTGGCAACTGACCGGTGCCATACAATGAATCTTTGTTAACCAGATAAGGCACATACATTTCGGTATAGCCATGCTGTTCGGTGTGTAAATTCAGCATAAACTGCGTCAGGGCACGATGCAGCCGGGCAATCTGGCCTTTCATCACCACAAAACGTGAGCCGGCAATCTTCACCGCGCTTTCAAAATCGAGGCCTTTGTCTAATGCTTCGCCAAGCGCTACATGGTCTTTGACATCAAAGTTAAACTGCGTTGGCGTACCAACGCGGCGGACTTCGACATTGCCGGTTTCGTCTTTGCCAATCGGCACAGACAGATCCGGTAAATTTGGTATTGTTGCAGCAATGCCGTCCAGTTCGGCCAGTACCGCATCGAGCTGAATTTTCGCTCTGTCCAGCTCTGCCCCTAAACCATCTACTTCCGCTAATAATGGTGCAATATCTTCACCACGCGCTTTGGCCTGACCAATGGCTTTGGATTTGCTGTTGCGCTGATTTTGTAATTCCTGCGTCGCAACCTGCAGTTCGCGGCGCTGTTCTTCCAGTGCGCTGATCTTTGCCACATCCAGCACAAAACCCCGGGTGGCCTGACGGGCCGCTGTTTCTGCCAGTTCGGCACGTAAAAATTTGCTATCTAACATGTCTGCTTACTTCAAAGTCCCAAGCTTAATACCAAGCCAGGTCAGGGTTAAACACAACACCAGGTTGGCCAACACGTTCAGCATCGCCTTGATAAAAGCGCCTTGCTGCAGCATCAACACAGTGTCCATAGAAAAAGTAGAGAATGTGGTAAACGCGCCCAAAATGCCAATGCCGATAAAAATTCGCCACGGATTAGGCGCCAGTTGTTCAGTCAGGATCAGACCATACAACAGACCGATAATAAAAGACCCGAGAATATTAACCAGCAAAGTGCCAAAAGGAAATGCCCGGCCGAAAAGATGTAACATGGCATCGCTAATCGCAAAACGCAAACAGGCGCCGATAGCGCCGCCCACGGCAATAGCTGCGTAGTTAACCCACATCAGGCTTGCCTCCGTCATCCGTGGCAGCATGCGCATCGTCGAGACCACGTAAATAACGCAGCTTTTCTGCCAGCTGACGTTCTAAACCACGGTCTGTAGGCTGGTAGAATTGCATCTGCTGCATTTCTGGCGGCAAATATGTCATGCCTGCGGCATAAGCGCCGGGTTCATCATGGGCATAACGATAACCTTCGCCATACCCCAGTTCCTTCAGCAAACCGGTCGCGGCGTTACGTAGCTGGATCGGTACTTCAAATGCAGGCTGTTCCCGGACAAAAGCGCGCATTTGATTAAAAGCGCTGTACAGCGCGTTGCTTTTTGGCGCCAGGGCGCAATATACCGCGGCCTGCGCGATGGCGCGCTCACCTTCAGCCGGTCCAACCCGCTGGAAGGTATCAAAAGCAGTCAGCGCTAACGACAAAGCTCTTGGATCAGCATTACCAATATCTTCTGAGGCAATCGCTAACAACCGTCTGGCCACATACAGCGGGTCTCCACCGCCTTCAAGAATACGACAATACCAATATAAGGCCGCATCCGGTTGTGAACCCCGTACTGACTTGTGAAAAGCAGAAATCAGGTCGTAATACAGCTCGCCCTGATTATCAAAACCGGGTAATTGCCGTTCCACTAACTGTTTTAATAAGTTGGTATCAATGCTGCCATCAGCGCTGCTTTGGGCGGCGAGCTCCAGCAGATTGAGCATTTTACGTGCATCACCGTCGGCCAGTTGCAACAACAGTTCGGTGGCATGCGGCGTAAGTGCAATCGGAAACTGCAGATTCAGAGTTTCATCAGCTAAGGCTCGCTGTAGTAGCTGACGCAAATCATCGTGATTGATTTTGCGCAGCACACAGACCCGGGCACGGGATAACAGGGCGTTATTGAGCGCAAACGATGGGTTTTCAGTGGTCGCGCCAATAAAGATGATGGTGCCATCTTCGATATGGGGTAAAAACGCATCCTGTTGGCTTTTGTTAAAACGATGCACTTCGTCAACAAACAACAACGTGCGCTGACCTTGTTGTAGACGATTTGCTGCGCGTTCAATAGCCTCACGGATCTCTTTGATACCGGCGGTAACGGCCGAGATTTTTTCGATGGCCGCGGCAGTACTGCCGGCAATCAGTTCGGCCAGGCTGGTTTTGCCGGTGCCGGGCGGCCCCCAAAAAATCAGCGAGTTCAGCTGCCCTGCTTCAACAGCACGACGCAGCGGTGTGCCGGGACCGAGCAAATGCTGCTGACCGACATATTCCTGCAGATTTTTTGGCCTTAACCGTGCTGCTAACGGCCGCACGTCCGGCGCAAAACTAAGAGACAGATTGCTCACTTGCCACGTAAATCAACGATATCAACGCCATTCGGCGGGCTGAATTTAAACTGTGCGCTGTCGATACTGACATTACTCTGCATCGCAATAAATTCAAAACTGCTGGTCTGCCCATCTTGACTGGCCACCGCCATTTTGGCGAGGCCGACCCCGGAAAATTGCAACGTCAGTTTTTGTACCGGATTATTTTTGTCCTTAGGTGTGATAACAAAAGTTTCCCCCTGACCGACAACATCGTACAAAGCCCATAGTTTGGCATCGCTGGAAGTCAGCAGCACAAAAGGCGTTTTATCAACCTCTTTCGCCGCATCATAGACTTTCAGCTCTTCGAGCGTTTCGTCGTAGTGCCACAAAGTCCGGCCGTCGCCAATCAGCAAATTTGGTGTCGGGCTGATGGTTTCAAAACGAAATAACGCTGGCTGCTTCAGGCTGAGGTAGCCTTCACCAGTTTGCACCTGTTTATTCGTTGCGTCAGTGACCGTTTGCTGGAAGCTGGCCTGATAACTGTTTAGTCGCGCCAGTTTGTATTTAAGCTGCTCTGCAGCCGTTTCAACCGCACTGACAACACCAGAACATACAGCTGCCAGCAGAAGACCCGTTAACGTAAAAACCTGTTTCATTTAAAACCCTTTTGGCGGAGGCGGAGCTAATACTTCCCGGTTGCCGTTGTGGCCCGGGCCACTGACAATCCCAACTTGTTCCATGGTTTCAACCAGACGCGCAGCCCGGTTATAGCCGATTCTGAATCGACGCTGCACACCGGATACCGAGGCTTTGCGACTTTCAGTTACAAAGGCCACAGCCTGATCAAACAGCGGATCGGCTTCCGCATCGTCTTCTTCCAGCGTCTCGCCAGGCAGCAGATTCTCTTCGTTGGTTTCACCCGAGAGAATTTCCGGAATATAGTTTGGCCGGCCTCTGGTTTTCCAGTCCGCGACGATGGCGTGAACTTCATGGTCGTCGACAAAGGCGCCATGCACCCGGTTCGGTACACCCGAACCCGGAGGCAGATACAACATATCGCCCTGACCTAATAAGCTTTCAGCACCTTGTTGATCCAGGATGGTTCTGGAGTCGATTTTCGACGACACCTGGAAGGCAATCCGGGTCGGAATGTTGGCTTTAATCAAGCCTGTGATCACATCGACCGATGGCCGTTGTGTTGCGAGAATTAAATGAATGCCGGCTGCCCGTGCTTTTTGCGCAATGCGCGCGATCAGCTCTTCAACTTTTTTGCCAACAATCATCATCATGTCGGCGAATTCGTCAATGACCACGACGATAGACGGCAGCTTCTCCAGCACTGGTGGCTCGCCACGCATATCATCGGTTGGGCGCCATAACGGGTCGCGCAGCGGCTTGCCTTCGGCAATGGCCTCGGCAACTTTGGCGTTGTAACCTTTAAGGTTCCGAACCCCTAACGCTGACATCAGCTTATAACGACGTTCCATCTCACCGACACACCAACGCAGGCCATTGGCCGCCTCTTTCATGTCAGTGACGACTTCAGTCAATAAATGCGGAATGCCTTCATAGACCGACAATTCGAGCATTTTCGGGTCAATCATCAGGAAACGCACATCATCCGGCGTCGACTTGTAGAGCAAACTACAAATCATCACGTTGACACCGACGGACTTCCCTGAACCAGTCGTACCAGCCACCAGCAAATGCGGCATTTTTGCTAAATCCGCCACTACGGCTTTACCAGCGATATCCTTGCCAAGCACCATGGTTAACGGCGATTTAGACTGCTCAAACACCTCATCGCCGATGACTTCGGACAACCGGACTATTTCCCGGTGCTGGTTCGGCAGTTCTAAGCCTATAAAAGATTTGCCCGGAATGACCTCCACCACCCGCACACTGATGGCAGATAAAGAACGGGCTAAGTCTTTCGATAAACCCGTAATTTTGGAAACTTTTACGCCTGGTGCGAGGTCCAGTTCAAAGCGGGTCACCACAGGTCCGGGATAAACACCGACGACTTTCGCATCTACGCTAAAATCCAGCAGTTTGACTTCAACCAGCCGCGACACCCGCTCTAAATCTTCTTCAGAGATAGGATTCACTGTTCGGTTCGGTCGCTCCAGCAGACTTAGCGATGGCAAGGCGTCAACCGGCGGCACCGGCTGTGGATATAAAATCTCATCCTGCTCTTCTTCATCGTCAGTGCTGGCTAACCGTTGCAGTTGCACTGCATCAGCCGATGTCTGGGTGTGCAGATAACTTTGTGCCAACTCATCTTCGGCATAGGTTTCATCAATTGCACTATAACTGAGTTCATCACCGGCAATTTCGTCAATGCTGACAAAAGCCCTGGCATCTGTACGGATATCTAACGGCTGGATTGGTAAAGGTTCAACACGGGCATCCGCGTCCGGGAAAAACGCCCGGCTTTGGACCGCTGGATCAATTTTTATTGGGCTGACGGGCTTCGATTGCGCAGGTACTGCTGCGTCAAGGTTCACGACGACGACCGGGGCCGGCGTTGCAGCGATAATTTGCTCAGGTGCATAACTGCTATGCTGTTGTGTTTGCGCTTCAGTGAACGAGTCAAAAGCCTGTTCGGCCGGGGCGGAAGCAACGTCAAATCCAATCTCAGGTTCAATGCGGGCGCTTGACATCACCGGCTCAGCGCGCTCAATTTCAGACGGTTTTTCCTGCTCCGCTATCTCAGTTTTGGCCACCGCTGGAGCTTTAAGCTCCTGCTGATATGGGGTGCCCTTAATCTCGCTGCGTTGCAGTGGCGCCACTACCCGCACTTTGGGTTTTACCTTGCGCATCAAGGCATCGATAGTCGCATTGAAGTGCCACAACCGGCGCGCAGTCGTTACAGTGAAAGCACCCAACTCATCTGCGACAGTTAGCCAGGAAATACCAGTCAGCAGTGTCAGACCGATACAAAAGCTGCATAACAATAACAAACTGGAACCGACAAAGCTCAGTTGCGGTAATAACACGGCCACCAACACGTCACCAACCACACCGCCGCTGGAGTACATATAAATGTCGTCAAAATTGATACTGCTAATCGCACAAGCGCTAATCACGGTCAGTAACAAGCCTAATAGCCGCATACCGAGCACAAAATAATCTAATGACAATAAGTCGGTAAAACGACGGAACAATAGATAGCCACAAAAAGCTAAAAACGGGGGCACCAGATAAGATAACCAGCCGAATACCGCAAACAAAATGTCGGCAACTTCAGCACCGATCGGACCGGCGATATTGCGAATATCACTGTGATAACCGGTTTGCGTCCAGCTCGGGTCTGCCGGGTCGAAACTCAGCAGCGCCAACAGCATAAAAGTGGCAATCCCCAGACAGGCAATCAACCCGACTTCAACGAGCCGCTGGACTCCGTTCAGCGAAAATACAGTTTTTGCTTGCAACAGCATAACCCTATAAAGACTTGTCAGAAACACAGCAAAGATACCAGACAGACTGGTTTGCTGCACATATTTCCTTGCCGTAAAATCAACGCGAAAAGCACTTTGCTGATTTTTTATCCAGTATTGCCGTTTTCAGCCGGTGACTGCAACAAAAGTTGTTTGTTTGACCTCTTCCATCACCACATAAGTCCGGCTTTCGCGCACGCTGGGCAGTCGCAATAAGGTTTCACCCAGCAACTCGCGATAAGCCGCCATATTGGCAACCCGCGTCTTGAGCAGAAAGTCAAAACTGCCAGACACCAGATGACATTCTAAAATCTCATCGAGTTTTTGCACTGCTTTACTGAACTCGTCGAAATCTTCCGGCGAGGTTTTGCTCAGAGTGATTTCCACAAATACCAGCAGCGCGGCACCGACTTTGTTCGGATCCACACGGGCGTTGTAACCCAGGATGAATTGTTCCTGTTCAAGCTTGCGCACCCGTTCCAGACAGGGTGTTGGGCTGAGCCCTACCCGCTTGGCCAGTTCTACGTTGGCGAGCCGTCCATCTTTTTGTAATTCCGTCAGTATTTTCCGATCGATACGGTCCAGTTTACGACCGCTATTTTGTGGTGAAATTGGCAAGTCATTAATCCTGCTATTTGCGTTTCTACAACATATTATGCTGCACTGGCGAAATAAAACAATCAGCAATCCTGCCATCAGCGCTTTATACTAGCGAAAAATTTTACCAACCCTGCAACAATTCAAAAAAGGCATCAGATATGATTATTGGCGTACCAAAAGAGATTAAAAACCACGAATACCGCGTCGGTATGACTCCTGCCAGCGTGCGCGAACTGGTCGCACATGGCCATACTGTATACGTAGAACATAATGCCGGTGACGGTATTGGCTGTGGTGACGCCGAGTATCAGGCGGCCGGTGCAAAAGTACTGAACAGCGCCGCAGAAATCTTTGCTATCGCAGAGATGATCGTAAAAGTGAAAGAACCTCAGGCTGTTGAACGTGCCATGTTACGTGAAGGCCAAATCCTGTTTACCTACTTACACCTGGCGCCAGACCTGCCACAAACAGAAGATTTGATTAAATCAAAGGCCATCTGTATCGCTTACGAAACTGTCACCGACGGCCGCGGTGGTCTGCCACTGTTAGCCCCTATGTCAGAAGTCGCAGGTCGTATGTCAATTCAGGCCGGTGCCCGTGCGTTGGAGAAATCCTGTGCTGGCCGCGGTATGTTACTGGGCGGTGTGCCAGGTGTTGAACCGGCTAAAGTTGTGGTCATTGGTGGCGGCATGGTTGGTACTAATGCAGCACAAATGGCTGTAGGTTTAGGTGCTGATGTGGTCGTACTGGACCGCTCAGTTGACGTCCTGCGTCGGATCAATGCGCAGTTTAATGGCGCAGTCAAAGCCATTTACTCGACCGCAGATGCGTTAGAAAAACATGTGCTTGAAGCCGATTTAGTTATCGGTGGTGTGTTAATTCCAGGTGCTGCCGCACCTAAACTGGTCACTCGCGAGCATATCCGCAAAATGAAACCTGGCTCTGCCATTGTGGATGTTGCGATCGACCAAGGCGGCTGTGTTGAAACTTCTCATGCCACCACACACGCCGAGCCAACTTTTATCGTGGACGATGTAGTACACTACTGTGTTGCCAACATGCCAGGCGCTGTGCCACGCACTTCAACTTTTGCACTGAACAATGCGACTTTGCCATTTATCATCAAGCTGGCAAACAAAGGCTACAAACAAGCGTTATTAGATGACCAACATCTGTTAAATGGCCTGAATGTGATCAACGGCCAGGTGGTCAATCAGCATGTCGCTGAAGCGCTGAACCTTGCTTACGTTGACCCGCGTCAGGCGTTAAACGCCAACTAATCCGTCAGAGGGTCATTGCGTAAAAGCGATGGACGGATGTAAGTGTCAGGAACACTTGCAGGATAGTCTGGAGACTGTCTGTCATAACACAGGACAGTGTGAAGAATAGCCGGGGCAACCCGGCTTTTTTTTGCGCAGTGATGTCCGCAGCTGCAGAATTGCATTTGCAATCTGGCCATTTGCAACTGCACAATAACGTAGTTTCAGCCGGAGTCTGTGATGCGTCAATTTGCGATGGTTTGTTTGTTACCTTTAGCGGCCTGTCAGGCTGAAGTGCCTGTTTTCCCACTGATTCCGTTGCAAGCCGGTGAACAGCAGTTGCAGGTGCAGCTGGCGGATACAGTAGAACGACGTATGCGGGGTCTGATGGAGCAAGCTCCGGTCAAACACGGCATGTTGTTGCTGTACGACACACCAAGGCCAATGACCTTGTGGATGAAAAACACTCCAACGGCACTTGATGTGGCTTTTATTAACCCACAATGGCGCATCAGCAAAATTCAGCCGATGATGGCCAATAGTGAAGATTTACATGAATCACCGGGTGAAGTTATCGCTGCGCTGGAAATGCCGCTAGGCTGGTTTGCCGCCAACGCGGTGAAGGTAGGACAGGCGGTCAGCAGCTGCCAGGCTATTCCGGACAGCTGTCACAACAAAGCCGGAAATTAACCGGCCAAATTTAACTGGCGGCGTCCGGCTCGTCTTTATGCAGGTAGATGTCGGCAAAGCCCATCCGTTTAAATTCGCTTTGCCGGAACTCTTTGATCGCAGACTTATGTTTAGTCGTCATCGCAATCTGCTGTTCCATCTGTAAAAACTTTTTCAGATCTATCCCTTCTGCGGCAGCAACCGCCTCGTGCACGTCACGGAATTTGTCATAGCTAAAGGCGATCCGCCGCGGCTGACCTTTAAAGGTATAAGTGATGTGGCGGGCCATGTTTATTGTTCCTGCACTTTTTGCGCGTTTTTCAACGGGTTGGCATACATAGCGCGGGCATAACTTTGAATTTCTGGCAGCATTTGTGCCAGGCGACTAGCAAACTTGGCCGCAGCCTGAGCATCGCTGACCTGCTCACCTGCCGCATATTGATTCGCCGGATAGATTTTATAGCCCTGATAAATTTGCCGGTCTATTAATTCAGCGAGTTGCTCCGGGCTGTCAAAACCATCACGGATCATTTCACCAAAATGCAGGTGCACCCGGCCTTTGTAGCCGGTGATCCCTTTGATAATACTGTCGATGTCTTCAAACTCGGCCTTCTGGTAACCGCCGTCTTCAGCTCTTTGGTAAAGCTCCAGGGCTTTGGCTTCATCACACGGGTCGTACTCGTATGAAATCACCACCGGCACAATATTGAGCTGCTGCATATAGTCGGCAAACTCAAGGCCCTCGGCTTTGCCGGCCATATAAAACATTTTTAAAATCGCCGGATCTGTCTGGTCAAAGCCATCTTTGGCCCGGCCTTCCTTCTGCGCGATCCAGATGTGCTGACCCTCAGATAATGAATGACGGATATACGCAGATAATTGGCTGAGCGCCTTTAGCATTTCACGTGGACCTTTGGCACTTCGGCGTACAATAAAGCTTTTATTGAGTTTCATCAGTGCCGTCACGCAAGGCTTTTTCAGCAGGTTGTCCCCAATAGCAATGCGGGCGGTATCAAAACCATGCAAGTGCAGGCACCAATTGACTAAAGCCGGGTCCATCGCAATATCACGGTGATTACAGACAAACAAGAAGGCCTGGTCTTTCGGTAAAGCATCCAATCCGCTGCAGCTCACGCCGTCAGTAGTGTGCTGCAACGCCTGCTCCAGATAACCGGACACATAACGTTGTACGTCCTGCACAGTTTGCAGCCGCCGCCAGTGCCGGCGCAAATACCAGCCCAACAATGGGCTTAGCAGCTTGCTGAGACCACCAAAGGCCTTGCCAAATTTATAGCGGATAATGGCCGCGGTAAATTCCGGATCTGAAATGATTTGTTCGATCGCTTGCGGTACTTCGGCATCCGAATACGGCCGGATCTCATCAAAATTCTGCACTTCAGTCTTCACACGCGTTACCTGTTTCTGCTGCTAACGGCGTATTTTTACCGATCTGCACGCGACTGCCTAGCTTTTATCTTAAGAACCGCTGATGTTTTCAGCAAAAGCTGCAGATCTCCGACCAGATCAGGCTGATTTACGCCAGGGCGTTTGAGGGGGCTGATACAGACTTAGTCTGTCATGCAGACTGCTGAAACTATGGCCGGCGTGAAACACCCGGCCAGTCAGAGTTTCAAGCTCGGAAAGCAGCATCAGCCGGCTTTGCGTCGCTGTTGAATCCAGCACTAATGCCAGTGCCTGATTACGACCACACAGCTGCACTAAATCAAAAGGCGCCGGATGCTGGTGGCTATGTGAGTTTTGCAGATAGAAGCTTTTGTGCGCGTCAGCGACTCCAAACTCAATTTGCGCCACAGCGTCAATACAAGCGGCAAAAACTGCCACTGCCGGCCAATGCAAAGCTTCCAGTGCAAACAGGCATTGCCAGTAAAGCTCGGCCTGCCCCAAGGTGAAATCGCCTTTCTGCACATCGCTGTTGCACGGCACTGGCGTGCAGTGTAACCCCTGAGCTGTTTTTAAACACAGCTGGCCTTGTTGCTCACACCATTGCCAGTCAAAATGCGGTTCTGTCACACTAAACCCGTTCACAGATTTTTTGATAACGCTGTTATAACGCAATCTGATCAAGGCTTTAAATACTGTTTTGCACTAGCAAGACTTGATCAGAACTGGATCGTTATAAGGCACTGACGATCTGTTTAATCAGCGCCGGGCCCTGATAAATAAAGCCGGTATAGACTTGCACCAGCTGTGCCCCGGCGGCGAATTTCTCCTGCGCCGCCTCTACACTATCAATGCCTCCCACCCCAATGATCGGGAAATCAACGCCGACCGCCTGGCGTAACTGACTGATGACCTGCGTGCTTTTCTGCCGGACAGGTTGACCACTCAGGCCCCCCATTTCATTGCCATGCAGTAAAGTAGCCACTGCCGTTTTATCCAAAGTCGTGTTGGTGGCAATAGCACCATCCATTTTACTGCGCAGTAAAGTCTCAGCCACTTGTTCTACAGCCACCGTATCCATGTCCGGCGCGATTTTAACAAATACCGGTACATACTTACCGTGTTTAGCAGCTAAGTCGAGCTGTTCGTTTTTTACCGCGATGAGTAAATCCAACAAAGCTTCGCCGAACTGCAAATCGCGCAGGCCCGGTGTGTTCGGCGAGGAAATATTCACCGTGATATAACTGGCATGGCTGTAGACCTTGCGCATACAAGCGACATAATCGTCTTTGCCCTGCTCATTCGGTGTGTCTTTATTTTTGCCGATATTGATGCCCAGCACGCCTTTGTAGCGGCTGTTTTTAACGTTTTCGACCAGATAATCAACACCTTTGTTGTTAAAGCCCATCCGGTTAATGATGGCATTGGCTTGTGGTAAACGAAACAGCCGCGGTTTGTCATTGCCGGCCTGCGGTCTTGGCGTGACGGTACCAACTTCGATAAAACCAAAACCCATCGCGGCAAAAGCATCGATACAGTCAGCGTTTTTGTCGAGGCCAGCTGCAAGGCCGACCGGATTGTCAAAAGTAATACCGGCGACAGTGACCGGCTTTGACGGGACCTGCTGCGACCAAAGCAGGTTCAGTGGTGTATGTTGTAAACGTTTGAGGCTTTCCAGCGCGAAATGGTGAGATTTTTCTGCATCGGTCTGAAACATCACAGTGCGCGCTAACTGATAAAACATAGAATTTCCTTAAAAAAAGCCCCGCTAAGTGCGGGGCATTTTACCTGTCTGTCAGCGGTGACAGAAGTTTTTCTTTCAGCTGAGCTTATTTCACCGAATCACAATGGTGGCTTAATAACATCAGCTCACGCAGCGCGACTGAGAACTTAGCAAATTCGTGACTCTTCGTGGTTTTGAACTCAGCCAGCATCAGGCGCCAGCGTGCCAGAATGGCGTCGTTAGCAACCAGCCAGTTAGCCACCACGTCATCTGCTACGCAACTGCCGTTGCAGCTGTGCACGACCACTTGCGCCAGTGCGCGTTGTTGCCAGTCCAGCTCTTCGCGGTACGAGGCTCGTGCAAGTGCCTGCCAGTGGTTCGCTACCGGTTGTTGCGTAATTTGCTCCAGGAACCAGTGTAAATCCAGCTTATCGCCTAACTTGAAGTAGATTTCGGCCACCAGCAGCAAGTCAGCCCGCTCTGCCGCAGCAACCTGTGCGATATCCATGACTGAAAACACTGTGCTGAGCTGTGCCATATAACGAGCGACTTCAGCCGGCACTTGTTGTTCCTGTAGTTTCTGCGCATACAGCGCCAGTGAGTCGGCTTCAGCACGCGCCAGTAACGTATCCAGTTTTTCACTGATACGGCTCAGGGCAGGTTTAAAGAACTCAACAGTGTCTGCGATGCTCAGTGCCTTGTTGCGATGACGCAGGAACCAACGGGTCACGCGGCGCATGGTACGGCGTAACTGGAATAGTAAGCGCGTCTGCAGATCGGCAGGAATTGCGTTATCCAGCGCTTCCAGTTTGCCCCAGATACCTGGCAGGTCAAACAGGTCACGGGCAATAGCGTAGCTGATGGCGACTTCAGATACGCTGGAACCGGTTTCTTCCATCATGCGCTGCACGAAGTTGGCGCCCATATCGTTGACGAGCATGTTCGCGAGTTTAGTCGCAATAATTTCAGCCTTCAGCGGATGGGTTTCCATCTCTGCAGCAAATTTTTCTACCAACACCGGCGGGAAAGCACCCAGCAGTAACTGCTTGAAATATG
Source organism: uncultured Chromatiaceae bacterium (assembly GCA_946482325.1). The sequence continues at coordinate 14,285 of CAMLRA010000034.1, read as the reverse complement.
GCGCTTCGGACACTTCTGGCGTCACCAGTTGCTCTTTTAACACCATTTTGCCGTATGCCGTTAAAATCGACATTTCCGGCCGGGTCAGGCCCTGGCCTTTGACCATCCGCTCAGCCAGTGCTTCGTCCGTTGGCAGGAATTCCAGCTCACGGTTCAGCTTACCGTCTTTCTCCAGCGCGTGGATAAAGCGGGTGTATTCTTTCAGTTGCTCAGCCCCTAACAGCATCGACACTGAAATCGACTGCGTCTGGCGATAACAATCACTGATGACGATGTCTGCAACGTCGTTGGTCATGCTGTACAGCAAGTCATTGCGCTGTTTCAGCGTCATGTCGCCGCTGGCAACCAAGGCGTTCAACAGAATTTTGATATTGACTTCGTTGTCTGAACAATCGACACCACCAACGTTATCAATAAAGTCCGTATTGATGCGGCCACCGTTCATCGCGTATTCGATACGGCCCCGTTGGGTGGTTCCTAAGTTACCGCCCTCGCCGATGATCTTGGCTTTAACTTCTTTACCGTTAACTCGCAGCGGTTCTGATGCCCGGTCACCGACTTCAGCATGGGTTTCATCGGTGGCTTTCACATAAGTACCGATCCCACCGTTCCAAATCAGATCGACTTCCATCATCAGCGCCGCACGGATAAATTCGTTCGGCGTCAGGCTGGCGACTGTAACCCCCAGCATTTGTTGCATTTGCGGTGTCAGTTTAATGGACTTGGCGCTGCGCAGGAAAATACCACCGCCTTCTGAAATCAGATCTTTGTTGTAATCATCCCAGGTTGAGGTCGGCAGATTAAACATGCGCTGACGCTCAACAAAAGATGCCGCCGCGTTTGGATTCGGGTCGACAAAAATGTGCATGTGGTTAAACGCCACCTGCAGGCGGATATGTTCCGACAACAACATGCCGTTACCAAACACGTCACCGGCCATATCACCGATACCGACACAGGTGAAATCCGTGGTCTGACAATCGATACCAACTTCACGGAAGTGGCGTTTGACTGATTCCCAGCCACCACGGGCTGTGATGCCCATACCTTTGTGGTCGTAGCCGTTGGAGCCGCCCGAGGCAAAGGCGTCGCCTAACCAGTGGTTGTATTCCAGCGAAATACCGTTGGCGATATCCGAGAAAGTTGCGGTGCCTTTGTCGGCTGCAACCACCAGATACGGGTCATCTTCGTCCAGGCGCACCACTGATTTTGGCGGCACAATAGCACCGGCAATAATGTTGTCAGTGATATCGAGTAAACCGCGGATAAAGGTGCGGTAGCAGGCTTTCCCTTCGTTCAGCCAGGCTTCGCGGCCACCTGTGGTTGGCAATTTTTTACAGACAAAACCGCCTTTAGCACCGACCGGTACAATGACCGTATTTTTCACTTGTTGCGCTTTCACCAGGCCTAACACTTCGGTGCGGAAGTCTTCACGACGGTCTGACCAGCGCAGACCACCGCGCGCCACTTTACCGAAGCGTAAATGCACGCCTTCCACTTTCGGTGAATACACGAAAATCTCAAAGAATGGCAGTGGCAGTGGCATATCCGGGATCAGCGACGGACGCACTTTGAACGAGATATATGGTTTCTGCGAACCATCGGCAGCGTTCTGGAAATAGTTGGTGCGGACCATGGCCTGAATAATGGCAAGGAAACGACGGATGATGCGGTCATCATCGAGGTTGGCCACTTGTTCCAGTTGCGCCAGGATCTCTGCTTCAATGGCAGCGGTTGCATCGCTGCTGGCTGTTGCTGCAGGATCAAACTTGCTGTTAAACAGTTTAACCAGCAGATTGGCCAGTTGCGGATAACGGCCAAAAGTTGATTCGACATAAGCCTGGCTGAATGTACCGCCAATCTGGCGTTTATATTTAGCAAAAGCGCGCAATAATGACGCTTCACGGCCTGTCAGGCCTGCACCGAGAATTAAGCGGTTAAAACCGTCATCCTCTAAATCGCCTTTCCAGACTTTATCAAAACCTTCCTGGAACAGCTGCTGGGCTTTTTCAAAATCGGCCGGCATTTTACCGTTCACTTCCATGCTGAAGTTCAGCACCCAGCTAACAGAACCATCCGGACAACGCACGGCGTATGGCGTTTCACCGATAACACGTAAGCCGAAGTTTTCCAGCATCGGTAACACATCAGACAAATGGATTGGGCTGTCTTTGTGGAACAGGTTTAAGCGCACTGCTTTGCTGTCGGCAGATTCTTCCTGCGGCCGGTAGAACAGCATCTCCAGCGGATGATCAGCGCTCAAAGCTTCGAGCTTGGCGATATCCACTAAGGCGTCATTGGGCAGCATTTCGTCTTTGTATGCACGTGGAAACGCATTGACATATTTATTGCCAAGCTCACGGCCGCGCACTTCACCAAAACTGCCGACCAGTGCAGTGGCCAGTTTATCTTCCCAGGTACGGGCGGCTTCAATCAGATTTTGTTCGATTTCTTTCACATTGAACTCGACTGTGCTGTCGTTGATGCGCACAAAATAGTGGGTGCGTGCCAACACGGATTCAGAGAAATAAGTGGTAAATTCCACCGGCTCATCGCTACCAAGAAAGCCTTGCAGGATCTTTTGCGTGTCTTTGCGTAGCTGTGTGTTGTAACGTTCGCGTGGTACATAGACCATGGCAGAAACAAAACGGCCGAAGGCATCTTTACGCAGAAACAGCCGTGTCATGTCGCGTTCCTGCATCTGCAGCACGCCGGTGGCGACGTCTAACAGTTCGTCGTGATCGGCCTGGATCAATTCATCGCGTGGATATGTTTCCAGAATGTTCAGCAGCGCTTTATAAGCGTGCGTTCCGACCGCAAAACCTGACTGTTCCATCACTTTTGCCAATTTGTTTTTCAGCAGCGGAATGTCGGCAGCACTGTTATTGTACAGCGAACTGGAATACAGGCCGATGAAACGATCTTCACCCACCACTTGTCCTTTGGCATCAAATCGTTTAATACCGATGTAGTCGATATAAGCCGGTCTGTGTACGCGGGATTTGTTGTTAGTTTTAGTCAGGATCAGTAAATCAGAACTCAGCGCCTGTTTACGCGCTACATCCGGCAGGTCACTTAACATCAAATCGCGCGATGTGCTGCGGCGCATTAAACCAAGCGCGCTATCAGCGATACCTTCGATTTTGTAGTCGCCGGAGATCGGTACTATGGCGTACTGGCGGTAACCCAATAACGTAAAGTTATCTTTCACCAGCCAATTGAGGAAATCCGTCGCTTGTTGCAGCTGTTCGGCAGAGGCTAAGCCGGCGTTCTTCGGTAAATCAGCAATCACCTGTTCCAGCTTGGCTCGCGTGGGTAGCCAGTCGGTAACAGCCAAAGACACATCTTGCATCACTGAAGCTAATTCTGCAGTCAGTTGGTCCATCGCCGTTTTGTCAGTCATCCGGTCGATTTCAACATGGAAGACCGTTTGTTTAGTCGATGGGTTGGCTTTTGTACCTAATTTATGGAATTCAGTGATATTGCCTTTATCATCGCGGAAAGTTTGCAGCGGATGATGTAATAACAAATGAGCCGTGATGTTATGGCGATTCAGTGCGATCCGCAGCGAGTCCACCAGGAACGGCATATCTTTGATCACCAGCTCCACGATAGTGTGTTTCGATTCCCAGCCATGTTTGGCGATTTCAGGGTTAAACACCCGGATCATCGCGTCGTCACTGTGGTGGGCATTAAATGACTGCCACAGGCTTAATGCTGCGCCATATAAGTCGCTGTCAATCCGACCGACCAGGTCGTCATGTGCAACGTTGCCATATAAGGTGAAGGCGAATTTTTCAACCAGGTCGACCTGATCTTTAACTTTCTGACGAATTAACTTGCTTACGTTTTGTAGTAGTACAGATGGTTGACCGTCTATCAGTGCCATTTTTGTATCCTTTTTTTGTCTATGCCCGGGGGGGAGCATGACATTTGTGCATAGTATACAGAGCGTGTCAGGTGCGAAGTTTATTGAGAATTGTAGTGCTTTTCGAGCTTTATTTCTGGCTTTATGACTGGTTGTACCAGAGCTAAAAGCCAGATTTGACAAGATATTCAGCGGGATTAAATAACAAAATGGCCTTTCGGCCATTTGTATAAGGATTTTTGCATAAAGATGCGAATTGCATCTTTATGCATTTTGGCCCTGGCTGGCCGGTTTATTTACGCTGTGGCCAGAAAAAGGCTGCCAGTGCCGGCAGGACAAACACGGCCCCTAACATGTTTACGACAAACATGAAGGTCAGCAGAATACCCATATCAACCTGGAATTTCAGTGCAGAGAATACCCAGGTGCTGACGCCAATCGCCAGCGTGACGGCAGTAAACAGCACGGCACTACCGGTTGACTTCAGCGCATTAAAATACGCGGTGCGCAGTGGTACGCCATCGCGTAGCGGCTGTGTCATATTGGTCAGGATATAAATACCGTAATCCACGCCAATACCAACGCCGAGCGCAATCACAGGTAATGTCGAGACCGTCAGACCAATTTCCAGATAAGTCATCAGCGCCGTAGCCAGCATAGTCACCACATATAGCGGAATGATCACCGCCGTGGTGGCCCGCACTGACCGGAAGCTCAATAAACACAGGGCAATCACCGCAGCGTAGACATACCAGGTCATAGGGTCCTGCGCTGCAGCAACCGCTTCATTAGTCGCCGCCATCACCCCAACCGGGCCGGACGCCAACATAAATTTGGTCTGGTCTGTGCCTAATTCTTTGCCGATGCGTTTGGCTTCCGCTACTATTTTTTCAATAGTCTCGGCTTTATGGTCCTGCAGGAACAGAATGACCGGCATCACCGAACAATCCGGGTTTAACAGGCCGGTACTGGTTTCCACCCGGCTGGACGACTGTACCAGCGATTCCGTGGTGCGTGGCAGCACCCGCCACTTTACGTTACCTTCGTTGAAAGCTGCGTTAATGGTCTTAGATACTGAAGCCAATGACACCGCACTTTGCACCCCTGGCACATTTTCCATCTGCCATTGAAACTGGTCGATTTTTTCCATAATTGGATGGAAGGTACAACCATTGGCGTCAGTTTCGACCATCACATTGATATAATCGACAGAAATCGCATAGCGATCTGTGATAAGGAAAGTGTCCTGGTTATAGCGGGAGTCGGAGTGCAGCGCAGCAGCGCCTGGATGTAAGTCGCCGATTTTCAGCTCCTTACTTTGCTGATAACCAAACACAAACAGCGCGGCCGTCAGCAACAAAATTGGTGCTGCGACTTTCTTCTCAGTACAGGCTGACAGCAGATACCAGAATTTATCTGCTTTAGGCGTCGGCGCGGATACTGCCGCCACATATTTGTCACTGAATTTGATGTAGGACATCAGCACTGGCAACAAAATCAGGTTGGTCAGAATGATAACCCCAACACCTAAACTTGCCGTGATGGCAAGCTCCCTGATCACGCCGATATCAATAGCTAACAAAGTGATAAAGCCAACAGTGTCGGACAATAACGCCACGCCACCCGGGATCAACAGTTTGCGAAAGCTCGCCTGCGCCGCAGTTTTGGCGTCCAGGCCCTCAGCGACGCTTTTACCGGTCGCGTTGATCATCTGCACACCGTGGCTGACGCCAATGGCAAAAATCAGGAAAGGCACCAGAATCGACATCGGGTCAATACCAAAGCCCACCACCGTCAACAAGCCCATCTGCCAGATCACGGCAATCAGAGAACAACCAATGGGCAGTAGGGTCAGCTTCATGGAACGCGAAAACATATAAACCATCAGCGCTGTGATCAGGATTGCCACAGCGAAGAACACCAGAACGCCTTTAGCCCCTTGCGCCACATCACCAACCATCTTGGCAAAGCCAATGATGTGAACCGTGATTTTGTCGTTTTCATACTGGCCACGGACTTCTTTTTCCAGTTGACTGGCAAAAGCGATGGTATCGAGTTTTTCCAGCGTGTCCGGATTTACTTCCTGCAACTGCGCCGTCACCATGGCGCAGCTGTAATCATCTGCCACCATCCGGCCAACGATACCGGCTTTGTCGACGTTTTGCCGTACAACGGCCAGGCCCTTTTCATCCGACGTGAAATCAGCGGGAATGACCGGCCCCCCGGCAAAACCGTCTTCGACGACCTCAACAAAACGGGTACTGGGACTGAATAAAGATTTAACCAACACCCGGTCTACACCCGGCATGTAATACACCTGATCGTGGATTTTGCGGAAAGTATCAAAGAAATTCGGGTTAAAAATGTTGCCGGACGTGTCACAGACCGAAATCAGAATATTATTGGCGCCACCAAAATCTTTGGCATGCTTCATATAAGTCTGCATGTACGGATGTGCTAAAGGAATATTCTTGGTAAAAGCAGCATCCAGCTTGATTTGACTGGCTTTGAACAACAGGAACAAAGTTGCCAGTACGAATGCTATCACCACAAAACCACGATGGCGGAACAGCGCGTACTCACATTTATTGATAATACGATTTGCACTCATAATTATTGGCTTACCACTTGTTGCACTGTTTTGATCCCAACTTCAGTCGCCAGCACTAAATCCGTACCAACCACCAGGCCATTGAGCACCGCTTTACCCTCAGTCTGTGGGATCAGCTGAAAACTCTGGCCATCATCAAGGCTTTGAAAAATCACGCCACTGTTGCCGAACAACCAGATCTGAGAGCCTGCCGCAACCACTGAGTTCAGTGTCGCCGGCGAAGATAAGCTCAGTTGTTGCCAGCTCTGGCCATTGTCGCTGCTGCGAAAGGCGTGGCCACGCAGGCCAACAGCAAACAAAGTACCCTGCGGTGATTGGGCGACAGAAAACAAGGAACCATTGTAAAACTCCGGTTGACGCTGCCAGCTGCTGCCTCCGTCGGTACTGGTCGCCCAGAAACCGGCCTCACCGACCATTACTAAGCGGTCTTTTGCCGCAAATACCCGGTTAATGTGCGGCAGCACTGAGCCAAGTTCGGCCTGATAAGCTTCAGGGTCTGAATCTTTCAATTCAGCCAGCATCGCCTGATCATCAGTATTCGCGAGCTCTGCATGATATTCCTGTTGCCAGGAGTCACCACCATCTTTGGTGCGGTAAAACAGGCCATAGGCCCCGACCGCAAAACCCTGTTTTTCATCCGTGAAATACACATCAAACAGTGGTTTATCCAGCTCTGGTAAAAACTGCTGCAACTGCCAGGTATTACCGCCATCCTGACTTGCGATAATACTGGCGTCATGGCCGACCGCCCAACCATGGCTGGGACTTACAAAAAATACTGAATTCAGATTCGACTGCAGGGGCGTTGGGCTCTGTTGCCACTGTTTACCGTCCTTGCTCAGCAAAATATGGCCGCGCTCCCCGGCAGCCACCAACATATCTGCTGACACACGCACGAGATCAGTCAGCACTGATTTTTCTGCATGCGGCAGCAGATAAGCACTTTGCGGTTTGATGCTGGTTTCAGCCAGCGCTGGCCATAAGGTAAACAACAAACTCAGGCCGGATAATAATTTAAACTTCATTAGAGTCTTTACTCGAGATGAGATTTGAAACAAAAACGGTTGGCAAGTTGCCAACCGCTTTTTCGTTCTACTTTGCCTTACCGCGTGCCTTCACGACGCAGCGCTGCTGGTGTGAAGTCGTTGTCAGACAATTTCACTGAGAAATCATACATTTTGTCTTCGTTATCCAGACCGATAGCGATGTAACGGCGTGAATTCAGATCATGATAGACTTCCAGCGTACTCCAGTGCGTTGGCACTTCGTAGTAGTTCAGACCGTGCGCGACGGCAACGCGATACAATTCACCGCGCGCATCGTACAAATCTGCCACATGAATTTGCCAGCTGTCTTCATCAATGAAGAACACGCGCTTGCCATAAACGTGGCGCATCCCGTCTTTTAACGTAGCTTCAACCTGCCAAACGCGGTGTTTTTCCCAGCGCACATACTCAGGGTTGATATGACCTGGTTTTAAGATGTCCGCATACTTGGCATCTTTACTGTGCAGCTTGTAGCTGTTGTACGGAATGTACATTTCCTTTTTACCAACGAGTTTCCAGTTGTAACGGTCTGGTGAGCCGTTAAACATATCGAAGTCATCAGTCGTGCGCAGGCCGTCTGACGCCGTACCCGGCGCATCATAGGCGACGTTTGGTGCGCGGCGGACACGACGCTGGCCGGTGTTATAAGTCCAGGCCTGACGTGGTGTTTTCACCTGGTCCATGGTCTCATGCACTAACAGCGCAGTACCGGCCAGACGGGCTGGTGTCGTGACGCTTTGTTTGAAACGGAACAGGATATTTTCCGCCTGCAAGGCTTCTGCAGTTGCTGCTTTATCAGAATATTTGAACATGATTTGTTCATCAAAACCGATCAGCGTGTAATCACCGGTTGCAGTTGGTGCAGCCTGACCACCGTTACGCGTCGCGGCAACACCACGATAACGCACAGTATGGTTCCAGATCGCTTCCAGACCATTGGCAGGTATTGGGAACGGAATACCAATAGCAGCATTGATAATACCGTTACCGCCCTGCACTAATTCCGCTTTGCCGGCGATGTTTTTGGTCGCATCGTAGACATACTGCGGGTATGACGCAGTGCGGCGGGTCTGATACACGTTCATCTTGTAAGTCGGGTACAAGTCAAACAGCGCTAACTGGCCTGGAGATAATGTATCTTTATATTTAGCCAGATTCGATTTATCGATAGTAAACAGTACCTTATCACCAGAAAATGGATCCGGGTGATGGTCACCGGCCTTGTAACCAGCCGGCGCTGATGTGATACCACCTTCCCAGGCCGGGATAGAACCGTCTTTGTTACCGGCTTTTTCCGCACCCAGCGGTGTCAGATCAGCACCCAAACGGGCGACCTGATCCGGGCTAATTTTTGCAGCTGCAGAGCAGCTCAGTACCAGCGCAATGGCGCTCGATAACAGGGTGAGTTTTTTCATAATTCTGTCTCGTCCCTTCTTATAAAGAGTATTTGATGTTAAAAGACACGAAATCGCGGTCTTCAGTGTTATTTGTTGTGCCTACACCGTCGAAAAACGCGTTGTAAGATAATTCCGCTGACCAGGCGTTCAGATAGTCAAAAGCCAATGAGTAACTCAGGGCTTTTTTGTCTTCTGAGAACATAAACAGCGGATCTGGTGTAATACCGTTCACGTCATGCGAGAACGTCAGACGTTGCGTCAGGTTCACACCGGCCAATACGTTGTTGTAGTTGGCGATGGCAACCAGACGGTAACCCCAGGCTGATTTAGTCGGGAACGGGTTGGTTTCCGCGCCGTTTGATACACCAGTGTGCAGACCGGTTTTCAGGATCAGCTGGCCTTGCGCATTGGTACCCATCAGAGGATAACCGCTGCGGTCAGTGTTTGGACCGTTCAGACGTAATACATCCTGTGCCGGCATATCTTTAATATCGATACCACCGATCTCGGCTAGCACAGTGAAGTTGTCAGTGTTCAGAACCGGGCCAAACAAATGCGTCACAGTTAATTGCGCCTGCATGGTATCGCTCAGGATATAACCCTGTGCAAACTGGCCTGGCTGTACTTTTTTACCGTCATAACGGCCAATTTGCGAAATACCAGCTAAGTCAGGACGAATACCGGCGTTTGCCAACTGTTCCGGCATACCAGCATACAGAATTTCCACGTCATCAATTTGCAGCGGTTCATCCTGACGATATGCCAGCTCGCCGGCGATTGACGTGCCTTCTAAAGTGGTATTAAAGCTAAAGCCATAAAGTTTGATGTCTTCCGGATATTCAATTAAGCCTTTGGACATTGCTTTGAGGTTACTGACATTATCCGCTGTCAGTGTATTCGCTGCCATGTAGGCAATATCAGACTGAATTGCCGCAGTACGGAAGTCAGAAGCTATACCAGAAATCACCGGTGTACGGCTGTGATAGTTCATATGGTACAGCGCAAACTCGGTGTCACCGAGTTCAGGTGAGAAGTATTCGAGCTTCAGACCGTACTGACCAGAATCGCTTGGTTCAATTTCACCGGCATCGCCTTTTGGCCGCAACGTCACTTTGGTTGGATAAGCCAGGTACGCCGCTGAAAGCTGAGTCAAACTCCCCTGTGCGGCTGCTTTTTGTGCTGCCGAAGCTGCTGGATTTTGCAACACGGCCATTGCCGCTTTAACACTGTTACCAATGCCATTCAGGCCAGCCAGTAAAGTGCTGAGGTCCAGATCCGGGTTACCGGCAAAACCTAACTGAATGTTTTGGTTGTAACCGCCTTTACCGGCGAAATCGTTGGTGGAGAAATAAGTGCCAGGCACCGGCAGATAGCTGTTCTGCCAGTCGTACTGGTAAAACACTTCAGCAGACAATTGCTCGGTCAGACCCAAAGACGCCCAGGCCATACCAACCGGAATATAAGCCTCTTTTAAGTCAGCACCAGGCAGACGGGCGATACCTACGTCGATTGGCGTGATGTTAATGCCGTGCTGGATTAATGTACTTTCACCCCAGCTCAGTACCTGCTCACCGACGCGAATCGACAGCGGGTTGGCGCCATCATTCAGCGCAAAGTTGGCAAACACATAAGCGTCGAGTAAACGAACATCGCGACAGGCTAAGTCACGGGCATCGTCATCCTGGCATGGATCAACACGATTGCCAGAGACAGGATTGGTGTAAGCACCATCGTTATCCATCAGTGCGGCATCGTAGAAATACATAAAGCGGGTAAACAAACCAAAGTCGCCTTTGGTGATCGATAACTCGTGTGTGCCTTTAAACAGTTCGGAGAAAATATCGCCTTTGTCGTAGTTCAGGTTACCGGCATCACCGTTTGATGAGTAACCACCAGGCTGGGCCCAAATTTCTGAAGAAGGATAAATCACGTTGGTGGCGGCGTTATAACCGGTCCAGTTAAAACGCGGATGGTTGACTTTACTGATGGTGTCCCAGTTGCGGTCTTCTGCCCGCCAGCTGGCACCATATGAAAAGGTTGAGTCAAATACAACTTCGACATCCTCACCCAGCGTGACGCTGGCTGCCTGAATGGACGTTGCAGACAAGGCTAACAGTGCAGACGCGACACCAAGCACCAGTGGCTTTTTGGTGAAGGCTAAAGGCCTTTTGTTCATGTTCGATTCTCCCCCCTGTCCCTGCAGGTATATTTTGTTTTTGTAATCGGTCGCGTTGATCAACTGCTCTGATCTCTGCGCACGTAGCAGAAATAATTACATCATTTTCTGGAGGGCGCAAGGCTTCAAGTTGGGTAAATCTGTTGATTTACCTTTAGTTTTTGCCGTTTGCCTGCAGTGGTGGCAACTACACTCCCTCCATCAGTTTAACTGAAGCTTGGGGTTGTGCTGATAAAATGCTTAACTCGCTGAATTAAAACAGCAAAAAGCGCAAAACCGGCGGACAGGTTTTAATCTATCGTTTAAAGTATTCACTCTAATTTATTTTCTGCAGCGCCTTAAACTTACCGTTTTCGTCAGTTAACAACTCAAAACGGCCATCGAGCCCTGAATGTTGAAAATAACGACGGAAATGCCGTAAATCGAGCTGAACGCGCAGGCCATTGTCAGCCTGCACAACCACTGCAGTAATATGTCCGCGATAAAAACTCAGCACCTGCTCGGCGCTGAGTAATAACCGGAAGCGATAACAACGCTCAGCCATTCAGTGCTTTGTTCAACTTTTCACTGAGATCCGGACTCAGTTGTTGCTGCATGAGTTTTTCAAGCGCTGCGCGCATCTGCGCCTGACGTTTTGGCTCAAAGCGCCGGAACGATAGCAGCGGCGTCACCAGTCGCGATGCCAGCTGCGGATTGATACTGTCGGCTTTGGCAATCACGCCAGCCAGACGCTGGTATCCCTTGCCGTCAGGCTGATGAAACATCACCGGGTTTTGCTGACCAAATACCGCATATAAAGCCCGCACCCGGTTTGGATTTTTCCAGTCAAAGGAACCACTTTGCTCGACCAGGTCCATCAACGCAAACACACTGTGGTCAGGGATTGAGGCAACCAGCGCAGAATGTTTATCAAACAGCTGCACGTTGTCCCCATACTGTTGCAGGAATTTCTGCAGCAACTGTGACGTGGCGCCATGCCCGGCTTTGACTACAGCCTGCAGCACCGCCAGTCTGTCAGTCATATTGTCAGCATCGGCAAATTGACCTTGCCATAGCTGCTCCGGCGTTTCTTTCACACGCAGCAGGTAGCGCAACGCGGTATTACGCAGCGACCGCAGACCAACCTGCGCCTCGGTGTACGCATAAGGAGGTGGTTGCAACCGCTGATACAAGTTAAGCCAGTCGGCAGCAAAAAGTTCGGCGAGTTGCTGTTGATAATGCTCTAGTGCTTGCAGGATCAGATCCACCGGGATTTGTTCGTACTGCTCGGCCAGGCTGTCAAAGCCGGGCAACGTCAGCAATTCCGCCGTAAACGCCTGATCTGGCAGAGGTTGACGAATTAACTGTGCCAAAACTTCCAGCATTTTTACGGGGACTGGCAATATGTGCTGCTGTTGCACCGACTGGCGGATCAAATCTGACCACAACTGTTGCATCGCATCCCAGCGTGCCACCCCGTCCAGTGCCTGCTGACACAGATACAATAATTCTTCAGTCTGATAGGCGTAGTTCAGTTTCACCGGCGCACTGAAATCAGCCAGCAATACCGGTACCACGGGCATTTTCAGACCGTCAAAACTAAAAGTTTGCTGCTGTTCCGTACATTGCAAGATACCGGTCTGCACCCGACCTGTCGCATCGTGTAGTTCATAACGCAGCGGTAACAATAAAGGCTTTTTCTCTGTCTGATCTGCCGTTGCCGGCGTAAATTGTTGCAGATGGAGTTGTACGCCGGTTTCGGTTTGCATAAGCTTCGCGGTTAATTCTGGAGTTCCGGATTGGCTGTACCACACACTGAACTTCGCTAAATCAACCTGATTCGCATCCTGCATCGCGGCTAAAAAATCGTCACAGGTCACCGCGTGGCCGTCATGTCGCTGGAAGTACAAGTCCATACCGCGGCGAAAGCCTTCAGCGCCCAGCAATGTATGCTGCATCCGGATCACTTCAGCGCCTTTGTCATACACTGTCACGGTGTAAAAATTGTTCATCTCCTCCACCACATCCGGCCGGATTGGATGAGCCATCGGGCTGGCATCTTCGGCAAACTGTGCGGTGCGTATCGTCTTAATCGCATCTATCCGGCACAAAGTGGCAGAACCCATCGCGGCACTGAATTGCTGGTCGCGGAATACCGTCAGCCCCTCTTTTAAACTGAGCTGAAACCAGTCACGACATGTGACTCTGTTGCCGGTCCAGTTATGAAAATATTCGTGTGCGATAATACTTTCGATGTTGAAGTAGTCAGTGTCTGTTGCTGTAGCAGCGTCAGCCAGCACAAACTTACTGTTAAAGACATTCAGCCCTTTGTTTTCCATCGCCCCCATATTAAAGAAATCGACGGCGACGACCATGTAGATATCGAGGTCATACTCAAGACCGTAGACTTCTTCATCAAACCGCATCGCGCGCTTGAGCGCTTCCAGCGCAAAGGATGCCTTAGTGCCCTGACCTTTATCGACATAAAATTTCAATGCAACGTGCCGGCCGCTATGGGTGACAAATTCGCCGCACAGTTCATCAAAATCGCCGGCAACTAAAGCAAACAAATAACAGGGTTTTGGAAATGGGTCATGCCAGCTGACGCGCACCCGACCGTCAGCCAGCTGATGTTTCGCTATCAGATTGCCATTGGATAATAAAAACGGGATCTTATCATCGGCAATAATATGTGTGGTAAACACCGCCATCACATCTGGCCGGTCCGGGTAATAAGTGATGCGGCGAAAACCTTCGGCTTCACATTGGGTACAATAAGCACCGTTCGACAGATACAGCCCCTCTAAGGCTGAATTGGCTGCCGGGTCCAGCACAGTGCGCACCTTCAGTTCAAACTGCTCTGGCAAACCGGACAGCAAAATTCCGTGGTCATTTTGAGTTTTCTGTGTCCATTCCTCACCATTAACTTCCAGCGATACCAACGTCAGTTGCTGGCCATCAAGCCACAGCGTATCCGCTCCTGCTACAGCGCGCTGCAGCTGACTGACCGCCAAAACTCTGGTAGCTGTTGGATTTAGTTCAAACTCCAGTTCAATCTGACTGACCTGATAAGTGGCGCGCTGAAAATCCAGGCGACGTTTAGCGATATTGGCTGACATCATTTACTCCTTTAAACAGCAGAAAAAAGCCTGCATCTGCGCAGGCTTATTCAATTCAGGCTACCGGTCTTTCCACCACGGGCCTGAGC
>CAMLRA010000033.1 GCA_946482325.1 uncultured Chromatiaceae bacterium | reverse complement strand
GTACACCTGCATGGTATGGATCACGGCTTCGGTTGAGTACTTCTGCCAAAGTTCGCCGCCTTCTTTCGGGTAAAATGACATCGCCATGACAAAAGGTTGTTCATCGCCGCCTTGCTGATAGCCTTTGGCGTCCCAGATAAATTTGCGTGAGGAAGCCCAGGCAAAATCACGCACATTGTCGGCTTTAAAGCGCCAGGTTTTTTGCTCGTTGCTGCCGTCTTTTTCATTTTCCAGCGCTTCGGCCGGTGTGACGATCATCACTGGTCTTTTTGCCGTTTTCGCCTGCTCCAGTCGCTGCCGTTGCGTGGTAGTCAGTACATCGGCCGGGTTTTGCAGCACACCGGTCGAGGATACAATATGGTCCGCAGGGACTGTCAGTGCGACATCGTAATCGCCAAATTCCAGCGTAAATTCGCCCTGACCGAGGAATTCTTTGTTGGTCCAGGCTTCGTAATCGGTGTAAGCCACCAGCCGCGGAAACCACTGCGCCAGCAGGAAAATGTCGTTGCCGCCCTTGCGGGAATCATCAGGGAAATGTTCGTAGCCGGCGCGTTCATTCACCGCATCTTCTTCGGCGATATTAAACGCATAATCCAGTGTAAATTCAGTTTGTTGGCCCGGTTTTAACGGAGTTGGCAGGTCAATCCGCAGTTGCGTACCGACGATGACATAACGCAGCGCTTTGCCGTCACTTGCTAGTTTATTGATGCTGTAGCCGAGTTCAGTGTCGGCCATAAATTGCTGGCGGCGTAACTGGTCGAGGCTGATGCGGGCGGGTTTACCGTCGCGCAGTTCGGCAGCGCCGAAAGTCTCCGTCATTTCTGCCATCGAATCGTTTTTCAGTACGTTCTGGTCCAGCTGCAACCAAAGGTATTTCAGCGTGTATGGCGAGTTATTGCGGTAGGTGACTTGCTGACTGGCGCTGAGCCGGCGCTTGGATTCGTCAAGCCTGGCTTTAATCTGATAATCGACCTGTTGCTGCCAGTATTGCTGGCCCGGCTCACCGGCGGCATTGCGATAGACGTTCGGGGTCGGTAACTCTTCGTCAAGCTGGCGGAACTTGTCGACATAATCGCCTTTGGTTTGTTGCACTGCTGCGATAGCAAGAGTGCTGCCGAGCAACAGACTCAGCGAGAGCAAAGTTTTCACACCAGACATAACAGCCTTGATTAGATTAGAAAAGGGAAATGGATACTACCCTAACCGTCGGTACCGGCAGCGACAAGGGCCGGTTGGATAAAATGCGATGACATTCCATTTCTGCTGGTTCAGTGGGCAGCTTTTACAGCTGCCCGACCAGATTTTTTTCTGCCATCAGCTGTTCGATTTCAGCGAGGCACGCCGGGTCGTCAATGGTCGACGGAATACTATATTCGCTGCCGGCAGCGATTTGCCGCAGCAACTTGCGCAGAATTTTACCGGAACGGGTTTTAGGTAACCGTTTGACAATAATCGCTTTTTTAAAGCAGGCCAAAGCGCCGATTTCTTTGCGCACCATCGCCGCCAGTTCGGCTTCCAGCGTGGCTTCTGCAATACTGTTGCCGTTTTTCAGCAGCACCATGGCCAATGGTTGCTGGCCTTTAATAGCTTCATAAATGCCAATGACACAACATTCTGCTACTGCCGGGTGACTGGCGACGATTTGTTCCATTTCGCCGGTCGACAGGCGGTGGCCGGCGACGTTGATCACATCGTCGGTGCGGCCCATGACAAATAGATACCCGTCTTCGTCAAGATAACCGCCATCGCCGCTGGCGTAATAACCGGGGAAAGTGCGCAGATAACCGTCGACAAAACGCTCGTCATTACCCCAAATGGTATTGAGGCAACCCGGTGGCAGTGGCAATTGGATGGCGATATAACCTTGTTCATTCGGGCCGAGTGGCTTGCCGTCGTCGCTTAAAATCTGCACCTGATAACCCGGCACCGGCACTGTGGCAGAGCCGGCTTTGGCCGGTAACAGTGCCACGCCGGCCGGGTTGGCGCTGATCGCCCAACCGGTTTCGGTTTGCCACCAATGGTCAATGACCGGTTTGCCGATTTTGTCGGTCACCCAAAAATAAGTCGCCGGATCTAAGCGCTCACCCGCCATAAAAATGTACTTCAGCGCCGACAAATCATAGGTTTGCAGCAGCGCGTCCGGGTCTTCTTTGCGCACGGCGCGAAAGGCGGTGGGGGCGGCGAATAACACTTTGACTTTGTATTCGGCACAAAGCCGCCAGAAAGCGCCAGCGTCAGGGGTAAATACCGGTTTGCCTTCATACAAAATCGTGCTGCAACCGGCGAATAATGGCGCGTAGACAATATAAGAGTGGCCGACCACCCAGCCGACGTCCGAGGCGGCGAAAAACACGTCGCCGGGGCCGCAGTTATAAATGGTGCGCATGCTGTAAGAAAGCGCGACCGCATGGCCGCCGTTATCGCGCACCACGCCTTTGGGTTTGCCGGTGGTGCCGGAGGTGTAGAGGATATACAGCGGATCTGTTGATTGCACGGGTACGCAGGCGACCGGGTGCGCCTTGGCCAGCTCCTGGTTCCAGTCGAAGTCGCGGCCGGTTTGCATCTGTGCGAGCAACTGTTCGCGCTGAAAAATAATACAGCTGCTGACCTGATGCTGCGCCAGTTCCAGCGCCTCATCGAGCAGCGGTTTATAGGCAATCAGCCGGTTCACTTCGATGCCGCAGGAGGCGCTGACAATGACTTTGGGCGTGGCGTCGTCGATACGCAGCGCCAGTTCATGCGCGGAAAACCCACCAAACACCACTGAATGCACAGCGCCTAACCGCGCCACGGCCAGCATGGCGATCACCGCCTGCGGGATCATCGGCAGATAAATCACCACGCGGTCGCCTTTGCCAACGCCTTGTTGTTGCAGCACACCGGCAAACAACGACACTTCATCCAGCAGTTGCAGATAACTGTAACGGCGTTTACTGCCGGTCACCGGTGAGTCATAAATCAATGCCGTCTGATGGCCGCGGCCTTGCTGTACATGGCTGTCGAGCGCCAGATAACAGCTGTTCAGTACACCATCGGCAAACCATTGGTAATGGTCGGCGTCGGTTTGGCTGAGAATTTGCGTCGGCGCTTCAAACCAGTCCAGCTGCGCGGCTTCACGCTGCCAGAACTGCTCAGGCTCCATAGCAGCCTGCTGGTGCAGTTGCTGATAACGTTGCAGTGGCAGATTTGGCTGTTGAGCTATGTTGGTCATGGCAGTGGTCCCGGCAAAAGTAACTGCTGAGACTGTAGCCGTTTTTTTTTGTCGGCGAACTTAGACTTTTGGCGGGGGCGGCCAGCGTCCGCTCTGAGCCAGCTTGAACTCAGAACGGTGACAGCAGGGTGCGCATCACCGGTTTTAACGCGAGCAGTACTGTCTCGCGGTCCAGTTGCGGATTTAACACCCGGCGGATCATCAGGCCACCAAACAACGCAAACATCACGCTGATGCGGCTGTCCAGTTCCAGCTCCGGCAGGTCGCGCACCAGACTGCCGTCGCGGCGCAGCAGTTGTTTCATCAGCCGGCGCGCTTCAGTGTCAGAAGCCTGCAGCGACAAAGCGACTTTGTCGTTGCGGGCTGCTTCGGAAATCATTTCCAGCTTTAACGCGCCTTTTTCCACGTCCAGATGTTTGTCGACGCCGTTTTCACAGCCGTCCAGCATTACATCCATTAACAGACCTTCCGCCTGCAAAAAGCCGTTAAACACCGAAAACATCTCCTCCATATCGCGCTGGATAATGGCCTCGATGATGGCGTCTTTACTGTCAAAATAGTTGTAGATATGGCCTGGGCTCATGCCGGCGGTTTTGGATATTTCCGCCATGCCGGCGCCGTGATAACCGCGGCGGCGGAAACAATCTGACGCTGCGTCCAGCACTTGCAGCCGCCGGCTTTGCGCCAGTTGCGGGTCTTGTCGTCTGGTTTTTGTCGTCATGTTGTTTCCTCCGCTTGTGGGTTTACTGCGTGACAACTGCTGCCGTCGTGTTTTGCCAGCCGCCACCCAGTGCCTTATAAAGCCCCAGCTGCGCCTGCAGGTAATTTAGCCGTGCTGTCGCCAGCTGTTGCCTTGCACTGTACCAGCTGCGCTCAGCGTCGAGCAGTTGCAGATAACTGTCAGCGCCGGCGTCATAGCGCGCCTGACTGAGCTGTTTACTGTGAAAACTGCTGCGTTCCAGGTCCTGCAGCGCTTTCAGCTGTGCCAGATAACCGGCTTTGTCGGCCAGTTGATCTGACACTTCGCGAAACGCCTGCTGAATACTGTGCTGGTAGGTTTCGAGCGCGATAGTACGGTCAGTTTCAGCCAGCTGCAAGTTTGCCTGCGTACGGCCCATATTAAAAATTGGCAGGCTGATGTTTGGCACAAAGCTCCAGCTGCCGCCGTTGAATAAACCGCTGAGTTCATTCGACGCAGTACCGGCACTGGCGGTCAGGCTGATGGACGGGAAAAAAGCCGCCCGCGCCACGCCGATATTGGCATTGGCCGCTTTGAGCTGATGTTCGGCCTGCTGAATATCTGGTCGTTGCGTCAGCAATAATGACGGACTGCCGGGCGCCAATTCTGGCAGCTGCAGGCTGGATTGTTGCAATGACTCCTGTGCCGTTGGCAGCCAGGCGCTGAGATCGGCACCGGGCTTGGCCAGCAGTAACTGCAGCGCGTTTAAATCACGCTGCAGCAAACGCTGATACCGCGCCACATCGGCCTGACTACTGGCCAGCAGGCTTTGCTGCTGACTGAGCGTCAGCTCTGATGCCGCACCGAGCGCAACTTTGCGCGCGGTCAGCTGCAGGCTTTGCTGGTAGCTGGCGGCGCTGTGCTGTGCCAGCGTTAACAGCTGCAGATTATTGGCGTAGCTGTACCAACTGCCGGCGACTTCAGCGAGCAGACTGACCTGAGCCGCCTGCTGCGCTGCTTCACCGGCAAACAGTTGTTGCAGCACCTGTTCGGATTGATTGCGCACTTTGCCAAACAGGTCCAGCTCCCAGCTGCTGCCAACCGTCACGCTGGCCTGCTGCTGAATGGATGCGCTGCCGCTTTGGTTCAGATCGGCCGGCAGCCGCTGCCGGCTTTGGCTGGCCGATAAATCCAGCGCCGGATAGCGGTTGCTGTCGCTGATTTGATAAAGCGCCCGTACCCGTTCGACATTCAGCACCGCCAGTTTCAGATCATGATTCTGGGCCAGCGCTTGTGTCAGCAGCTGCTGCAGCCGCGGCTCCAGGAAGAATGCCTGCCAGGACAGATCGGCAACTTGTGGCGCCGCTGTGTCCGCCGGTTTTTGCGCGTACTCAGTGGGTACTGCGGCTGGGGTTTGCGGCAGATCCGGTGCTAACGAACATCCGGTCAAAGCCATGGCAGTGAGGACGCTCAGTGTTTTCAGCCGGAAGCTGCCGGTTTGTTTGAATTGCAATAACATGGAAAGCTCCTTAACCCTGAGTATCAGCTGCCGCTTTGGCCGGAAACAGCCGGCGTACCAGCACAAAAAACAGTGGCACAAAAACTACAGCGAGAATACTGGACGCCAGCGTGCCGCCAATCACCGAGATACCCAGCGCATTTTGCGCACCTGAACCGGCACTGGAAGCGATGGCCAGCGGGATCACACCACAGATAAAGGCCATCGATGTCATCAGGATTGGCCGCAAGCGCAGCCGCACCGCTTCGACCGCAGCATCAACCAGGCTTAAGCCTTGTTCCATTCGCGCAATGGCAAACTCGACAATTAAAATGGCGTTTTTCGATGCCAGACCGATGGTCGTCAGCAACCCCACCTGCAAATAGATGTCGTTGGAAAGATTGCCCACCAGCGCGGCCAGCGCAGCACCGAACACACCCAACGGCACTATCATCATCACTGCAGCCGGCACTGACCAGCTGTTATATAAAGCCGCCAGACAGAGGAATACCACCAGCAACGACAAGGCATACAACATCGGGGCCTGACCCCCGCTTAAGCGTTCCTGATATGAAATGCCGGTCCACTCAAAACCAACGCCAGCCGGTAATTGTTTTACCAGTTTCTCCATTTCATCCATCGCCTGACCCGTGCTGTAACCCGGTGCGGCGGCGCCCTGAATTTCCATCGCCGCAAAGCCGTTGTAACGTTCCAGCCGTGGTGAGCCATAGCTCCAGTGGCTGCTGGCGAAGGCGCTGAACGGCACCATGTCGCCTTTGCTGTTGCGCACATACCATTTGCTTAAATCTTCCGGCGCCATCCGGCTGTCGGCTGCACCTTGCAGGAAGACTTTTTTCACCCGACCGCGGTCAATGAAATCATTGACATAGCTGCTGCCCCAGGCAGTGGCGAGCGTGCTGTTGATACTGCTTTGGCTGACGCCCAGCGCTTCAGCTTTGGCTAAATCGATGTCGAGTTTGAGCTCCGGCGTATCTTCCTGGCCATTGGGCCGTACCCCGGCCAGCACCGGGCTTTTTGCTGCCATGCCAAGCAGCATGTTGCGCGCCTGCAGCAGTTGGTCGTGACCAAGACCAGCACGGTCCTGCAGATAGATGTTAAAGCCGTTGGCGGTGCCCAGTTCCACCACAGCCGGTGGCGGGAAGGCAAACACAAAAGCTTCTTTGATGGTGGCGAAATAACCCATAGCTTTACCTGCAACGGCGCCGACATGCAGGTCCGGCCGCTGGCGTTCATCCCAGTGCTTCAGATTCACAAAGCCAATGGCGGCGTTTTGACCGGAACCGGCAAAACTAAAACCAGCCACGGTAAAAATCGATTTCACCGCTTCTTGTTGGTCGACCAGGAAGTGCTGCTCCATTTTTTCGACGACGCCCAGCGTTTGCTCTGTGGTGCTGCCGGCGGGTAACACCACCTGATTAAATAAAATTCCCTGATCTTCGTCCGGTAAAAATGCTGAAGGTAACTGGCTGAATACATACAGCAAACCACCTAAAATCACGCCGTACACCAGCAGGTAACGTTTACTTTGTGTAATCATCCGCGCGACAAAACTCTGGGTGCTCTGATTGGTTTTATCAAAACCGCGGTTAAAGCCGCCAAAGAACCGGCCGGCCAGCGAGCCTGGGTTTGGCACATGGCTGGGTTTTAACAAAGTGGCGCACAGCGCCGGCGTTAGAATCAGCGCGACCAGCACTGACAGCGCCATGGCTGAAACCAGGGTGATAGAGAACTGGCGGTAAATCACGCCGGTCGAGCCACCAAAAAATGCCATCGGCACAAATACCGCCGACAACACCATGGCGATACCAACTAAAGCGCCTTTGATTTCGTCCATTGATTTGCGTGTAGCGGCCAGTGGCGACAAGTTTTCTTCAGTCATCACCCGTTCGACGTTTTCCACCACGACAATGGCGTCATCGACCAGCAAACCAATCGCTAATACCATGGCAAACATGGTCAGGGTATTAATCGAATAACCAAAGGCATATAGGATGGCAAAAGTGCCGAGCAGTACCACTGGTACCGCGATGGTGGGAATGAGCGTGGCGCGGAAGTTCTGTAAAAACAGATACATCACTAAAAACACCAGCACCACTGCTTCAATCAGCGTGTGCACCACTTTTTCAATCGATAAAGATACAAAAGGCGTGGTGTCGTACGGCACGACCGCTTTGAGGCCCGCCGGGAAATAAGGCGTTAAATCAGCTAAGGCTTGTTTGACACCATCGGCGGTATCGAGCGCATTGGCACCGCTGGCCAGTTTAATACCGATACCCGAGGCCGGTTTACCGTTGTAACGCGCTACCACGTTGTAGCTTTCACCGCCAAGCTCGACTGTCGCCACGTCACTTAACCGCACAGTGCTGCCATCCACGGCGCTTTTCAGCAGAATATTACGGAACTGCTCCGGCGTTTGCAGCCGGCTTTGGGCAGTGACGGTGGCATTCAGCTGCTGACCTTGGGCGGCTGGTAATCCACCGAGCTGACCGGCCGACACCTGCGCGTTTTGCGCCACAATAGCGTTGCTGACATCGGCTGGCGTCAGATTAAAATTCTGCAGTTTGGCCGGGTCCAGCCAAATACGCATCGCATATTGTGAGCCGAATAATTGCACTTCACCGACACCTTCGACGCGCGAGATGATGTCCTGTACGTTGGATGCAACATAATCACCGATGTCGATGTTGGTCATGCTGCCGTCTTCAGAGACAAAACCCACCACCATCAAAAAGTTACGTGCAGACTTAGCTACAGTCACACCCTGACGCTGCACTTCCTGCGGTAACAACGGCGTGGCCAGTGCCAGTTTGTTTTGCACCTGCACCTGCGCGATATCCGGATCGGTTTCGGCGTTAAAAGTCAGCGTCAGCGTGACCTGACCGCTCGATTCTGACGTCGAAGACATATACATCAGGCCATCGAGGCCTTTCATTTTCTGTTCAATCACCTGGGTGACAGTATCTTCCAGCGTGCGGGCCGAAGCGCCCGGATAACTGGCGCTGACGCTAATCGCCGGTGGGGCGATGGACGGATACTGCGCGACGGGCAGGGCGCGGATCGCCAGCACACCGGCCAGCATCACCATAATGGCCAGCGCCCAGGCAAAAATCGGTCTGTTAATAAAAAAATGCGACATCAGACACCTCGCTTAACGGGCTGCAGCCGGCGCTGCCTGGGCAGAACCTTTGCTGTCGGGAGTTGTAACAGCAGATGAGACAGCTGAAGTCAATGCAGTGGAAGTCGCAGGCACCGGCTGCACTACTGCGCCCGGTCGGATTTTTTGCAGGCCTTCGACGATGAGCTGGTCGCCCTGTTGCAGGCCGGCTGTGACTAACCAGTTACTGCCGATAGTGCGGTTGGTTTGCAGTACCCGTGGTTCGACTTTACCGTCTTTACTGACTACCAATGCCGTGGCTTCGCCTTTCGCATTGCGGCTGACACCCCGCTGTGGTACCAACAAGGCGTTTGCCTGTTGGCCTTCCTGCACAGTAGCGCGCACGTACATGCCTGGCAGTAACAGCTGATCCGGGTTCGGGAAACTAGCGCGCAGCGTGACAGAACCGGTGTCCGGGTTGACCGTCACTTCGCTAAATTGCAGCGTGCCTTTGTGGGCGTAAGTGCTGCCGTCTTCCAGTGTCAGGCTGACTTCAGTCTGCGTGGCTGCTTTTCCGACAGTACCTTTGGCCAGTGCTTGTTTCAACGCCAGCAGTTCGCTGCTTGATTGCGTTAAATCGATGTAGATAGGGTCTAATTGCGTCACAGTTGCCAGTGGCTGAGATTGACCGCTACTGACCAGCGCGCCGGTGGTGACTGCTGATTTGCCAATCTGGCCGCTGATCGGCGCCAGCACTTTGCTGTAGCTCAGGTTAATTTGGGCACTGTTGATTTGCGCTTTGGCACTTTGTAACTCGGCCTGCGCCTGCAGGAAGGCGGCTTCGGCTTCATCAAAATCCTGGTGGCTGATTGCTTTGATTTTCAGCAGTTCGCGGTAACGTTCGGCTTTGGCTTTGCTGCTGGCGATACTGGCTTTGGCTTTTGCTTCTGCCGCTTTGGCGCTTAATAAAGCGGCTTCAAAAGGCGCCGGGTCAATTTGATACAAAGCGGTACCGGCTGTGACGGTACTGCCTTCAGTGAAGTGGCGCGCCAGCACAATGCCACTGACTTGTGGCCTGATCTCAGCAATTTGCGTGGCCTGCACCCGGCCTGGTAATTCACGGCTTAATGTCACGTCCTGTGCCTGCAAAGTAACGACGCCAACCGGCACCACGGCCGGTCCAGTACCTGGTGCTGCTGGGGCAGGCTGGCCACAGGCCGACAAAAATAAAGCGCTGGCGAGCAGGGTTACAGTGCTTTGCAGCAGAGGTTGTGAACGACGAATAGGCTGCATGGGATAATCTCCAAATTAGAGTGAACGTTCATTCTAATTTGCACTGCTGAAAAAATCAACGTTGGGAATTGTCAGGATTGGGTAAATGTTTGGCAGGTTTTGATGCTTTCACATTTGAATTCGACACTGTGGCACTGAAATGCTGTTTGTTTATCCAGTGGTTTATTTGCTACAGTAAGGCCAATGTCACCTGAACCGGATGAGCCGATGCCAGCACCAGTTGTGTTACCGCCGGATTATTACCTGCAGCATTTCGCTGAGTTTTTGGCTCGGGTGGAAGCGCAATATGCCGGATTGCTCGGGCCGGCGGATTGGCAGTTTGTCACCGCTTATCGGGCTTTAACGCCGGACGCACAGCGCTTGTGGCTGCGGATGCTCAGTCGCAAGGGCACGGTGTTTGCGTTGGCGGATTTGCAATACAGTGAAATCACAGATCAGCCTGCAGCCGCGGTACTGTTGTTGGAAAGCGGATTTGCCGGGCGGCCTGAACACGCAGCCGATCTCGCCAACTGGTTCCTCAAAGCCAATAAACAGCAGCTGACCGATTTGCTGCAAGTGGGACTAGCGCAGGGACAGCTGTCGCAATTACCGAAAAAATCTGCCGACAAAGCCACATTGCAGCAAGCCATCAGGGACGCGGAATTATTACAGCCGCAGTGGTTGGCACAAAGTGGCGACTGGCTGGCGCTGCGACAGACCGAGCCGTTGCAGTATTTATTGTTTTTATTTTTTGGCCGCATCGAAACCGATTTGTCCGCGTTTACGCTGCGCGATTTAGGCGTGATGGCCACAGGCGGTTTACGTGTTGCACCACAACAGAACTCTGTCGGCGGGCAAGCTTCCGGTAGTGATGAACCCTTATATCTGGCGCGTTTTCTCGATGTGGCCACCGCGCAGGCGGCTTATGCTTATGCGCGGTTAAAAGCGCAGCTGCGTGAGTCTTTACCGCGCAAAAACAGCGTGATGACACTGGAGCAGCTGCAGCAATGGCAGCGCGATGCGGCCAACTGGCCTGAACCGTTGGATGACCGTACTGTGCTCACGCGCGAAAAACTCTGCGAAGCCCTTGGCCGACAGGCAGAGCGCTTAAATGCGCCGGAACTGGCGCTTCACTGGTACTTGGCTGGTGGCGGTTATCCAGCGTCAGAGCGGTTGATGCGGCTGTATCACAAACTGGGACTGCGCGCTGAGCTCCATGCATTGCTTGCGCAGATGCAGAGCGAACCTTGTTGTGACGAAGAATATTATCTGGCACAGGATTTCAGCCGCCGCGTGCTAAAACAAAGCCGTATCACCGACACCACACATTTACTGCAACAGGCGGCCGTGCTGACGCTGGACGAACTCTGGGCCAATGCGCCAGAGCAGGGCGCTTTGCAATACTACCGGCAGCAGGGCTATCAGGCTGAACATCTGGAAAATAATCTTTGGCTGGCGCTGTTTGGCTTACTGCTGTGGCCGCTGTTATTTGAAGCTGCCGATAGCAGTATTCACAATGAATTTGAGCGCAGGCCACGTGATTTAACCACACCGGCGTTTTATCAGCGCCACGGCGCAGCCATTGAAACGCAGCTCGCACTGTTGGATGACCGGCCGGCCGCTTGCCGTTATTTACTGGCGCAAAGCACCCGGCATTATGGCAAACACAATGCAATTTTCAGCTGGTATCCAGAGTTAACCCGGCCGCTGCTGGCGCTGGTGCAAGCTGCGCCAGCTGGTGCTCTGGCGGCAGTGCTGCGGAAAATGGCGTTGGACTTTCGCCGTCACAGCAGTGGTTATCCGGATTTAATGCTGTGGCGCGACAGTGGCAGCCAAAGTGGCGGTGACAGCCAGGCGCAGGATCTGCAGTTTATTGAAATCAAAGCACCGGGTGACAGCGTGCGCCGCAACCAGTTAAGCCGGCTGCATAGCTTGCGTGAGCTGGGTTTTGCTGTCCGATTGGAGCGGATTCAGTGGATCCTGGACCCGGCGCGGGTGTACGCGGTCATTGATGTTGAAACCACCGGCGGCACAGCCGGCCATGACCGGGTGACCGAAATTGGGTTGGTTAAACTGCAATATGGCCGCGAAATAACCCGCTATACGACACTGATCAACCCACAGCGGCGTATTCCGGCTTTTATCAGTAAGTTGACCGGTATCACTGATGCTATGGTTGCCACGGCGCCGGTATTTGCTGATATCGCAGCGGAGCTGTGGCAACAGCTGCAGGGCTGCATTTTTGTCGCGCATAATGTGCGGTTTGATTATGGTTTTATCCGCGCCGAATTTGCCCGCTGTGGTTATCAGCTGCAATTACCACAGCTTTGCACTGTGGTGGAAAGCCGGCGCTATTTCCCCGGTTTAGCCTCTTACAGCCTCGGTAATCTGGCGGCGCATTTTAGTCTGGAGCTAAAACAGCATCACCGTGCTTTGGCAGACGCTGCCGCTGCGGCCGAATTGCTGCTGTTGATCAATCAGCAACGAACAAAGGTGGGAGTGGCTGATTCAGCAAACGGGCCTGAAACAGGCCCGTTGCAAAGCGAAGAATTAACGCTGACGGCGACGCAGGCCCAGCGCCATTAAACTCAGGCCAAACAGGCCTAAAGTTGCCGGGGCCGATACTGCTTGTGTCGTATTGTCATTGCTCAGTTCAAAGGCCAGCGAAGCACCGGTATTCACCCAGGAACCGCCGTAAGAAGCGCCGTTATTACTCGGGCCGTTGCCGTTAGCCCAGAACCAGGTATCAGTACCGGAGTTTTGGTTAGACAGACTGATGAAATAGCTGGTATTCGCGGCCAGGTTAAAAGCGCTGAAAGCTGACTGATAGCTGTACTCGGTCCATGCGTTCAGCATGACATTGCCGGTGGCCGTTTTATTGCCGGATCCTAAGTTAAAGCTATACAGCAAAGCTCCCGGGGTTGCACCGCCGGCATAAAAACGTAAAAAGAAATTATCGGTTTGGTTTTGGTTGCCATCATAGGCTCCCCACCATTTGATGCTGTTGACGGCAGAAGCGCTGTTCAGCATAAAATTCACGCCGGCTTCAGTGTAGAGGTAACCCTGATCGGCATAGAACCCGCCGTCCGACGTGGACGCGCCACCGTTGTAGACCAACGCGGCTTGTGACTGACTGGCAAAAACAGCTGAGAACAATAAAGCGGCGAACGACAAAGTTTTAGCTTTCATTGGTACTACCTCATGTTTGCATCATTGCTGATTGATGAAGTGCATAGGACAGGCCAACTTTTTAAGTGATTAATAGTAAACAATATTAATTAATTCTAATGCAGTAATCCCTTTATTTAGTAAAAAATCTTGACACTATCTGTATACCATTTTTACTCTCGAATGCACCGAAATGTTCAGCATCAGAAGACTGCCCCAGCAGCGCTGCCGTGGGGCAAAACCTAAATCACAGGAACATGCCACCGGACGCTTCGATACGTTGGGCCGTGATCCAGCCGGCGTCGTCGCTCAGCAACAGCCGCATCACAGCGCCGATATCATCCGGCTGGCCAACACGGCCAAGCGCAGTGTTGCTGGCCAGATACTGGTTAATTGCCTGATTATCCCGCACTGCGCCGCCGCCAAAATCGGTTTCGATGGCACCTGGTGCCAGCACGTTAACGCGGATCCCCCGCGGCGCCAGCTCTTTCGCCAGATACAAAGTCATGGTTTCTACTGCGCCTTTCATCATCGCATAAGCGCTGTAACCCGGGATGGCAAAGCGGGTCAGGCCGGTCGACAGTTGCAAAATACGTGCATTGTCGGCGAGTAACGGTAACAACTGTTGGGTTAGAAAGTAGGGCCCTTTCAGATGAATATTCATCAGCTGGTCAAACTGCGCCATGCTGGTGTCGGCAAATGGTGTGTGGACACCGATACCGGCGTTATGGATCACTGCATCCAGCCGGCGGCCATTCCAGCGGCTCTGCAGGCTGTCCTGCAACCGGCTGATAAAGTCATTCAGCTGGTCCGGTGTGGACAAATCCAGCTGCAGCGTCATAGCCCGCTGGCCCAGCTCCCGTGCCTGTGCCGCCACTTCCTCGGCTTCCAGTGCATTGTGCTGGTAGGTCAGAATCAGATCAAAACCGGCAGCAGCCAGTTTTAACGCGCCATTTTTACCCAGACCGCGACTGGCGCCGGTAATTAAAACGATTTTATTGCTCATCTGTTGCTCCTGGAGATTGGCTGAATTGCCACCTACAGCCGCAGTGTATTGCTAAGCAAATTACCAATAAATATGCTAAAAATGCTTAGACCATTTGCTATTAGAGGATAATCCTGATGCAAGATGAACTGCTGGCCTACCGGGTCTTTGCCCGTATTGCTGAACTGAAAAGTTTTCATCGGGCGGCAGAAAGTCTTGGCTTGTCCAATACCTATGTGTCGACTTTGTTACGCCAGCTGGAAACGCAGCTGGGCAGTCGGTTGCTGGCGCGCACCACCCGGACGGTGCAGCTGACCAGTGACGGCCAGCTATTTTATCCGCGATGTGTCGAGTTGCTGGCCGAACTGGATGAACTGAACCAGCTGTTTGTGCCGCAACAAGGCAAGCTTATTGGCAAGTTACGCATCGACATGCCAACCGGCATCGCCCGTTCAGTGGTGCTGCCAGCGTTGCCAGCGGCTTTAGCTGGGCAGCCACAATTGCAACTGGATATCAGCTGTACCGACCGCAAAGTAGATTTAGTCGCTGAAGGTTTTGATTTAGTGCTGCGTATCGGCAGTGTCGACAGTGAAGGGCTGGTGGCAAAGCAACTGGGCGTGGCACCGCTGGCTCTCGCAGCGAGTCCTGCTTATCTGCAACGAACCTGGATTCCCACCTCAGTGGCTGAGTTGGCCGGGCATCAGCAAATTCACTATGTCCGCCATTTTGGCGCCGTAGATCCGGGATTGGCTTTTCTGCAGGACGGTGTACAGCATTTGGTGGCTTTACCCGGTGCCGTGACAGTCAATCATACCGACAGTTATCAAATTGCCTGTATTCAAGGGCTTGGCCTGATTCAGGCACCCAGATTCGGTCTGGCGCACCATTTCGCCACTGGAACTCTGGTTGAAGTATTGCCAGGGTTGACTCAGCCCGCGATGCCAGTTTGGCTGTTGTATCCGCACCGGAGTCATCTTACGCCAAGATTGCACTGGGCAATTCAGTGGTTACAGAATTTAATCACTCCTTTATTGGTTCAACCTTGACGGCAAGCCGTTGACGGCACAGGCTTAATCTTCCTTCTCCTTTTCGCTGCAGGACTCTGATATGTCTGATCCATTTATGCAGGCCGCGATCGCTGAAGCCGAACTGGGGCTGGCCGAGGGTGGCATTCCGATTGGCTCTGTGTTGGTGATTGACGGCAACATCGTTGGGCGTGGCCACAATCAACGGGTGCAAAAAGGTAGCTGTACTCTGCATGCCGAAATGGACTGCCTGGAAAATGCCGGCCGGCTCAAAGCGGCTGATTATCGCCGGGCTGTGTTGTATTCGACTTTATCACCCTGCGACATGTGCAGTGGCACTGTATTGCTATATGGCATTCCCAAGGTGGTCATTGGGGAAAATCAGACGTTTCAGGGCCCGGAAGCTTATTTGCAAAGCCGGGGCGTTGAACTGGTTAATCTGCAGGATGAGCGTTGTAAGACACTGATGCAGCAGTTTATTGCTGAACGTCCAGCCTTATGGTTCGAGGACATCGGTGAGTAGCCGCTGGTGCTGGGCCCTGCTAGTACTGTGCTGGCCGGCCGAAGTCCTGTTTGCGGCTGAAAAAGTGCGGCTGCAGCTGAAATGGCAACATGGGTTTCAGTTTGCCGGTTACTACGCGGCTGAACAGCAAGGTTATTATGCGGAAGCTGGTCTGAAAGTAGAGCTGGTGGCTGCTAAGCCAAAACTGCAGGTGGTAGACGAGGTGTTATCCGGCCGGGCGCAATTTGGCGTAGGCACCAGTGCTTTATTACTCGACTTCGCCAATGGCCACGAAGTGCGGCTTGTCGCTAATGTATTTCAGCATTCTGCGCTGGTGTTGCTGACCAAACCAATCGGTGTCGTACCGGATCTGCAACTGCTGCGTGGCCAGAAAATTTTGCTGGAAACCGGCGCCGAAGAGCTGCGTGCTTATTTACGCCGTGAAGGCCTTGGCGAGCAGGACTATCAGTTAATCGAACATGAAACCTCAATTCCGGATTTATTGAATGGCGAAGCCGCGGCAATCTCGGCATACAGCACCAATGAACCGCTAATCTTGCAGCAGGCTGGCATCGCCTATCATCAATTTTCTCCGCGTAGTGCCGGCATCGATTTTTACGGCGACAATTTATTCACCAGCAACAAGCTATGGCTCAAAAATCCCCAGTTAGTAGAGAAGTTCCGTGCCGCCAGCTTGCGGGGGTGGTCTTATGCCATGCAGCATCCGGCAGAAGTCATTGCATACATGCAGCAACATTACCCGTCTGGCAGCAGCACGGCACTTTTACTGGCGGAGGCTGCTGCTATGCAGCCGCTGCTGCAGACCGATTTGATTGCGCCTGGCTATATCAATCCGGATCGCTGGCTACATATTGCCGAAGTCTATCAGCAGCAGGGGTTGCTGAGCGCAGTACCGGATTTGGCTGACTTTTTGTATCAGGCCAGTACGCCTATTGACCTGACCTGGGTGCTGATTGCGTTACTGGTGTTACTTGGTTTGCTGCTGGCGCTGGCGCTGCTGGCTTACATCACACAGGTCAACCGGCGCTTGCATCAGTTACTGGCGCAAAAACGGCAGCAACAGAGTTGGCAGCATATCCGTAGTCAGATTTTGCAGCAGATGCTCAGGGACGAAACTGCACCGAATGAGCTGATGACGACGGTACTGCAGTTATTGCAGCAATTTCGCCCGTCTTACCACCCAATTTTATTACTGGACCGGCCCAAAGGCTTGCCGCAGATTATTCATGTTGACCTTTGCGCCTCGGGTTGGACCGAGATCCAGCGGCGGATAGAGATCTTTGGCGATGATTGTGACACGCCAGGCCTCAATTTATTGCGGGTGCCGCAACTGGGTAAACCAAGCCCGGCATTTACCGGCGTACCGGCTGGTCAGCTGCAATTCTGTGCGTTTCCACTGCAGGGTGACTGCAGTCAAATCCCCGGTGTGTTACTGGTGTGGCAGAACGCAGATTTTAGTGCGCAGGATTTTGATGTGCTGAGCGATGTTGGTTCTATGGTAGCGATAGCACTGGAGCGGCAGCGGGATCGCGAAGCACTACGCCAGAGTGAGGCACGGCACCGGCTGCTGACCGACAATGCCAGTGATGTGATTTGGACTATGGATTTGTCTGGCAATATCACTTATGTCAGCCCGTCGGTGGAGCGTCACCGTGGTTTTACCGCCGAAGAAGCGATGCGCCAGCACGTGACTGAGGCGCTGACGCCGGAATCCGCGGAGCTGGTCTTGAATCAGATGCGGCAGGCTCGTGCGGCTGTAGACGCTGGGCTGGCTTACCCTGAGTTTGTGGCGGATTTGGAACAACCACACAAAAACGGCGGCACCGTTTGGAGTGAGGTGAAAACTGCCGGGATTTATAACGAAGCCGGCGAGTTTATCGCGGTGGTCGGGGTTGCCCGTGATCTCACGGAGCGGCGAAAAACTGAACAGCAGATGCGTTATATGGCGCAGCACGACAGCCTGACCGGTCTACCCAATCGGGCATTATTTATGGACCGGCTACAGCAGGCCCTGACTTATTGCAGCCGGCATCAGCGCCAGCTGGCGGTGTTGTTACTCGATCTGAATAAATTCAAGCCGGTCAATGACGAATATGGGCATGCCGCCGGTGATGAATTGCTCAAAGCCATTGCGGAGCGGCTACGTAAATTATTGCGGGCCTCTGATACTGTGGCGCGTCTTGGTGGTGATGAGTTTGTTGTCTTGTTGCCGCAGCTCGAATCGCCGCAGGAAGTGGGACAGGTTGAATATAAAATCACGCAGGCGCTGGCGGAACCTTTTGCTCTGAGTATGGCGACAGTACAGATTGGCTGCAGTATCGGTCAGGCATTGTTTCCGGATGACGGCTCAGACGCTGATCAGCTCATCCGCATCGCTGATGACCGGATGTACCAGCAAAAACAGCTGCGGCATGCAGGGCGCTAAACGGAAAAAACCTGCAACAGCAAGGGGAGAGCGCGCTGCTGCAGGTCACAGGTTAAAACCACTCAGAACTGGTATTTCACTTCCACGCCCGCTGTGCGTGGCGGGTTCAGTGAGGTGATTGGTGTGCCAAGCACGGCGGCGGCAAAACCACCGATACCACCTGTTGTTTCGTTATCTGTCAGGTTTTTACCGAATACCGCCACTTCCCAATGGTCGTTGTTGCTTTGCCAGCTGATGCGCGCGTTGAGGTTTTTACTGTCAGCAAAATAAGCCGGGATTTGTTTGGCTATCGCCAGAATGTCCGGGTCGTCGGCGCGGGTGTTTTCTTCATACACATAGTCCACATGGACTTTCCACTGACCATCCCCGAAGCCCCAATCTGGTGTCCAGTCGGCGGTCAGGGTGTAGGCATCGGCGCTGGAATCTTTTTCGGTGTCGGTGACTAAGTCGCCGTCGCCGTTATAAAACTGCTGCCAGTTCGATTCGGTTTTTCGGTATTCAGTGACCAGTCCCAGTTTCAGCGCAGGGGTCGCCTGCCAGTCGACGATCAGCTCCATGCCGCGGATATCCTGGTCACCGTTGATGATGATTGGTACCGCCACGCCATCACCCGGCCTTTTGCTGCTTACTGAGCGTTGCCGATCGGTCAGGTCCATATTGTAAATCGACGTTTGTACCCGCACGCTTTGCCACAGTTCGGCTTTGTAGCCTAACTCGATGTTTTTCACTGCTTCCGGCGCATAAGGATTGGCAGCAGACATTGGGTCTAACGAGTCGTAACCACCTGATTTATAACCGGTTGAGTAAGATAAAAACCACAGCTGATCGGCATCTGGCTGAAAGCGCACCACAGCACGGCCTGTCAGTTTGCTCCAGTCTTTGCTGGCTTTGAGGTTGGTCACCAGCGGGAATAAAAACTCGGTCAGACTCGGCAGCGAGGCGCCAAACGAACGTTCGCGGATATCCCAGCTGAATTCTTTTTCATCGCGGCTATATCGCAGGCCAGCAGTGAAGCCCCAATGGTCGTTGTACTGATAGTCGACGTCGGAATAGATGCCATAAGAGTTAAATACACCGTTGTTGACGATATCTTCACGCCACATTTTGCCGGCGTTGGATGGACCAAAAATTTCAGCAATACCGAGGCCACCGCCGATCAGCTGATAAGTCAGGTCGCCGGTGGCGCTGATCGCAGCCGCCAGTTCCGGACTGAATGGCTCCGCGCCTAACTGCTGCAGCAGGCCGGCCACAGACGGGTCCATCATTGCCAGAATACTCAGCACATTGGCCCAGTCGGCCGGTTTCCAGATATGGTCAATCGGCAGGCCAGCAGCTTGCGGCGGAATACCGGCTTGTTGCAAAGCGCCGCCGAGCATTTGATTGAGATTATCGCTGGTCAGCCGGGCGATAGTGTCGGCGGTGATATCCAGCGTGGTGGTCTGGTGCACGTTTTCTTTGCTGTAAGTGATACCGCCGACATAGTTCAGCTTGTCGTGGCTGTAGTTCAGCTGTAGCTCGTTGTAGAAAATGTCCGAATCTTCAAAGTTGATGGTATCGAGATAACGGGTTTTGTCGGCGGTGCCGTCAGCGTCGTCGCGGCCTGATACTTGCCATTGCCGTTTGCTGGAAATAAGTTTGCCAGACCAGTCACTGTTAAATTCATGGTTGATTTTTACCGTCCAGGCGTCCATGTCGCGTCGCTCGTGGCCGTCGATCACATCGTTTTCGATGGTGCGGTCCAGCGGGTTCATGCTGTAGGCATAAGGGCTCAGGCCGATGGCTGGCGAATAACCCTGGTCCATGTCGTCATAATCGTAACTGAACTGGACTTTGGTGCTTTGAGTGGGTGTCCACTGCGCGGCGATACGGGCGGCCTGATGGTTGGCATTGCCGAGCTCCTCGCCCCGATAGTCTTTATAAACGTTGTCGATGTAACTATCGCGCTGGTTCGACAATGCATTGATGCGCACGGCAAATTGGTCGGACAGCGACGTATTGGCCATGCCTTCAAAGCGCTGCAGGCCATAATCGCCGAGCGTGGCTTTGAGAAAAGCTTCGTCGCTCTGTTCGGGGGCGTTTGGCACCATACTGACTACACCGGCCGCCGCGTTTTTACCAAATAAGGTGCCTTGTGGGCCTTTTAAAATTTCGATGCGTTGCATATCGGCAAACAACACACTTTGCGCTGCGCGTGGCAGATAAACGTCATCATAAAAAATCGCCACCGACGGGTCGCCGCCGGTGCTGATGTTGGAGCTCGACACGCCACGCATCGTTGCTGTCGCCTGCGCCACAGCGTCTTTGCTGAATTTAAAACCCGGTGTGTAGTCGGCGATATCGCCCAAAAGCACCGAGTTGGTTTCTTCTAAATCTTTCGCCGAAATGGAATCGATAGCGACCGGCACTTCCATCAGATTTTGCACGCGTTTTTGTGCTGTGACTGTCATCACTTCGATGGCTGATTCGGCGTTTTTGTCAGTGGTTTGTTGCGCTTGTGCACCGCTGGCCTGGCTATACAGCGCGCTGCTGCAGACCAGACCGATGTAAAACGCGAGGGGCGTCTTCCTGTGTTGCTTGTTCACACCTGTCATCTCTGTTCTCCGGATTATTTTAGTTATGTCGGCAGCTACCGGTCTGCCTTGCTGTGCGCCTGTGTTCGGAACTAAACCATGGCGACAGCCGCTTAGCCGATAATATCGGTGCACCGGTTGAACGCAACACAGCCATGGCCAGTGCTGGCTGCACGAAACGCCAATAGGTAGCGGAATTATTATGCCGCCGTCGTGGTGGTGAAAGTGAGAGCAATCCTTATATTACGCGGCTTGCAGCCTGGTTTCGCTGTGACCGATAGCCAGTTTTTGCCTTGCCGGAGCAGGCCGGATGTGTCGCTTTGACGGCCCGATTTTGTACACTTTTGTACACTATTTTGATTGCTGGCTGCCCCCTGCCGACGCACCCTACAAGCATCAAAGTCTATCGACCGGCGTGATGTCTGCCCGCCCAATCCATGGGGTGAGTGGGCACTGCCGGTTGCAACTGATGCAGGAGTTTGTGTGAGATTACGCTTCTTATTGTGCAGCTTGTGCAGCAGTCTGTTTTTGCTTATCAGCACCGCATTACAGGCGGCGTCGGCCGCGTTACCGCTATGTCAGAGTTGCCATCAGGCCGATGGCAGTGGCAATGCCGCACTGCAAGCACCGGCGCTGGCCGCGCAGCAGCCAGATTATTTACTGCGCCAATTGCAGCATTTTCAAACCGGTCTGCGTGGGGCGCATGCTGAAGATGGCACTGGCGCGCAGATGCGGGCCGCTTTGCCCAAAGACTTAACCAACGACGATCTGCAGGCTTTAGCCAGCCATTTTGCCGGGTTACCAGCGCCGGCTAAAACCGCGCAGGCCATCGATGCGGTTCAGGTCGATAAAGGCCGACGCATCTACATCAACAGCTGCGGCGCTTGTCATGGTCCAAAAGCGGAAGGCGTTGCCGCGCTCAAAGCACCGGCATTGCGCCAGCTGGATGCGGCTTATCTGCAACGACAACTGAGCTATTTCCGCACTGGTGTGCGTGGTGCAGATAAAAGCGATAAGCCAGGCCGGCAGATGGCGCTGATGGCGCGCACGCTGCCAGGCGAACAAGACATCGCACAAGTCATTGCCTATATCGGGTCTTTACCGTGAACCGCTGGCTGATACTTGTTTTGTTGTGCTGCACCGCCGCGATTGCAGCGCCGGTGCAGATCCGGCTAGCAACCAGTTGCCCGCCAAGTTTTGAACCGGTTGGCAATCAGTGCAAACTGGTGAATCTGTATCAGCAATATGATTCGCTGCAAAACAAAGGCGTGGGCGGCACTAAAACCGCGCTGCCGGCGGCACGGGACGGCTTTAGCCCCCAACAAATTGACCTTGGCCGTTTTCTGTTTTTTGACCCGCTGCTGTCTGCCAACAAACGCCAGGCTTGTGCCAGCTGCCATCAGCCGGACAAAGGCTTTACCGATGGCAAAGCCGTCAGTACCGGTGCTTTTGGCCAGCAGGGCAAACGTAGCGCGCCGACTTTATGGAACGTCGGATTCTTACAAAAGCTGTTTTGGGATGGCCGTAGTCCAAGCCTCGAACAACAAGCCGCCGGGCCTTTGTTTGCGCCCGATGAAATGGCGAACACGCCAGAAAAACTGCTGCACGATTTAAATGCCAATGCGGTGTATCCACGTTTGTTCGCCGACGCTTTTGGCCAAAAGGGGCCAATTGAGCTGCCACAAGTGGTCACGGCACTTGCCGCTTTTCAAAGTTCGTTAATTTCGCTCAATAGCCGCTACGACCACTATGCGCACGGTTTTCATCAGGCGTTAAATGAGACTGAAATCAAAGGCATGAACGTGTTTCGCTCTTTTGTTGCCCGCTGCGCCGAATGCCACACTCCACCTTTATTTACCAACCAGCAAATTGCTGTGATTGGTACGCCGGAGCCGGAAGGCCATGCCTTTGACGCCGGCGCCGGCACCACAGCGGAAACCGCCAAATTACGCGGTGGTTTTAAAGTGCCGACGCTGCGGAACGTCGCGCTAACCGCGCCTTATATGCACTCAGGTCGTTTTGCCACTTTAGAGGAAGCGGCAGAGTTCTACAGCAAAGGACGTGGCCATGCCGTGCCAAAAGGCGAGAACCTGCTGATCCACTGGCATATCTGGGAGCCGAAACTCAGTGCCGAAGAAAATCAGCAAATTGCGGCTTTTTTACAGACCTTAACCGATCAAAGTCTGACACCGCAGTTACCACAGCAGTTGCCATCTGGTTTGCCACTGCCTGCTGAAGTCAGATCCGAAGCGAGGACATCCACTGCTGAAACGAGGACATCCACTTCCGCGAGCAGTGAAACGAGGACATCCACAGCAAACAACAATATCAGCCAGGCCTCGGCATTGGCGGCAAACGGGGAGCAGCAAGAATGAAAACAACCTGGATAGTGGCGGCATTGGTGCCGGTAGCTTTGGCCGGTGGTTACCTGTGGGGCCAAAAACCGCAGGCACCGGCTGCCGTGGTCAAAGAAGCCAGCCTGCAGGTCGCGGGCGCCAATACCAATGTGAAAAAATCGGTGCTGCCGGACACAGCGCCCGGCAAAGTGCATCAGGTCAAACCCGGCATGCTGATTATGGATGCGGTGAAAGCCGCCAATCCGGGCGATGTGATCCAGGTTTGGCCCGGCGATTATGTCGAAACTGTCTACATCGACAAAGACGGCATTCGCTTAAGCGGCGTCATTATCGACGGTAAAAGACCGCGGTTATTTGGCGAAGAACGGCTGAACGACGCCATTTTGTATTCCGGCAATAACATCCTGATTGAGAACTTCCTCATCACCAAATACAAAGGCAATGGCATCATGGGCCAGGCCGGTAATAACTTTGAAATTCGCAACAACATTATCGACGACACTGGCGTGTACGGTATTTTTCCGCAGCTCGGCGAAAACGGTCTGATTGAACACAATATTGTGTCTGGCATTGAAGATGCCGCTATTTATGTTGGTATGAGTGACCATATTCATGTTGCCAATAACGAAGTGTTCGACAGCGTCGCTGGTATCGAAATCGAGAACAGCCGTTATGCCGTGGTGGAAAATAACTTTGTCCACAATAACACCGGCGGCATTCTGACCTTTGTCACACCCGGATTGCCAATTAAAGACACCCACACGGTGATTATCCGTAATAACTGGATCCGCAATAACAACACTGCCAACTTTGGTGCGCCGGGCTCTATGGTATCGGGCATTCCGGCTGGTACCGGCATCCTGATTATGGCGGCGGATAATGTCATTCTCGAAGACAACCTGATTGTTGATAACAAAGTCGCCGGCATCATCATTACCGACCACGAAAATGCGCCGAATGCCCAGCTGGACCCGGAGTCAGACCCGACGCCGGATAAAATCCAGATTTTAAATAACCTGATGTTTCACAACGGTTTTGACACAATCCCTGAAGCTAAAGTGTTGCTCGGCGCTGAGTTGAAACAAGGCGAGCCGGATATTGTCCGCGTTGGCAAAGTCACCGAAAGCTGTATCGCCAATC
Source organism: uncultured Chromatiaceae bacterium (assembly GCA_946482325.1). Next base: position 6,096 of record CAMLRA010000033.1, on the reverse strand, counting down.
CTGAGCGTTATGTCTCAGCAGGCGTCGGCGACTGGCCGGCTTGTAGCTTCACGAATACGGATACAGTTGCCAGCTATTTACTGGAAACACCAGCCGCACCGCGCAATACTGCAACGGCGGATAAAGGCAAATACGCCTACCTCGGCATCTGCACCGGCTGCCACGCCTACACCGGCCGCCTGATTGGCCCACCAGTGCAAGTGATCCAGTCGCTGTACATGGATGACCCGCAAGCCTTAGCCGATTTTATCGCCAACCCAACGAAAAAACGCGAAGACTATCCAGCCATGCCAAAACAGGATTACCTCGACGCCGAAACCCGGCTGGCCGTAGCGAAATATATGTTGAGTGTGGAGAAGTAGGGTTTAGCAGAGTTCTTAATTCGAGTGCATTTGGGAACGGGGGCCGCGGCACGACCTGAGTATTAGTAGGTACGCGCAAGCGCAGCGCCGCCGTACATGACTGAATGAAAGACAAAACCCAAACGGCACGGCCAACAACAACGCAGACACGCCTTGAATACATCCGTGTAGGCTCCTCTGCGGCATCCCTGCCGCAGAGGGTCTGCTAACGTTGTTGCCCGTCCGTTTTGGGAGTTCATTTACGCTGTCGATTTATTACCAAAAACTGTCTGCGATGACTGCTGCAAATCAGGAAAACTTGATTACCGAAATTAAATTTTGTGCATTATTCAGGAACGTTTGCGCTGCGCATGCTTTCGTAATTATCAAAGCGAGCAAGCGCTCTAAAAGTTTGATTACAAGTTGCTTTTTGGTTAACTTGAATGGGTGTGAAAAGGAAATAAGACACGGCGCAATCTTAAAAGCAGGCGTTTTGCATTTGATTAATATGTTAGGGCTCAAGGGAGACCGCCGGATGGGTTCAAAACTCTTTCTTTCAGTCGAATCGGCTCAGCAGAGTGAAGCTGTATTCTTGGCAACGGGTGCATTTACAAGGCTTAGAGAGCTTTCAGGTAATGATGGGGCAAGGATGATCACTCTAAATACCATGTCCGGAATCTCAGCCCTCGAGATCACACTCAATCAACATCGTAAACAAGATGCTGAGAAGGGGAATTTCAGCTCGGCTATCGAGATCTCGCTTTCTTGTGGAGCTGAAATGCTGGATATGCTTCACAATACTTCCGCAACAGCAGGCCTGAACCCTTCGGCGATACTTGATACTCCGTGGGGAAGCAAATTCGGCATCGCACTGCCAAATCATATTGTGCTGGCCTTCGCATCGCATGAGGCCTAACAATGCGCTCAACTGTCGCTCACTCCGTTAGCTTAATCGTTAAGTAACAAATGAAATACCGCGACGGAACTGAAATACATTTGAACGATAAGGTCATTTTTGAGGATGGCAGCAGTGGTATCGTTGTGTGCTCAATTGACCTGGAAGAGTATTCGCCGGCATATACAAAAAACGATTGGGCCTATTTGGCATCTGGTGTGATGGTCCAAAATGAAACTAGTGGTTTGATACATTATTGTTCTGAGCCAGTTGATTTCGAACGTATTTAATAGTTAAAAGTTACTTAAGAGGCTGCTTTTGTCGCCGCAAATTCGTATGGCACGGCTTCTGCTGTGTTTCAGTCACCCCAAAGCTTTTGGTAAAAATCTTAGAGAAATCATAATTTTATGACTGAAGAGAAAATCAAATCTATTGTGAAACGATATCGAAGAATATCAGTGGCCTGGCTGGGCGTATTCCTTGGCCTTTCGCTGTGTGCGAATTGGTTTTTGATTCATTCCAAAATAGAACGTCATGCTGAACTTGGTCTTGAATATATCCCAGGCGATCAAGGGTTTATTTGGGGTACTGTGATTTTGGGATTAAATACTGTGTTAGGGCTCTTTTTTTATTCTCTGGAAAAAATTTTGCTTGGTTTATATAAGGAAGATTGAGATAAAAAAGTGCGGATCCAACGTCAGCACGACATTGTTGTTGCCGCTGGACATACTGCTAATATCTGCTCTTTTTTGCTGACGGGGCACCCGTCAACAACCCTCACGCCGTCAAAGTCTTCCGCAGTTTAATCAGCTGGTCACGCAGTGCTTCTACTTCTGCCAGTGAATCGCCACAACTGAGTGCAATATGCTGGTTAATTTTCAGTGCTTCCTGCTGCATGGCGCGGCCGGCGTCGGTAAGACGAATTTCCAGCGTGCGCTCGCTGTGTGGGCTTCGGGCGCGAATGAGTAACCCCATCTCCTGCATCCGTTTTAATACCGGGGTTAAAGCGCCGGATTCGGTATGTAGTTTCTCGGCGATATCGCGCAGCGCGACGCCGTCTTGTTGCCACAGAATCAGCATCACCAGGTATTGTGGGTAGGTGAGGCCAATGTGTTCCAGCAGTGGCTTATAAGTCTTGGTCATGGCCAGCGAGGTGGAATAGAGCGCGAAACACAGCTGATTATCCAGATGCAAAGCGCTGGCGGGCCAGGCACAGCCAGGATCGCTGAGCAGTGGTTTTAACTGCTTTGGCTCGGATTGGGATTTTTTTGCATCTGCCATGTTCATTCTCTTTTCTCTCATGAAACAAGCCGGCAGGGCCGGCTTGCTGTGAGCAGCGTCAAATCTGCCTTATTTCAGGTGCTGTTGCAATGCGCTCGCGGCATGGTCCAGCTGGGCTTGTACTGTGGGTACTGTGCTCAGCGGGTTTAACAGACCAAAGTCGTGGATCATACCGTTATATCGCACCGAGGTCACTGTTACACCGGCCTGGTCCAGTTTAATCGCATAGGCTTCACCTTCATCGCGCAGCACGTCCAGCTCAGCGGTTTGGACCAGCGCTGGTGGTAAACCTTGTAATTGCTCGGTCGTGGCGCGCAGTGGCGAAGCATAAATCTCGTTGCGCTCGGCCGGGTTGGTGGTGTAGTTGTCCCAGAACCACGTCATCATATTGCGGGTCAGGAAGTAGCCTTGCTGGAACTGCTGATAAGAGCCGTTCTCAAAGCTGGCGTCTGTCACCGGCCACATCAGCAGCTGGAATTTCAGCGCTGGCGTACCAGCTGCTTTGGCTTTTAATGCGACTACTGCCGCCATATTGCCACCGACGCTGTTGCCGGCAACCGCTAAACGTTTGCCATCTACTTTAATCTCGGCGCCATGTTCAGCGACCCATTTGGTGGCGGCATAAGCCTGGTTAATCGCCGTTGGATATTTGCTTTCCGGTGACGGCGTGTAATCCACATAAACAGCGGCTGCGCCGGAGCGGGCGACTAAGTCGCGGATCAAACGTTCGTGGGTTGGGAAATCACCTAACACCCAGCCACCGCCGTGAAAGAACATAAAAGCTGGCAAAGTGCCTTTGCTGCCGGCCGGGCGCACAATCACCAGTTTGAGTTTCTGGCCATCGGCGACAATCCATTTTTCACTGACATCGGCTGCCGGTAAATTGGCACCAGCTTGTGCGCCTGTCAGCACAGCTCGGGCGTCTTTTGGGCTTAACTGTTCCAGTGGTTTGCCACCGCCTTGTGCCAGTACATTTAAAAAGGCTTCAGTGTTTTTTTCGACGCCCGGGATCTCCGCGGCGTACAAAGTGTTACTACCAACGGCGCTTAGCCGGGAGCACCACCTGGCTTAAGTAAGCGGCAGCAGCGATAAACAGAATGGTCGCAGGCAAGGCAGATTTTTGAAGCTTTAGTGGTTCTAAAGCGAGAAAATTTAACGCCGCATGCGACCATTCTGTTATCGCCCGTCCGGGAGCGCCCGCAATGGCCTCATTCGGCGTTGACCCAGCTCGAAATAGCGCCACTATTCCATCACTGTGTAGTTTTGCCTGAGGCCATTGCAGGCAGCTCTGCTGCTCGCTTATTAAGCCAGGTGGTGCTCCTTTGCGACAATGCTGTAACCAATAGATTTCTGTAAAGTTTTCATCATCTTGCTCCGGTATTCAGTGTGCGGCCTGCGGCGCGCTTAGGTTAATATTTGCTAGTTCGTTAAATGTTATTGTGATAACTATTTGCTGAAAAAAAACGTCCGGGACGGACGCTGGTTACACCAGCGTCAGGCGGACTTGCAGTGAATTACGGGTCGCATTTGAGTACGGACACACCTGATGGGCTTTTTGCACCAGCTCGTTCGCCACATCTGCTGAAACACCTGGCAGGTCGATGAAGAGCTCTACATCCAGACCAAAACCGCCCGGGATTTGGCCGATACCCACTTCAGCACGAATGTTCGCGTCAGCCGGGATGACGATTTTGCTTTGGCCGGCGACATATTTCACGGCGCTTAAGAAACAGGCTGAGTAGCCGGCAGCAAACAGTTGTTCCGGGTTCGTTGCAGCACCACCGGCACCACCCAGTTCACGTGGCGTGCTTAATTTCACATCCAGGTTGTTGTCGCTGGACACTGCGCGTCCGTCACGGCCTGAAGTACTGGTTACAACTGCTTTATAGATAACTTGCATGATTCATCTCCAATGTTTGATTTGTGCTTTTCGCGACTTGCGTATTTCGCAAAGTGTTATCGCGATAACTATTTACTTAAAAAAACAACCTTTGTTTTGTTGCTGCAGGCACGATGTTCACCGTACCGCAGTCTGCTCACCAGGTCATTTGTGTTCTGGCTTGGATATATGTTATTGCGATAACTAATATTGCGCAATGTATATTTTTAAGAAAAATATACAACGAGAGTTATCGCATTGATTTCAAAGGAAAGATAATTTTAAAAAGGATGGTGATGAAATGAAGGTGATGGCGATTGCCGGCCAGCAATCGCCCATGCGGGACCATTTACAGCAGATTCGCCGCCAGATAGGCGAGCGCATAGGCGAGCAGGCCGTAACCGACCACCAGACCTGCCGCGATGCGGTTGCTGCCGGTTTCGGCACGGATAGTGGCGACAGTAGCGACACATTGCAGTGCCACCACGTAGAACAATAGCAGGCCAAAGCCAGCGCCGAGCGCCAGGCCGTCAGCCTGAATATTGGCGGCAAGGCCGGCGATGTTCTCGTCCGCGCCATCAATCCCAAACAAAGTGCCCAGTGCGCCAACAAAGACTTCACGCGCCAGGAACGACATCAAAATCGCCACGCCATAACGCCAGTCGAGGCCCAGCGGCTCAAACACCGGTTCAATAAAATGACCAATCTGGCCGAGGTAAGAATGCTCGAGGCCACCAGCGTCATGCGGGAAATAACCGAATAACCAAATCAGCACAGTCACGGCAAAAATCACCGGTCCGGAGCGATAGACAAAGCTTTTGGCAGCACTCATCACCCGTACAATCAACGGCTTCCAGTGCGGCAGCCGGTAGTTTGGCAACTCCAGAATAAACGGCATATCGGATTTTTCGTCGCGGCTTACCACAAAACGCGACAACATCAGACTGACCAGCAGCGCCACGACAATGCCCATCAGATACAGGCCAAAAAACGCCACGCCTTGTAAATTCACCAGGCCACCCAGATAAGCGCGCTCAGGAATAAGCACAGAAATCAGCAGTGCATAAACCGGCAAGCGGGCCGAGCAGGCCATCAGCGGAATGGTCATCATGGTGATTAAGCGTTTACGCGGCGATTCGATAGTGCGCGCCGCCATAATGGCCGGAATGGCACAGGCATGGCCGGATAGATAAGGGATAAAACTGCGGCCGGACAAACCAAAGTAACTCAAAGGCCGGTGACAAATCAGTGCGGCACGGGCGAGATAACCGCTGTCTTCCAGCAGGCCGATGATCAGCGTCAGCATCATAATTTGCGGCACGAACACCAGGAATGAGCCGACACCGCCAAATATAGCGTCATTGAGGAAATCGCTGGTCGCGCCTTCGCCGATAAAACCTGTGACCCAATGCGCGAAGGCACCGATACCGGCTTCCACTGCGTCCATCAAAGGGGCGGCGAGGGTGAAAATACTCTGGAATAACAGGAACATCACCACTAAAAAGGCCAGGCCACCGCTTAAGTTATTCAGCATAAAGCGGTCGATGCGGTTCTGGTTTTTCAGCACCACGCTCGACGCCAGACCATAAGTCCGGGCCAGGCTGCGGCTGAACTGACGCAGCGCCTGTTCGTCGCCGTGGTCGAGTGCCGGTACTGCAGGTTCGGTTGCATTGGCCAGCGCCAGCACGCCCTGACGAAAC
>CAMLRA010000032.1 GCA_946482325.1 uncultured Chromatiaceae bacterium | reverse complement strand
AGGCTGTTGGATATACCTGCTGCGCGCGCTGCCGGCGCTGCTGCCGACGGTGATACAGCGGATAAAACACGGCCCCAAGCGCCAGCAGCAAGATCAGCAGTAACAGCAGGTCACGGCCATACTGTTGTAAAAAGGGTTGAAAAAAATGTGGAAAAAAATCAGCGGGCATTTTGCTTCAAAGTAGCTGGATTTATTCTGCTGAGATGGGCGTGACTGTGGCAGAATTCAAGTTCTGACCGGCTAAGCTGCTTATCGCTGTTTTCGTTTTTAAACTATATGGTGCCTTACTTATGAAGATATTCGAATTAAATCAAGAGTTTTTCGTGGCGCAAACGCTACTGGCACAAATGCGTGACCCGGATATTCAGCAGGACCGCTGGCGTTTTCGCCATAACTTACAGCGTCTTGGTATGTTATTAGGGTATGAATTATCCAAAACGCTGCAATATCAGACCTTTCCGTTACACACGTCGTTGGGCGTTGCCCGCGGGGCTGATTTAGACCAGCAGCCTTTGCTGATTTGTGTGATGCGCGCCGGTTTACCGTTTTATCAGGGGTTTGCTGATGTGTTTGATCAGGCGGACAGTGGTTTTATCGGCGCGTACCGTCAGGCCGAACAAGCGGGGATGGAACAGGATATTTTCCTCGGCTACAGCGCCAATCCGTCGATTGAAGGCCGCGATGTGGTGTTGATTGACCCGATGCTTGCCACCGGCTCGTCACTGCTGAAAGTCTGGCGCTTGCTGGCGCAAAGCGGTACACCACGCAGTCTGCATATCGCGGCAGCGATTGCAGCGCCTGAAGGACTGGCGCTGCTGCAACGTGAGCTTGCGACTTCGGCGCATTTCTGGCTCGGCGCTGTTGATGAGCGCCTGAATGAACAGGCTTACATAGTGCCGGGCCTGGGCGACGCCGGCGACTTATGTTTTGGCGAAAAGAACTGAACAACAATCTAGTGCCGATGGTGCCGGTGCAGGCGATACAGCAAAATACTGACCGCCAGCACCACCACAGGCAGACTGAGACTCTGCGCGTCTTTTAGTGGCAGTTGCGGCCACCAGTGCTGAACGGACGCCAGCAGTTTGTCGCAAAGTGCCACCGCGTAGTAACTGATCGCCACCACTGAAACCCGTTCCACCGCGCGTTGCAGGCTCAGTTGCAGCCGCACCCGCTGGTCCATCGATGCCAGCAATCCGGTGTTCTGCCGCTCCAGCTGCAGGTTGATGCGGGTGCGCAGCAGCTCGGTCGAGCGACCGAGCCGGTTTGACAAATTAAGCTGGCGGTTTTGCACTGACTGCGCGGTGCGAAAGGCCGGGGTCAGACGGCGCTCAGAGAAATCCTGCAATGTCATCATGCCGTCAACCTGCTGTTCGCGTAGTGCTTTTAGCCGGTCCAGCGTCAGCTGGTAGTAGGCGACGCTGGCATCCAGCCGGGCGTTATTGTTGGCGATCAGATGCTCAGTCTGAGCGGATAACTGGCTGATTTCCCGCAGCAATTGCTCGTCCGAGCCTTGTTGCTGTTCGATACGCTGGGTGATATCCGACAGCTGTTGTTCCATCAGATGTAACTGACTTAGCGCCTGGCGGCTGGTTGGCCAGCCGAGCAGGCTGAGCTTGCGGTAATTGCCAAGATCAAACAGTTGTTGCACCAGCCGTGCCAGTGCTGACGGCGATAAGCCGTGATCCAGCAGCAACATGCGGCCGGCGCCTTCCTGGTGTTTGCGAAAATCAGTCCAGACTCTGGCTTTGCCATCGGCAAGCAGGCTCGACATACAATGTTCGGCGGCAAACAGCGCGCCGGCATTGGTGTGTTCAGATGCCGGCAATACATGTAACTGCACCACCCGGAATAACTGGCCGGGCAGTGGGTTAAACCAGTCCAGGCTTGGCAGAAAACTCAAGGGGTCTTCGAAGCCAGTGGCCTGACCGGATTTAATAAAGCTGTAGGTTGAAAACTCGGAATGTCGTTCCCAGCGCAGCATCACCTCGCCTAAATCCAGGTTCAGGTCCACATCGCCTTCCAGCAACGCCACACCATATTGGTGGGCGAGCTGTTGCAGTTGCTGAAATTCAAGTGGACGCGAGGCCAGGCCCACCGTCAGCATCCAATGACAAATCCGGCAAGGGGCCTGCAGCGCCGGGAAAAACCGTTGTTGCAGTTCCTTTTCGAGTAAATCGCGTTGCGGGTGATTTTTCAGGTTCAGCATAAGACCTCCTGGTCAACGACGACAGCAGTCTGCCAGCTTTGTATGTCAGGCTGGCGACAGCAGGTTTCATCCTGGTGGCAGCAAGGGCTGTTCCAATCCAATCGTTTTTTAATTATATGATTTTAAACAATAAAATTTTACTGGCTCGGCGTGAGAATGGTTGCTGGCGCCAGTCTGGTGCAGCGACTGGCGAAAAAGGTGCAGCCGGTAAAACGGCCATGTTACATTGGTACTTTCTGATTTTAATGATGGTTAGATGGCGATGGTGCTGGTAGAAGCGATCCTTATTCTTCTCAGTCCTGTGTTTTTTCTGTTTATTGCTTTTGAATGGTATCAAAGCGCCAGACAGCAGACTGGCATTTACCAGTGGCGTGATTCGCTGGCGAATTTCGCCACCGCGGCGTTGCATCAGGCCGGGGATGCTTTGTCCTTGCTGGTGCTGATGCCGCTGTTTTATTGGCTGGCGCAGTTTGCGATGTTTGACCTGCCATTTAATCTTTTAAACTTGTTGCTGTTGTTTGTGCTGCAGGATTTTTTGTATTACTGGTTTCACCGGGCGTCGCACCGGGTGCGCTGGCTTTGGGCATCCCATGTCGCGCATCACAGCTCCAGGTTAATGAATTTCAGCACGGCATTTCGCCAGAGCCTGACCTATCCGTTGTCTGGTATGTGGCTATTCTGGTTGCCACTGGTGTTGCTAGGCTTTGATCCAAAGCTGGTGCTCGCGGTCGTTGCCATCAATCTGGGTTTTCAGTTTTTTGTGCACACCCGCGCTGGCAAGCACTGGGGCGCTTTGGGTCATGTGTTTAATACACCCGCCTGGCACCGGGTGCACCATGCCTGTAATGACATCTACATCGATAAAAACTTTGCCGGTGTGCTGGTGATTTGGGACCGGCTGTTTGGCAGTTTTGAAGCGGAGCATGACCATACTCCCTGTCGTTTTGGCATCACCGATGACTTTGAGTCGGTCAATCCAGTGACCATTACTTTCCATGAGTGGCGGCGCATGCTGGCCGATGCCGCTGCGGCTCCCGGTTTGGCAGCGAAATGTGCCGCATTGTTTGGTCCGCCACGACCTGAAAAATTACCAATCGCAGAGGAGCTGAGATCTTGATCAACTTAAGCCTGATGGGCTTGTTTATCCCGACTTTTTTGTTTGTGTCTATTACGCCGGGTCTTTGTATGACGCTGGCGTTGACTGTCGGCATCAGTCAGGGCGTGCGCCGCGCATTGTGGATGATGTGGGGTGAGCTGCTCGGCGTTGGCCTGGTGGCCTTAGCGGCCGTGCTCGGCGTGTCGGCACTACTGCTTAGTATGCCGGGTCTTTTGACCGCATTTAAATGGCTTGGCGGCGCTTATCTGGGCTATCTGGCGCTGCAAATGTGGCAAAGCAAAGGCAAGCTGGCGATCCCGGAGCCGGGGCAGGCACAACAAAGTTCCCGCCGTGAACTCTTTACGCAGGGGTTTGTTACTGCAGTGTCGAATCCTAAAGGCTGGGCTTTTCATATGGCGTTGTTGCCGCCCTTTATTGACGCCAGCTTACCGTTCTGGCCGCAATTGCTGGTGTTGTTGGCGATCATTTTACTGCTGGAATTTGCCTCCTTGCTGCTCTACGCCAGCGGCGGCAAAGCGCTGCGCGTGCTGTTTATGCAAGAAGGCAATGCCAGACTGATGAACCGCATCGCCGCGGGACTAATGGCTGGCGTGGGGATTTGGCTGGTGTTGTCGTAGCCGGCAAGTTCTTTAATCAAAGCGCCAAATCAGACTGAACTGGCTCTGATAAAAGTTGCGTTGTAGTGGCCAACCAGCCCATTGGCCGCGACTGGCCTGATGGCTGTTCATCCGGCTGAATTCGGTCAGAAGACTCCAGCGCTCACTGAGCGGGTATTGCCAGGCGAAGGTCCAGTTGTGACCTCGGCCACTGTTGTCATCACCCGCTGTCGCATCGCGGTCCCATTGTTGCCAATGGTCATACCGCAGTGTTGCCTGCCACAAATCATGCTGGTAATTCAGCAGGACAAAAGCGGCGCGGTAGTCGATTAATACCGTGTCGTAGCCCATTTCGGTGCGGCCATCCAGATACTGACTGACCAAGCGCCAGCGCTCGCTGAGTTGTTGCTGGAAGGCCAGCTGATCAAATCTGTTCAGCCAGGCGTATTGTCCCTGTGCCAGTACAGTCGGGTCTGCCCGGTTGTCATAGTGATAAAAACGCAGTTCGCTGTCCTGCCGGTACAGGTAATGCAGGCCGCTATACCAGCCGGTATGGCCGTCGAGTTCGACAAAAGGCTCGACCCAGTCCGGCTGGCGCTCCAGCGGAAAGCGACGTAGGCTCGGGTAGTGTGCAAAGTCCACGCGGCCACCGATGCGGGTTTGCAGGTTATGCACGGCAAAACCGCGCCAGGCAATTAAACTGCCCAGTGGGTCGTTGTTACGAAAGGCACCGAGTACAGCTTGCCAGCTGTGGTTGCTGTTAAATGCCCTGCCGGGCCGGCTGACATTCAGCTCCAGCGTTTTTGCCCGCAGCTCTTCAGCAAACCAGCTATTGATCGCGGAAAAACTGCTGCTGTAAGGCGAGCTCCAGACCAAATCGGTATTTTCCAGCGACAGGGCCGGATAAAACCAGCCGGCTCTGACTTTGAGCCGATAGCCATCCAGTGGTAACGGCTGATACTGCAGCCAGGCTTCAGTCAGGCCACTGGCGGCGTCAAGCGCCTGCTGCTGACTTAAATGTAAACGGGCAGACCATGGACTGTCGGTATTGATTTGTAGCGCAGCCAACATTGGCCCTGTGGTCAGACGATCATCAGTAGTAGCGAGCTGACCAGTGCCGTGCTGCCACCAGGCACCGAGGTTGTTGGATTGTTCGCTGTGCTGCAGCCAACCCAATTCGGCTTTGGCCTGCAGTTCCAGCCACGAAGTCAGTTCAGCGCTTTGTGCGCTGGCAGTAAGCAGCATCAAGAATGCGGCAGCTTGACGAATCTTTGGCATCAATAAAATCCAATAGTGATAAATGTTTAAAAACTAAGGCTTTTCACAGTTGATACATGCTAATTTAGCAGCTTTATATCCGCTACGGTGGCATTTATTCACTTTGACAGCCTGCTATACTGCGTGCCGACACAACGAGCGTAGTACATGCCCGCAAAGCTGATTTACGCCGGATGACTGAGTAACACGGGGCGCGGGCCCCGGGCAAATGGAGTTTTCTGATGTCTTTTACTCGTTTGATATGGTTATGTTGCAGCCTGTTGCCTTCGGCAGTATCTGCTGCGGAAGTGCAAATTCGCATTCTAGACCAGCAAGGCGTACCGCTGTCTGATGCGGTGGCTGAACTGCAATTGGCTCAGCCATCGCAAGGCGCACCGTCACCAAAGACTGCATCCGCTTTGCCGGCAGGAAAACCGGCTGAAGTAGCACAAAAAGACCTGACTTTTGTGCCTTTTGTTTCTGCGGTGCAAAAAGGCACGCAAGTGGAATTTCCGAATCAGGATAAGACCCGCCACCATGTCTATTCATTTTCACCAGCCAAAGTGTTTGAACTCAAACTTTACGCCGGTAAACCAGAAGCGCCTGTGCGGTTTGAAAAAGCCGGCGTGGTCGCACTTGGCTGCAATATTCACGACTATATGCAAGCTTATATTTATGTTGGCGACAGCCCTTATCTGGCAGTCAGCAACAACGACGGGCTATCGCAGCTGCATGGTGTACCGGATGGTCAGTATCAGCTGAAAGTCTGGCATCCGTGGCAAGATGCTGACCGCCCTCCGGTGGCAGTAACAATTCCGGCTGCGACTGCTATTGAGATCAAAATGCCGGTCACCCGGCAGGAAAAACCGCAAAAGCCCAAAAAGGGTTTTGGCAATTCGTATAACTGAACTCTTCAAAGTTTTTAAATAAAGGAATCGATATGGCTACTGTGACTCTTAAAGGCAATCCGTTTCAGACTGTTGGCAATTTACCGGCCGTTGGTGCCAAGGCCCCGAATTTTGTATTAACAGGTGCAGGCCTCGCCGATGTATCGCTGGCAGATTTTGCCGGCAGCCGTTTAGTGCTGAATATCTTCCCAAGCGTGGATACGCCAACTTGCGCAACTTCTGTGCGTAAATTTAATCAGGCGCTGAGCAGTCTGAACAACACCAAAGTGTTGTGTGTTTCTGCTGACTTGCCTTTTGCTCAGGCCCGTTTTTGCGGTGCTGAAGGCCTGGACGCGGTGCTGAATGGCTCCAGTTTCCGCAGTAGCTTTGGCCAGGATTATGGCGTCACTTTCGCAGATGGCCCATTACGTGGTTTATTGTCGCGCGCTGTGGTGGTGATTGGCGCAGATGGCACCGTATTACATACAGAGCAGGTTGGCGAAACGGCAGACGAGCCGTCTTATGAAGCGGCGATCGCTGCGCTGGCATAAGTCCAACCCGTCGGAATAAGCAGCCTGCGGGCTGCTTTTTTTTGCGTTGCATTTCACAATATCTTGATTAATGCGCACGATTGTTCGCTCAAATTATTTTTGAGTTCTGATTTTTTCAAAGTATCTTTTATTATAAAAACAAATAAAAACAATTGCTTAGTGGTTTGTTGTTTGTTTGTTCTGGATTTTGTTTGATTTTAAGAGTACAAATGTGCGCTGAATTAACAGGTGATACCAGAGTCATGTCAGCGATTTTCAAAACTATCTATCAGGAACTATGTCAAACCCTGTTCCTCCAATCTGGCTTCACCGCCGCTGCCGAACCATTGCTGCGTAAGTTAATCCCGGACTTCCGTGCCGGGTTGTATCGGGCCCGTATCCTCAGCATCACGCCACAAGCAGGTTGTTTGCGGCTACGACTTCAAGTCAGCCGTCGCTTTCCGGCGTTTGTCGCAGGGCAACATCTGCAGCTGTTTGTTGAGATGAACGGCCGTTTGCTGGAACGAACCTTTAGTATTTGCAGCGCTGAGCAGCGGCTATCTGAACAACGTGAGCTGGAACTGGCCGTGCAAATTCATCCGCAAGGCCGTTTTACCAGTGTCTTGCCCCATTCACTGTATCCCGGCAGGTATGTGCACCTGAGTCGACCGGCGGGTGACTTTTGTATTGCGCGGCAGCAACCGGCTTGTTTGATTGGTGCCGGCAGTGGCGTGACGCCACTATTCTCGATGCTGAGTTCCATCAGTCGGTTAGCCCAACCTCTGACGTTTATTTACAGCTTCCGCGGCACCGGTCGCCAGTTGTTTGCCAAGGAGTGGGGACATTTACAGGCGAAGTTTCCATTACTGCGATTGGTACTGTGGGACAGCGAAGTGCAGGGAAGGCTAACACCCGAACGCCTGCTCGGCGAGCTGCAACCTAATCTGCAGGCGCATTTTTATGTGTGTGGTCCACAGCAATTTACTGCAGATTTTAGTGGTGCATTGTTAAACGCGGGGGTGCCTAAAGCCGCAATCCGCAGTGAAAGTTTTGGCGTTGTGGCGCCATCTGCCGGCGAAACGCAGCCAGTGGAATTGCAGCTTGGCCAGCAAAGCTACCAGTTAGGTGGGCATGGCAGCCTGTTACAGCGCGCTGAACAAACCGGACTGACGGTGCCCTATGGCTGCCGTCGTGGCGTCTGTATGCAATGTCTGTGTGAAAAAACCAGCGGTGTTGTCAGAAATCTGTTGACCGGTGAATTGTCTGACGCTGGCCCCGGCCGGATCCAGCTGTGTATCAGCGAAGCCGTCAGCCCGGTCACCGTACAAAGTGTGGAGTTAAGTGCCTGATGCAAAAACAACAATCGCAAAAACCTGATGCGAAGCAATTAGAAGCACTCGCTGCTGAGCTCGATCAGTTGTTACAAACAGAAAAAACTACGCTGGGTGACGCGGATGCTGCGTACCTGCAACGTTTGGTCTTTTGGCAACGCAGCTGTGCTTTGACCGGCCGGCTCGGTTTATTGTTATGCTGGTTTAGCTGGTGGTGGTTATTGCCTTGTGTGCTGCTGCTGGCGCTGGCCAAAATTCTGGACAATATGGAAATTGGTCACAATGTTTTGCATGGCCAATATGACTTTTTACGACATCCGACGCTGAATTCGCAGCGTTTTGAATGGGACATCGTCTGCGATGCCAAATCCTGGCAACGCACCCATAATTTTGAGCATCACACTTACACCAATATTATCGGTGAGGACCGCGACTTCGGTTATGGCCTGTTGCGGCTGTCTGACGACCTGCGCTGGCGGCTGCAAAACAGCTGGCAACTGCTGACTTACCTGCTGTTAAGTACCTTATTTCAGTGGGGCATTGCCTATCACGAGCTGGCGGCGCAACGGGTGTTTTTTGGTAAAAAAAAGCCGGGGCGTTTTAGTCAGGTCAGTGATGCGCAACTGAAAAAAGCCTTTTTTACCAAAGCCCGGCGCCAGCTTGCCAAGGACTATCTGGTCTATCCATTACTGTGCTGGCCTGTGGCTGTACCAGTGCTGATCGGTAACTTCACTGCCAATCTGCTGCGCAACTGGTGGACATCGACTGTGATTTTCTGTGGCCATTTTACCGAACAGGCACAGGTGTTTCAGCCAGAGCAATGCCAGAACGAAAGTCGTGGCCATTGGTATTACCGGCAGATTCTAGGCTCGTCTAATTTCAATGGCCCGCGCTGGTTGCATATTCTGACAGGCCATCTGAGTTGTCAGATTGAACATCATTTATTCCCGGACTTGCCGGCCTGGCGTTACCCGGCGCTGTCGGCCAGGGTGCAGCAAATTGCGCAGAAGTACGGCATTGCATACAACACAGGTTCGTTCTTCCGGCAATATCTGACGGTTCTCAAGCGAATTTGGCGGTATTCCTGGCCCTAAGCAGTTGCTTTCCGGCTTGATATTCGTCAGTGTAACCCGATGATTTTCAGCAACAGGACAACCCCGATGACAGCTTCAACAGTGAGTGGTGTGCGCCAGATTGCCTATGTTGTAGCGGATGTTCCGCGCGCTGTGGCGTTTTTTCAGCTGTTGGGGTTACCTTTGTTGTTTCAACCGGCGCCGCAGCTGGCGTTTATAGCGCTGGGGGATGTCCGTTTAATGCTGACTCAGCCACAAGGCGCCGGTGTTTGTGGCCAAAATTCAGTGTTGTATTTGCAGTGCCGGCAGATTGAACAACAATACCAGCGCTTGCTGGATGCAGGTGTCAGTGGGGAGCGACCACCGCAGTGTGTGGCACCGATGCCGGATCATGATTTATGGCTGGCATTTTTCCGTGATCCCGAAGGGAATTTGTTGGCATTGCTGGAAGAAAAACTGACGAAAACTTGATATTTTCCAGTAACCTGAAGTTCTGATTGCCAAGCTGCAGTCTGACTGAGTACACTCAGGATAGAAAAACAAAAATAATATAGATCTGAGGCTTAGCTTGAGAAACTTATACTCCGGTTTTTTACTGGGATTGTTGCTGATTTGCTCCAGCCTGTTTTATGGGCTGGCATTAACCAATTCAGACCGCAAATTTCAACAGGATAGTTCAGTGCTCGACGGCACCTGGCGCTTAGTTGCCGTGCGTCAGTTTGATGGCAGTGGCAAAGCAGTGCCAGTGTCAGCACCTGCACAGGCGCTCGAAACGCTGAAAATAGTCGCCAACCGCCATTTTAGCCGGATTAATACCACGTCCGACGGACGTATTGTCAGTACCAGCGCGGGCTTGATTGAACTGACTTCTGATTTGTACCACGAATACAACGGCTTTAAACCCGATCAGGCTCATCGGCTGGCTTACCAGTGGCGTCTGGCTGACGGGCGGTTGACACAACGTCGCACTGAGCAAGGCCGGGTGACAGAAGAGATTTGGCAACTGGTTGATTAGTTTAAAAATTATTTTTGTAAAAGCGAAGCCACATGCCGCCAATCACTGGCCGCTGTAAATTATTTTGTGCAGTAGCCTCGCCCCGCCGCCAAGAACGCTGAAATGCACTAAGCTTGCTCAGAACAGGTTAAATCGACGGGGCAACTTATGAAATCCACCAGTTTTCTGTGCTTAATTCCGCTTTTTCTGTTTATCTCCGCCTGTGGTCCAAAGACGCCAGCACCAGCCAGCACGGCGCAACCCGAAGTGACACCTACAACGGCTTCTGCTGCAGCAGAGCCAGCTAAGCCGGCTGCTACATGTCAGCTAAAACTCGGCTTTGAAGCCTGGGAACCCTACCAATACACATCGCTAGACAATAAACCGGCCGGGCTTGATATCGAACTGGTACAGGCCATTGCCGGCCAAATGGGCTGTGAGATCGCGGCACAGCAGGGTACCTGGATGGACCTGATCGGCGCGTTGAAAACTGGGGGCGTAGATTTATTATTAGGGGCCTCAGTGACGCCAGCCCGGCAGGAATATGCCTATTTTTCAGAACCCTATCGTCAGGAGCAGTTTGTATTGTTTGTGCGTTCTGAGGATGTCGCGGGTTACCCACAGAATACCCTGGCAGATTTTGTTGGTAGCGGTAAAAAAGTTGGCATCATCAGTGAGTATTACTATGGCGCTGAATTCGCTGAGCTATTTAAACAGGATGCGCTGAAACAGCAGTTTGTTGAAGCCTCACTTGGCGAGCTGAATCTGGCCAGATTACTGGATGAAGACATCGACGGCATGCTGGAGGACAGTTTTGTCGGGCATGCCATGCTGCGCCGGAAAGGTTTGGATAAACAGATTGGCGCGCATTCGATTTCAATGGGTAACACCGATGTGTTTGTGATGTTTAGTAAAGCGACAGTAAAGCCGGAACAAGTCAGTGCCTTTAATCAGGCATTAGCGACGATTAAAGCCGACGGCAGATATAACGCTATAGTGCAGCGTTACATTCACTAGCTGTTTTGCTGCAGGATTTGGTTGGTTAGGTTGGTTTTGAGATAAAAGCCGCGCGGCAGAGCCTGTACAGGTTCGCCGTCGGCGCCAATAGCACGGGTTAGCGCCTGACTGTTGGCACCTTTTGGACGCAGCTGCAGCACTTTGCCATGGCTGCCTTTGATCTGTGCTAGACCACCAAGCGCCAGCAATTCCATCAGTTCTTCCCAGTCCTGGCGCAGCAATTGTTGTTGTTCGGGGCTTGGCTGCCATAAAAATGCCCGGCCTACCATGCGCTCTGCCAGTGGAATACCGCGCTCTGCCAACACAGGCACCCAAAGTACATGTGCTAGTTTGCGACAGACCCAGGAGTCTTCCCAGCGCTGCAGGGCAGCTCCGGTCATTGGCGCGACACAAACATAAGTGCTTTCCAGCGCTTTGCCGCTTTTATCGACGGGGATGGTCTTTAATTCGACGCCGAGATGGGGAAAGTCAGGCTCAGCCTTTGAACCCGCGCTGGCGCCTAATGCCAGTTCTAACAACTGTCCGACGGTACCTTTGTCTTTTTGTAAATCTGCAGGCAGTTGTTGATTCAGTTCCGCAGCCAGTTCGGCCAGCGTAAAGCCAGCCAGTTGTTGGGCACGATGCAGCAATGCGGCGGTGGAGTCAGGAGAAACAGGGCGCATAAGACAGTCCATCTATCACTCTGACTACACTAACATTTTTGGTCTGAATATTCTGGCGAATTTATCAGCAACCCAACTTATGCACAGTGCAGGGGCTGGTTTTTGTTGAGTTAAAACGATTTAACTGCATGAAATATCTGGGTTATTTTAGTTATTGTTGTTTAATCTTTTTTGGCGGTGCAGAGTTATTCAGGGATAAGAACAGGGATATGCACAGACATGTGCACAGTCTCTGTGTAAAAGTGCACAGGCTGATACTGTATAAAAGCTAAGTTGTGGATAACTTGGGGGTGACTCCGGATAAATTCAGTTTGCTGTCCCTGCGACTTTGTGAAAGAATCAGTCCAACGCTGTTGTAAACAAGCCAGAGGTTTGTGTGATCGATGCCGAAGGCTTTCGGGCCAACGTCGGTATAGTGATTTGTAATCACCAGGGACAGGTGTTTTGGGCTCGCAGATACGGACAGCATTCATGGCAGTATCCGCAAGGTGGCATTGATGATGGCGAAACGCCGGAACAAGCCATGTATCGGGAACTCCACGAAGAAGTCGGACTCAGCGCTGCAGATGTAGAAATAGTCGCAACGACCAAACACTGGTTGCGCTATAAACTACCAAAGCGGCTGATCCGACGGGATTCGAATCCGGTGTGTATCGGCCAAAAGCAAAAGTGGTTTTTGCTGCGGCTGACCTGCCGGGATGAGGACGTTAATCTGCTGAAAACCACGCATCCTGAGTTTGATGACTGGCGTTGGGTCAGTTATTGGTACCCGGTGCGGCAAGTAGTGGCTTTTAAGCGGGAAGTGTACCGCAAGGTCATGAAAGAGTTTGCCCCTATCGCTTTACCTTTTATTCGACGGGAAATTAAAAAGAAATAAATAAATGCCGGCCGCTGGCTGGCATTTGTTTTGATGTGAGGTCGGAAATGCTCAGCCAGTTGCGGCGCATCGTGCAGGACGTAGCTCAGGAGCCATCGCTGGAAAGCGCTTTGGCCGGATTGGTCCGCAACGTCAAACAGGCGTTACGCACAGAATGCTGTTCCGTTTACCTCGCTGATTACGAACAACAACATTTTATGCTGATGGCGACTGACGGTCTAAACCCGCAAGCCATTGGTAAAGTCTCGATCGGCTTCTCCGAAGGTTTAATAGGCTGGGTCGGTCAGCGCGAAGAGCCGATTAATCTGGCGCAAGCCCATCTGCATCCCCGTTTTAAAGTCACCCCTGAAGTTTCCGAAGATTGTTTTTCGGCCTTTTTAGGCTGCCCGATCATCCATCACCGTAAAGTACTGGGTGTATTGACGATTCAACAATCAGACTCGCGTATTTTTAACGAAGACGAAGAATCCTTTTTAGTGACTTTAGGCGTGCAGCTGGCGTCTGTACTGGTGAATGCCGAAATGCGCAAAATGTCGTCAGGCGGCACGGCGTCGACGCAACAAAATAGTCAGATGCAAGGCCTGATTGGTGCGCCTGGTATCGCGATTGGCGAAGCTTATGTATTGCAGCCCGCCAGTGATTTTGACGCGATTTCCTTAAAACACACCGACGACCCGGAAAAAGAACTCAATCGTTTTTATCGTGCCGTTAAAGTCACCAAGGCCGAGTTTAACCGGCTGGCAGAGCGGATGAGCGGGCATTTACCGGCGGATGCGCTGGCAATTTTTGATGTGTATCATCAGCTGCTTGATGCCGCCAGTCTTGGCAATGAAATTGAAGCACAGATCAAACAAGGTTGGTGTGCCAAAAGCGCGCTGAAGCTGGTCGTTGAGCGATTCGCCCGCCAGTTTGATGATATGGACGACCCATACCTGCGTGAGCGCGGCACAGATATCCGTGACTTAGGCCAACGCGTGCTGAATCATCTGCTGGAGACTGAGCAGCGCCAGCATCGCTTGCCAGAGCACGTGGTGTTAGTGGCTGAAAATGTGTCCGCTTCGATGTTGGCGGAGATCCCACGCGCTCAGCTGGTAGCGATTGTTTCCCTCAAAGGTTCAGTGAACTCCCACGCGGCTATTATGGCCCGGGCGCTGGGGATTCCGGCGGTGATGGGCGTTGATGAGTTACCGCTGATGCAATGGCAGGGCCAACGGCTGATTGTCGATGGTTATCAGGGCCACATTCTGGTGTCGCCTGCCGACGCGATTTGTCAGGAATACCGCACACTGATTAGTAAAGATGCCGAGCTGAGTGCGCGTTATCAGGCGGAATTACACTTACCGGCTAAAAGCAGCTGTGGTCAGGATTTCAGTCTGATGGTGAACTCGGGCCTGGCGATTGAGCTGGAAACCACACAGTCTGAGTTCACTAATGGCGTTGGTTTATACCGTACTGAATTTCCCTTTATTATGCGCAGCCGCTTTCCGACTGAGCTTGAGCAAGTGGAGTTGTATCGCAAAGTGCTGCAGGGTTATCCGGGAAAACCTGTAGTGATGCGGACCTTGGACGTCGGTGGTGATAAGCCGCTGCCATATTTCCCTATTTCGGAGGAAAATCCGTTTTTAGGCTGGCGCGGCATTCGTCTGACGCTGGACCACCCGGAAATTTTTCTGGTGCAAATTCGCTCCATGCTCAAAGCTAATATTGGCTACAACAACCTGCATATTCTGTTGCCGATGATTTCAGATCTCGCTGAAGTCGATGAATCTTTGCGCCTGATCCGCCAAGCCTGGTTTGAGGTGGACGATGAGTTTAACGGTGAGAATATTGTCGCTAAACCGAAAGTCGGCGTGATGATTGAAGTGCCGTCTATTATGTACCAGTTGCCAGAACTGGCGCGCAAGGTCGATTTTTGCTCTGTGGGTACCAACGATTTAACTCAGTATCTGCTGGCGGTTGACCGTAACAACCCACGTGTTGGTAATTTGTATGATGCGATGCATCCTGCCGTGTTGCGTGCGCTTAATCAGCTTGGACAGCAGGCACAAGGCTTACAGTTCCCGATCAGTATTTGTGGTGAACTCGGTGGGGAGCCGCTGGGCGTATTGACGCTCGCAGCGATGGGCTTTAACAGTTTTAGTATGAACCACAGTAATTTAGCCAAAATCAAATGGTTATTGCGCCGGATTGATATGGCTGAGCTCAGGTTGTTATTACCGGATGTGCTGGCCTGTCAGTCGCCTAAACAGGTGAGGGTGCTGGTGCAACGTTTCCTCGATCAGAAACAACTGTTAAACCAGTTGCGTGCCTGAGTCTGATTGTGTCCCACCGCAAAATTGCTTGGATTTCACGCCGCATCTCGTATGATGTGGCCCTTTATGTTTATTGATAGTCACGAGTTGTCTGATGTCACAATCTTATCTGGTATTTCCGCAAATTGACCCGGTGATTTTTAGTCTGGGGCCGCTCAGCATCCGCTGGTACGGCCTGATGTATCTGATTGCGTTTGTGATGGCGAATCTGCTCGCCAACCGCGCTGCTGATAAACCCAATTCCGGCTGGACCCGTGAGCAGGTCAGCGACCTGATGTTTTTTGGTTTTTTAGGTGTGGTATTAGGCGGCCGCATTGGTTATGTGCTGTTTTACAACTTCTCCGGGTTTATCGCCGATCCGCTGTATTTGTTCCGCACCTGGGAAGGCGGCATGTCGTTCCATGGCGGTGTGCTGGGGGTATTGACGGCGATGTGGTGGTTAAGCCGGAAGTTCAACAAGAGTTATCTGCAGTTGGGTGACTTTGTGGTTGTCCTGTTGCCTTTAGGTTTAGGTGCCGGTCGTATCGGTAACTTTATCAATGGTGAGCTGTGGGGCCGGACATCGGATGTGCCCTGGGCGATGTTGTTTCCGGGCGCCGGGCCTTTACCGCGCCATCCCAGCCAGCTCTATGAATTCTTTTTTGAAGGCATAGTGCTGTTTTTCCTGCTGCTTTGGTATAAAAAACGCAACCCGCCAGCGGGCAATGTCGGTGGTTTGTTCCTGTTAGGTTATGGCGTGTTCCGTTTTGGCATTGAGTTTTTCCGCGAACCGGATGCGCATCTGGGCATTCTGAGCCTCGGTATGTCGATGGGGCAATGGCTCTGTATGCCGATGATCCTGACAGGGATTGCACTGATTGTCTGGGGATATCGCCGGGAAGGAGCAAAAGCATGAAACAATATCTCGACCTGATGCGTCATGTGCTGGAGCAGGGGCACCGTAAAACGGACCGCACCGGCACCGGCACCATCAGCGTGTTTGGTTATCAGATGCGCTTTAATCTGGCCGAAGGCTTTCCGCTGGTTACTACGAAAAAATGTCACCTCAAATCGATCATTCACGAATTGCTATGGTTCTTACAAGGTGATACCAATATCGGTTATCTCAAGGCCAATGGTGTGTCGATTTGGGACGGCTGGGCGACTGATGATGGCGAACTGGGGCCGGTGTATGGTGCTCAGTGGCGCAGCTGGCAAGGTGCGGATGGCCAGGTGATCGACCAAATCAGCCAACTCATCAATGACATCAAACGCACCCCTGATTCACGCCGCTTGATTGTCAGTGCCTGGAACCCGGCAGTACTGCCGGACACCAGCTTCTCGCCACGCGAAAACGCCGCGCAGGGCAAGCAGGCATTGCCACCTTGTCATACGTTGTTCCAGTTTTATGTCAATGATGGCAAACTTTCTTGTCAGTTGTATCAGCGCAGCGCTGATATTTTCCTCGGTGTGCCATTTAATATCGCCAGCTATGCCTTATTAACCCTGATGGTGGCACAGGTTTGTGATTTGGCGCCCGGTGATTTTATCCACACCTTTGGTGATGCGCATTTGTACCTGAATCATCTGGAACAGGTGGAGCTGCAGCTGAGCCGCACGCCGTATCCGTTGCCGCAAATGAAACTGAATCCGGCGGTGAAAGATATTTTTGCCTTCCGCTTTGAAGATTTTGAACTGCAGAATTATCAGGCGCATCCACATATTAAGGCGCCGGTGGCGATTTAGTTGGTACACTGCACATTGACAAAGCTGAAGCCGGTATCTCACCGGCTTTTTTCTGTCTGCAGTTGCGGCCAAAAAGTTTTTGTCCAAATTCAACTTTGGCTTTAAACCAATCCAGTACAGCAAGCGACTACACTGACAACAGAACTTAATCACGGAAATTGCATCGGGATGCAGCAACAGCTGGAAACCTGGGTCCATCAGGCAAAAAAAGGTGATCAACAAGCTTTTTATCAGTTGTATCATCAATTTAAAGGGCGGGTTTATGCAATTTGCCTGCGGCTGCTGGTCGACCGTGGCCAGGCTGAAGATGCAACACAGGAAGCCTTTGTTCGCGCCTGGCAGCAACTACCCGGTTTTCGTGGTGACAGCAGTTTTTCAACCTGGTTGCATAGCATCAGTAGCCGAACAGCCGTTGATATCTGGCGTAAAAACAAGGTGATGCGGTTAGTGGTAGACGAAGAGCCGGAAGAGCAGGGATATATCGACGCCCCTGAGATGCCGCAACTAGAACAGGCAATTTTGCGTTTGCCTGCACAGGCCCGGGCGGTTTTTGTGCTGTTTGCACTGGAAGGGTATCAACATAACGAAATCGCCGATTTGCTGGGAATTGCCGAAGGCAGCAGCAAAGCGCAGTATCACAGAGCCAGACAATTACTACGGAGTTGGGTTGATGAAAACTGAGCAGCAATTAGATGCGATGATTTCGCGGTTAGCGCCCGCTTTAGAGCCGCAACGCGACTTGTGGCCGGAAATTTCCGCAAGAATGGAGCCGCGTCAGCGTCGTAGTTATGGTGCCTGGCTTGGTGTTGCCGCAGCAGCGGTACTGACTTTGTGGTTCTGGCCGCAGCAGCTGCCGTTGGAGCCTCAACTTGCACTGAACGAACCAAATATAGCCCCGGCAGAAGCCACAGTATCTTTGTTGGGGGTCAGTGAGCAACTGAGCCGTCAGCTGGGGGAAGAACAAACCCGGCAGCTCAAAGCCTTGCAACAAATCCCGGATGGGTTCAGCGATTGGTCGCAACAAATCGCCATCTGGAATAAAGCTCAGTCTCAAATTGAGCTGGCGTTGGCGTTTCAGCCAGACAACCAAAAACTTATTCAACAATTACAAAGACTTCAGCAACAACAACTCAATTACATTGCCAAACTGGTTGAAACCAGCGAACTGACTTAGGAGTATGACCATGACCAAGCCATTTAAACTGACAGTCCTGATGCTGGCATTGCTGCAGGCGCCAGCCTGGGCCGCTGGTGAAGCGATCGATCAAAGCCGTAATGTGTCGGCGTCTGAGAAAATCGAAATCGAAAACATGCGCGGTGAAGTGCGGATTGTTGCTGTGAAAGCGAATACATTCAGTGTCAAAGGCACACTGGACGAAAAAGCCGAAGGCTATGAGCTGACTTCTGAAAACGGTGTAACCCGCTTTGCGGTAAAAATGCCGCGGAATAATTACGGCAGCTGGAGTTCGGAAAAACAAGAAGGCTCAGACCTGACCATCGAAGTTCCGGTCGGCAGTGAACTGAAATTCAGCGGTGTCAATGCCAATGTATCAGCCCGCGGCATTGAAGGCGGGGCGCGGCTGACCACAGTTAACGGCAAAGTTGATGCCGAAAAGCTCAAAGGTGATATCGCACTGGAAACCGTCAATGGTGAGATCAGCAGCCGGGATAACGCAGGCCGCATTCATATCACCACAGTCAATGGCCAAATCAGTGACAAAGGTTCGTCGGGCACGCTGGAGCTGGAATCTGTCAACGGCGAAATCAGCAGCCAAAGCAGTGCAAAAGAAGTCGAACTCGCGGTGGTTAACGGTGAAGGCCAACTGGATTTAACCGGTACGGATCGTCTGGAATTCAGTAGCGTCAACGGTGAGATCCGCGCTGCTCTCAAAGGCAGTAAAGCGCCGCGCATTGCTGCCAGTAGTGTCAGCGGTGCCAGCCGGCTGACGTTGGATGCCGATGTCAGCGCCCGTTTTGATTTAGAAGCCAGCGCCGGTGGTGATATCGATAACGGCTTGACTGCAGACAAAGCCACCCGCGCTAAATACGGTCCACGCCGGCACTTAGAATTCCGTACCGGCAATGGCGAGGGTAATGTTGAAATTTCGACCGTATCCGGTGAAATTGAACTGAAAAAACACTGATGACAGTGCCAAGCTGCATGAAGTGCTGACGCGCCACAACATAGCGCATAAAAAGAGACCCACGGCATAGTGGGTCTTCTGTTTTGGTGGTGACCGCTATTCGCCGGTCAGAACCGGTAGTTCAGCTGCGCGCCCAGTAACCAGGCATCATTACGATAATGGGCGCTCAGGCCTGATTTATACAAAGCGACTTCCTGAACATTGTATTCGCGCTCGCGAACATTCAGAGCGTCCATCCACATCCAGCCGGCGGCGATGTCCAGGCTCCACTGTGAGGTCAGTTGCTGGTTCATACCTAAAGTCCACCAGATACGGTCGTTGGTTGGCACCCGCGCCGTGCGATGCGATTGTTCAATCGGGTTTTCATCATACGCGAGGCCGGTTTTGAACATCCGATCGCTTTGCTGCTGCCAGCTCAGCCCCACAGCCACAGAAACGCTGTCGCGCCAATGTTCCGGAATAAAGCCAATATAACCGGTGCTATTGAGATTCTGTGGCAGCTGTGTCGACAGGGAAATACTTGGCGTGTCGGCGGTGCTGATGATATCAATCGAACGGAAATCACTCCACATGGTCCAGCTCAGGCTGGCTTGCCAGGACCATGTTGTATTGAACTGATGATCCAGACTGAGAGCCAGACTCGCCGGCGTGGTCAGCGCTAACTGACTGGCTTCAGTGGTGCGTGGATTCGTCGCCAGCTTGCCGGTTTGTTTGCTAATCGCCGGCAGCGTTGGGCTCACCACAATAAAATTGCTGTTGCCGGCCACTTGCGCCCCGGTGATCGGAGTGTTGGTGATTTCAGAATCACCCTGCAAATTAAACTTCACTGCACTGTGATACGCCACAGCAACACGCAGTGATGGTGTCAGCTGACCATGTAAGCCAAGGCTATAACCAACAGCTAAATCATCGCCGGTGACTGAGTAGTGACTCTGACACAGCAGCGGATTATAGACATCGGCTTTGTATAGCTGATTGATGCCAGTGCCCAGCTCACACAGGCCGCTGTGGTCCTTGAATTTGGAGAGTGTGCCCTCAGCGTGGTTTAAATTGATCCCGATACCGGCAGACCATTGCTCTGTCAGCTGGTAAGCCGCCACGGCGGTGACGGCCAGCACTTCTATCGCGGTTTCGTCAGCAAAATAACGGCCGGCCCAATCGTCCTGATAATCCGAAGACAAACCAAATGGCACATAAAAACCAGTGCCAACACTGAGCTTGTCGTTGAGCTCGGTGCTGTAAAACACAAAAGGCACGGCTTCGTTCAAACTATTTTTACCGTCAGCACGACCAACTACAGGTGCACCGTTGGCACTTTGCGCGCTGACCTGGTTGTACCGGGTCTCAGCGTGGATCAGATTCAAACCGCCTGCCAGTTGTGAGCCATTTAATTGGGTAATGGCGGCAGGGTTGGAATGCACTAATGTCGCATCGGTTACCTGAGCACCGCGGCCCGCATAAGCATTACCCATGGCACTGACGGATTGTTCGAATAATTTGTAACCTTCAGCCTGCGCAAGCTGACTGTAACAAACTGCGGAGATGATTAAAGCAATGCAGGTTTTTTTCATCAGGACATCAAACTCTATGAATGAAACATGTTTCTGGACAGACCAGTTATAAGGCCGCGCAGTATACGGCCATCTGCGCCAGGGAGATAGCAGGGAACGT
Source organism: uncultured Chromatiaceae bacterium (assembly GCA_946482325.1). The sequence goes on along the minus strand of CAMLRA010000032.1, from coordinate 9,723 downwards.
CGCAAAAAAATGTGATTAGTCGCAAAGCCTGTTTGACTCAAATAGCTAATTAATAGCGAAATTTACTAAAACACAGAAACATCTTGTTGCAACTGAGTATTGGCTTTCACCTATATCACAATGATTTTAAAGCATAAAATTTGTGTTATTGCATATGGCACGACAGCTGCACTCTGTCCGCATCACAGTTTTAAAAATTGACCACCAGGCAAGGAATTTAACATGAACAAGATCTCTCAACTTTCCAAAGCAATGTCGCTGGTATTATTAACCTCGACCTTGTTACTCAGCGGCTGCGAATCTGCAAACAGCAGTCCGGATACCGAGAAAAAGGACGTTGTGGTCAGCATTCCGGTAGAAGCCGCTAAAGTCAGCCGCGGCGAAATCAGCAGTACCTACCGCACCACCTCTACCCTTGAAGCCAAAGCCGACGCTGAAGTCAACAGTAAAGCCACCGGCATAGTCCAAACCCTGTTAGTTGAAGAAGGCGACCACGTTCAGGCCGGCCAGGTGCTGGCGACTTTAGATACTGAACGTCAGCAACTGGCGCTCGCCAAAGGCAAAGCCGATTTAGGCCAGCTGAAAAGCGAATTAGAGCGTGTTGAGAAAATGCACCAGCGCAAACTGGTCAGTACCGACGTCTACGATAAGCTGAAATGGCAAGTTGAATCGTTAGATGCATCGGTGCGAATGCAGGAACTGGCGCTGCGTGATACTAAGATCGTTGCGCCGATCAGCGGCGTTATTGCCCGCCGTTATGCCAAAGTAGGTCAGTTAATCACTGAATTCTCCTCCAAAGCGCTGTTTCATGTTGTTTCGCAACAGTATCTTGAAGCTGTGATCAACCTGCCTGAACATCAGTTGACCCGTGCCAAAGTTGGCCAGACCGCCTACCTGAACTTTGCTGGGATGCCGCAGTTACAAGCCAAAATCATCCGTATTTCACCGGTAGTAGACGCCACAACCGGCACAGCTCGTGTCACTATCGGCGTGCAAAATGATGATTTAACTTTAAAAGCGGGCATGTTTGCGCAAATCGAACTGCAATATGACACTAAACCTGATGCCTTGTTAGTACCAAAACGCGCAGTATTGGCGATGGATAACAGCAGTTCAGTCTTTGTAGTTAAAGATGGCAAAGTCGCACGCAAAACTGTGAAAACCGGTTACGAAAATGACGCCATGGTAGAAATCACTGACGGCATCAGTGTTGGTGATGAAGTGGTCACTGCCGGTCAGGCTAGCCTGAAAGATGCCAGTGCAGTGACTGTGATCGCCAGCAACAGTTAATCCAGACCGTACGGGAAGCGCTATGCTTCCCGTCTTCCAATAAAAAATTACAACAGGAACGTGTTTATGAAACTGGTCAACGTTGCCGTGGCCCGTCCGGTCACTATTTGGATGTTTACCCTGGGGATCATGCTGTTTGGCCTGGTCGCAATGTCACGGTTAGCAGTTAATCTGTTACCGGATCTGTCTTATCCCACCTTAACTATCCGCACTGAATATGCCGGTGCGGCGCCTGCTGAAGTCGAGCAGCTGGTCAGTAAACCGATTGAAGAAACCGTTGGCATTGTCAAAGGCATCCGCAAAGTGGAATCTGTGTCGCGCGCCGGTCGCTCTGACGTCATTATGGAGTTTGACTGGGGCACTGACATGGACCTCGCCGGTCTTGAAGTGCGGGAAAAGCTTGATGTGCTGCTGCTGCCGCTGGATATTAAAAAGCCGCTGCTGCTGCGTTTTAACCCGAATTTAGATCCGATAGTCCGGCTCGCTTTAACCCGCAGCGATGCACCACAAGGCTTAACCAGCGCGCAACAAGTAGCGCTGCGGACTTTCGCTGAAGAAGATTTACGCCGCCGCTTAGAGTCGTTAGCCGGCGTTGCTGCAGTGCGGCCAGACGGTGGTCTGACTCAGGAAATTCAGGTGCTGATCGATAACGAGAAGCTGGCACAACTGAAACTCGATATCAAAACTGTCAACGCGCGGCTGACAGAACAAAATATCAACCAATCCGGTGGCCGGCTGGAAACTGCCGCCCATGACTATCTGGTGCGCACTATCAATCAGTTCGCCACTTTGGATGAAATGCGCAACCTCTATATCGCCACAGTAAATGGCAGCCACGTCCGGCTGTCCGACATCGCCGAAGTGCGCGATGCCTTTGTTGACCGTAACAGTATTACTTACGTCAATGGTAAAGAAGCCATTGAAATTGCTATCTATAAAGAAGGTGATGCCAACACAGTACAAGTAGCAAAAACGCTGATAAGCCGCCTTGATGACCTGAAAAAGAACCTGCCAACCGGTTATGAACTGACCTTAGTCTACGACCAGTCGACTTTTATCAGCGATGCGATCGATGAAGTAAAATCATCAGCCTGGCAAGGTGGTTTACTGGCGATGCTGGTGATTTATCTGTTCCTGCGCAACGTCTGGACCACGCTGGTGATTTCCATCTCTATCCCGCTGTCGGTGATTGCGACTTTTAACCTGATGCACAGCCAGAATATCAGCCTGAACATTATGAGCCTGGGCGGTATTGCGCTGGCGATTGGTATGTTGGTGGATAATGCGATTGTCGTCCTGGAAAACATCTCGCGTTATCGCGAGCAAGGCCTGTCGCCGTTAGAAGCGGCGAAAAAAGGTGCCAGTGAAGTGTCAATGGCGATCACGGCATCGACGTTAACTACGGTTGCGGTGTTTTTCCCGCTGGTGTTTGTCGAAGGTGTGGCGGGACAGCTGTTTAAAGATCAGGCTTTAACCGTTACTTACGCTTTGCTGGCGTCGCTGTTAGTGGCATTAACGCTGATCCCGGCGATGGCTGCGCGCGAACGGGTGGCGACTGCTGGTCCTGCTGTTGTCAGTGACGCAGAACCAGTGGCTGTGGTGAAAAACTGGAAATACTGGCTGACTTTACCACTGCGTTTCGTGTTTCGAGTCATCGCTGTGCTGGTCTCTGGTGTTATCACCATTTGGACTCTAATTTGGCGCCTGCTGTGTAAAGTTTGCAGCCTGCTGTTTGGCCCATTGGTGAATGTAATCCAGCGCTTTATTGTTGCGATGGAGCGTTGTTACCGCCGGACATTAGCCTGGGTACTGCGCGCCCGCGGCGCTATGTTGGCGGCAACTATCGCGGTTACCTTAGCCTGTTATGCGCTGATCCCACGTTTAGGTTTTGACGTGATCCCAAGCATGAGCCAGGGTGAATTTTATGTCGAATTGCATCTGCCGGTCGGTACAGCCATTGAGCATACTGACAAAGCGCTGAAACAACTGGCGGCAGTCGCCGCCAAACAAAGCCAGGTCGAACGCACTTATGCACAGGCCGGCACTGGTCAGCAAATGACGGTGGACCCGAGTATTGGTGGCAGCCACTGGGGGCGCTTGAATATCGTGTTAAAAGCCGGTTCGACCGCAACGGATGAACAGCAAGTGATGCAGGCGATGCGCGACGCCGTCGCTGGCATGCCGGAAGTTACAGCCAAAATCGATACGCCTGAGTTATTCAGCTTCTCGACACCACTGGAAATTGAATTGGCCGGTCACGATTTGGGCAACCTCAAAGCTGCGTCTGAGCAAGTGGTACGGGCGCTCGAAGCGCAGAACCGTTTTACCGACATTAAATCCAGCCTGCGTAGTGGTCAGCCGGAAATTACCCTGCATTTTGACCATGCCCGATTATCGCAACTGGGGATGACAGCTTCCGACGTCGCTAAACGGGTGGCGAATTACGTCGGTGGCGAAGTGGCGGGCCAATATAGTATTCAGGACCGTAAAGTTGATATCCGCGTGCGTCTGGCCGAGCAATACCGTAACTCTGAGCAGGAACTGGCGCAGATCATTATCAATCCGGGTAGTGCTTCGCCGCTGCCATTGTCAGCCGTTGCCAATATCAGCCGTGAAATTGGCCCGAGTGAAATTACCCGTATCGGCCAGCAACGTGTCGCGGTCATTAGCGCAAACCTGGCCTATGGCGATTTAGAGCAGGCCACGCAGAGTGCCCGGCAGGTATTGCAAAGTGTGCAACTGCCATACGGCGTCAGCGGCAGTCTGGTTGGGCAGAGTGAAGAAATGGAGCGTTCGTACAATTCATTGATGATTGCCTTGGCGCTCGCGGTATTTCTGGTGTATCTGGTGATGGCCTCGCAGTTTGAAAACCTGCTGCAGCCCCTGTTAATCCTGTTCACAGTGCCGCTGGCCGGCGCCGGTGCAGTGCTTGGCTTGTGGCTGACCGACACCCGTATTTCGGTGATTGTGTTCATTGGTTTGATCATGCTGGCCGGTATCGTGGTGAACAACGCCATTGTATTGATTGACCGGATTAACCAGCTGCGCATGGAAGGCTGGGCTTTGACCGACGCTATTATCGAATCCGGCGGCACCCGGCTGCGTCCGGTATTGATGACCACGCTGACCACAGTCCTGGGTTTACTGCCGATGGTTTTTGGCGGTGAAGGTGCTGAACTACGCGCACCAATGGCGATTACGGTGATTTTCGGTTTGTCGCTGTCGACGCTGCTGACACTGTTTTTCATCCCGGTGATTTATCACCTGACCGCCCGTAAAACGGTGTGAGGAGTAAAGGCTGATGGAACATAAACCTTTAGCACTGACCCGGTTTGCTTTAAGTCGCCCGGTCACCCTGTGCATGATGTTTTTATCTTTCCTGGTGTTTGGATTACTCGCCAGCCGGATGTTACCGCTGGAGAATTTCCCCGGCATTGATATTCCGGAGATCTACATCAATGTGCCATACCCCAACGCCACACCGGCCGAGATAGAACGGCTCATTACCAGACCGGTCGAAGAAGCCTTATCGACGGTCACCGGCATCAAAAAAATGCGCTCATTTTCCAAAGAAGACTCGGCGGAAATCGGGCTGGAGTTTAACTGGGAAGAGAACATCAATACCAAAAGTATTGAAGTGCGCGAGCGGCTCGATGGCATCCGGCATTTATTGCCCAAAGACGTCGAGCGCGTGCTGGTATTCCAGTTTAATACCAACGACATGCCGATTTTCCAGGTGCGGATCTCCAGCGAACGCGATTTATCGATGGCCTACGACTTACTGGAACGCCAGGTGAAACGGCCGCTGGAGCGGGTGCAGGGCGTGTCGAAAGTCGAACTGTATGGCGTGGATAAACGCCAGGTCACTATCCGGTTGTTGCCGGAGCGGCTGCGTGCGTTGCAATTAGATGCTGCGCAGTTGCTGCAGACCTTAAACCAGCAGAATTTCGCGATGACAGCCGGTGAGATCAGAAGTAAAGACGAAAGTATTCTGGTCAAGCCGATTGGTGAATTTGAATCGCTGGACCAGATTAAACAACTGGCGATTGGCCGTGGTCTGCAACTGGGTGATGTGGCAGAAATCAAACTGGAACTGCCGAAACGGGTTGAAGGCCGTCGGCTAGACCAGCGTTATGCCGTGGGGATGAACGTCTATAAAGAATCCAATGCTAATCTGGTCGAAGTGTCGCGCGCGGCGATGAAAGTGATAGATCAGGCCGGTAAAGATCCTGCTTTTAATGGCATCAACATCTATGTGATGGATGATACAGCCAAAGGCGTCACCGACAGTTTGTCTAACCTGCTGAGTTCTGGCGTCACCGGTGCTTTGCTGGCCTTTGGTGTGCTGTTTATTTTTCTACGCCATTTCCCGACCACTATTCTGGTGGTGTTGTCGGTGCCGGTGTCAATCAGCATTACGCTGGGCATGATGTATTTCCTCGATTACAGCCTGAACGTGCTGAGTATGATGGGCCTGATGCTGGCGGTCGGGATGCTGGTAGATAACTCGGTTGTCGTGGTCGAGAGTATTTTTCGCGAGCGGGCACTGGATGGTGATGTACGCCGCGCCACCGAGCGTGGGGTTTATCGGGTCAGTCTGGCGGTGCTGGCGGGTACTGCGACCACTGCTATCGTGTTTTTACCCAATATCATTGGTCAGAAAGTCGATGTAACGGTGTTCCTTGAGCATGTCGCTATTGCCATCACTATCGCGCTGGCGGTGTCGTTGTTGATGGCGCTGACGTTAATTCCGTTGCTGTCAACCCGGATTAAAAGCATCACAGGGGCGGAAAATGCCGCGCCATCGAAGCTGGATAAATTTTATGGCCGCACGCTGTGCTGGACTATGGCGCATCCACGCTGGTCGACTTTTATCGCCTTTATGTTGCTGTTTAGTATCGCGATTCCGATGCAGTTTATCTCCGGTGGTGATGACAATGAAGGCGACACCAACCGGCTGTTTTTGAATTACAACATTCAATCGAATTACGCATTGGCGGAGGTCGAGCAGGAAGTCAGCCGGATGGAGTCTTATCTCTATGCCAACAAAGAGAAATTCTATATTGATTCGGTGTACAGCTATTACACGCCGGGATTTGCCGTCTCGACCATTATGTTTGTCGACAAGCTACCGGTGCCATTGCAGCAAGTGAAAGACGCTATCCGCAAAGACTGGCCGGTGCTGGTGCGGGGCAAACCACAATTTGGCTGGGGCGATTCGGGTGGCGGAATGCAATTACACCTGCTGGGCCCTTCCACCGAACAGCTCACCAAACTGTCGCAGGATCTGGTGCCGGTGCTGAGTCAAATCAAAGGCCTGGAAGATGTACGCTCAGAAGTGCAGGGCGGGCAAAAGGAGCTGCAGATCCGGTTAAAACATGACGAATTACAACGGCAGGGCTTAAGTGCGCAAAACGTAGCCCAGGCCATTAGTCTGGCACTACGTGGCAATAACCTGCGGACATTCCGTACGCTCGACCAGGGCGAAGTGCAGCTGCGTGTGCTTTATGACGAAAAAGTCGGCCATTCACAGCAGGAACTCGAATCCATTCCGGTGAAACAACAAGGCTCTGAGGTTGTGCGGTTGGCGCAAGTGGCTACCTTGACGGTCAGTGACCGGCTCGGCGAGATCCGCCGGTTTAACCGCCAGACCGGCCTTGCCATCGGCATGAATCTGAACAAAGAGCTGAAAATGGATGATGCCAAAGATCAGATTAAAAAGGTGATGGAACAACTGCAGCTGCCACCGGGGTACAGCTGGTCATTTGAAGGCAGTTTCCAGTATCAGGACGAAGCGCAGGGTATTATGCAAACCAATATGTTACTGGCGGTTTGTATGATTTATCTGGTGATGGCGGCACTGTTTGAAAGTCTGTTATTACCCACAGCGGTTATTGGTTCCTTGTTATTCTCGATGGTCGGCGTGTTCTGGGCTTTCCTGGTCACCGGCACGACAATGGGCATCATGGGGATGATTGGCATGCTGGTGCTGATGGGCATTGTGGTGAATAACGGTATCGTGCTGGTCGACCGGATCAACCAGATGCGGGAAGAAACGCCGGATGCGGAATTAGTGCCGTTGATTGTCGAAGCTTGTGAAGCACGGCTGCGGCCCATTCTGATGACGGTGTCGACCACTGTCCTTGGCTTATTACCGCTGGCCTTTGGTGATGCGACTATTGGCGGCGGCGGGCCTGGTTATGCGCCGATGGCAATTGCCATTATCGGCGGTCTGGTGTTTTCGACATTGACCAGCTTGTTGTTAGTGCCGCTGACATACTGGGGACTGGTGCGGATGGGCGTCAGCTGGGGCCGGTTTAACAGCGCAGCACGCAAGCGCGCCGATCGCTGGTTAGCACGGCCTGTTAAATCAAATAGTTAAGGTCAGTTCACTGATCTGAATGGCGATAAAAACCAAGGCCGGCGCAGATTTATCTTGCTGCCGGCCTTTTGCTTGCCTACAATGCGGGCTTCCTGACTTGGGGGAGTAATCGCCATAAGCAAGCTGCTTATGGGCTGTCGTCAACATACTTGTGCCAGTGCACATGGCGGCAGCGGAACCTGCAACGGCAATGTTCTGATGAGACCTGAGACAGCGTCGTGGCCCAAAGCGGGAGCCACAGCGTTGTCTTTGGCCAATCCCGCTGAGTATTCCCATGGACGCTTTTATCTCTTCTTTCACCGGTGTGGCTATCGCTGAGATCGGTGACAAAACCCAATTACTCTCTTTGTTTCTGGCAGCACGTTTTCGTCAGCGCGGGGCTATAGTCGCCGGCATTTTAGTCGCGACGCTGCTTAATCATGCCGCATCAGCCTGGTTTGGCGCCTGGGTCGCGCAGTTTATCCCGGTGGGTTGGCAGTCCTGGTTGTTAGGTGGTTCTTTTATCGCCGTCGCGCTGTGGTTACTGATCCCGGATAAAGACGACAGTGAAGAAAATGCCATGCTGAAATACGGTGCATTTGCTGCCAGTACTGTGTTGTTTTTCCTCGCCGAAATTGGCGATAAAACCCAAATTGCCACTGTGATTCTGGCCGCCACTTATGATGCGACCACTTTAGTCATTGTCGGCACGACGCTTGGTATGTTGGCGGCGAATGTGCCTGTGGTGTATTTCGGCAAGTATATTCTGGAAGTAGTACCGCTGGATTGGGCACGCCGCGTCGCCTGCGGCGTGTTTATGCTGTTGGGGGTGTTGACTATCACCAAAGGCCTTGGCTGGTTTTAAAACCGCAAGCTGAGCTCAACGCCGGCAAACCACTGACCGTCTTCTGGCTGGCCATGGACCCAAGGGTCCAGCGCGGCCAGATATTCCTGTTCATAGCTGCGTAAATAGCGGTAGCGGCCAAAAGCACGCAGCGACAGGTTGTTCAGTTCAATGCCGGCACCGACGCCGGCAAACCAGTCAATAGGCCCCATTTTTTCATAGTGCCCACCCCAACGGTCGTAATAATCATGCTCTTCTTCATCAAAAATCAGCTCATCCAGCGCCACACCGACTTCACCATACAGACTGATGTTGTCAAAGGTGCCAAAACGCACTGAAGTATCCAGATTCAGGAATTCAAGCTCCGGCTGGTATGACGCCGTGGCCCGATATTTATCGCTGTAGTAAGACGCGAGGCCCACCGCCAGCTGGAAATGCGCATCAGGCTGAAATATAGCACCGAGCGTAGTGATTTGACCTTTGTCATTGGCTTCATAACTCAGGTAAGGCGATATCCAACCGACGTCGGGTTCATCCAGATAAACCAGAGTTTGCGCCTGTAAGGCCGCTGGCAAGGCCAACAGAGAAAAAGTAGACAAGAGTGAAAAAAAACGGAATAGGCGCATCATCGATTCCTGAATAAATACCGGGGGACAGTTGCAATCTAAGTGGCTGAAAATTAACAGGTGCTTAATTCCGGGGGGGCAATGTCTGTTTCAAACAAAACCTGACACATCCGACATGCTGAGGTTCATCCACGCAATGCCAGTTGCTGTGACGGAAAGCCCGCCAGACAAGTCGCATTCAGGCCAATACTTGAGTATAATGCTCAACCTTTTTTGCCGTAGATGAGACAACGCTATGACCAGCACCACAGTTCCATCCCGTAAGTCCGCGCCGGTCGAGCGTATGTCCGCAGAACGCGGTTTGTTTTCTTATCCTAAATACCGCGGTGAAAATTTTAAACCCGCGCCATTTTTACCAATGAGCAAAGCTGAAATGGCCAAGCTTGGCTGGGATTACTGCGACATCATACTGGTAGTCGGGGATGCTTATGTCGACCACCCAAGCTTCGGTATGGCGGTAGTGGGGCGGATGCTGGAAAGTCAGGGGTTCCGCGTGGGTATCATTGCGCAACCAGACTGGAACAGCAAAGACGATTTTATGCGTCTGGGAAAACCCAAGCTGTTTTTCGGTGTCTCGGCCGGCAATATGGACTCGATGATTA
>CAMLRA010000031.1 GCA_946482325.1 uncultured Chromatiaceae bacterium | reverse complement strand
GATAGTGGTGCTGTTGGTACTGTAATGGACGCCATTGACCACGATACTGCCAAAACCGGAGATAATGCCATTTGTAGTCACAGAGGTTGTGTTCGCGGGTGAAGTCGCTGCAACTTTTGGTACTACAGTCGCTTGCTGATCACCACCGCCACAACCTGTCAGTACCCATGTTAGCGCGAGGGTCAGAACTGAAATTTTATACTTCATAAAATACTCCAGGGTTGAATGAAAAACCGCTTTACAGCAAACACATCTACCCGAGGAATGCAGTAACGCTGTGTTCGTCGTTACGGGAAAGTACCAACGCAACATTAAGTTGGGCTTAAAAAATGAGCACTCCGATCTGCAGTTTTGCTGCCGTCCCATGCAAATCACAGCCAATAGCGCCGCGGTAATTTTCCTGCGGCAGAAGGCCACCAGAAACGGACTTGTGCAGCACTCCGGGTAAACCACATTCTTTTGGTCTGCATCAAAGAAACTTCAAACAGTCCGGTTTATAGTTCCTATTCATGCGACGAAAGCAGGCTGTGCAGCCGCGGCAGGACGAGACTAAAGATGACGGGATCCTCAACACAATCAGCAACACAATCGACAGCAAAACTGTCTGGTTCAACACCAGACAAACAGCGGACAAAATTCAGGGTGATGCTGTTAGTGCTGGCAGGCGCTGCGGTGTTTGGTGTGTTTTATTTGCTGAAATTTCATGCTGCGACGGATGGCAATCTGCTGAAAAGCAACGGCCGGATTGAAGCGGTTGAAATTGCTGTGGCAGCCAAAACTGCAGGGCGGATCAAAGAGTTGCTGGTTGATGAAGGTGATTTTGTCGAAGCCGGCCAACTGGTAGCGACTGTCGCCTCTGAGTCACTGGAGGCGCAGCTGTTACAGGCGCAGGCGCAACTACGCCAGGCGCAAAGCAGCACTGTGACGGCGCAAAGCCAGCTGTTGCAGCGCAACAGTGAAAAAGCCGCGTTGCAGGCGTTATTGTTACAGCGTCAGGCTGAACTTGCCGCCGCGCGCAGCAGAGCCAACCGCACCGGTACGCTGGCGCAAACCGGTTCAGTGTCAAAACAATTGGCGGAAGATAACGACACGCTGGTGACCAGCGCCAAAACTGCGGTGAGTGCTGTGCAGGCGCAGCTTGAAGCCTCACAGGCGGCCATTGTGTCGGCCGAGGCGCAAATTGTGGCCGCGGGGTCGGCGGTGGATGCGGCCAGTGCTACTGTGGCGCGGGTGGAATCGGAACTGCACGACAATCAGCTGCGTGCGCCGCGGGCCGGCCGTATTCAATATCGTATTGCCCAGGTTGGCGAAATTGTCGCGGCCGGTGGCAAAGTACTGAGCCTGATTGATGTCAGCGATGTGCATATGACGTTTTTTCTGCCGTCCGCAGTAGCTGGCCGGGTCGAAATTGGCAGTGAAGTCCGGCTGGTGCTGGATGCGTTGCCCGGCATGGCGATTCCGGCGCAAGTGTCTTATGTCGCCGATGTGGCGCAATTTACGCCGAAAACCGTGGAAACCGCCAGTGAACGCGAAAAGCTGATGTTCAGGGTCAAAGCGCGCATCGACCCGCAGTTGCTGCTGCGGCATAAAACCAAAGTGAAAACCGGCCTGCCGGGCGTGGCTTATCTGCGGCTGGACCGCAGCGCGCCCTGGCCGGCTTCAGTACCACCCTTAGTGGTGGAGCGCGCACAGTGACGGATGCGGTAGCCCGGCTGCAACAGGTCCGGCTGGCGCATGGCAACACCATAGCGCTGGCGGATATTTCGCTAGAGATACCGGCCGGCAAAATGGTTGGCCTGATTGGACCGGATGGCGTGGGTAAATCCAGCCTGTTGTCGTTGCTGGCCGGCGCGCGCGCCATTCAGCAGGGGCGGGTGGAAGTGCTGGGCGGTGATATGGCAAGCCGCGCCCACCGCGAGCGGGTTTGTGCCGACATTGCTTATATGCCGCAGGGCCTTGGCAAAAATTTGTATCTGACCTTGTCGGTTGAAGAAAATCTGCAGTTTTTTGCCCGCCTATTTGGCCACAACGCGGCGGAGCGGCGCCGGCGCATTGACGAACTGACGCAGGCCACTGGCCTCTATGCCTTTTTACAGCGCCCGGCCGGTAAGTTATCCGGCGGTATGAAACAAAAACTCGGTCTGTGCTGTGCGCTGATCCATGACCCGAAACTGTTGATCCTCGACGAGCCGACCACCGGCGTGGACCCGCTGGCGCGCAGTCAGTTCTGGCAACTGATCCAGCGGATCCGGCAGCAGGCGCCACAGATGAGTGTGCTGGTCGCGACTGCCTATATGGACGAAGCCGAACAGTTTGATTATCTGGTGGCGCTGAACGCCGGCACAGTACTGGCCTGTGGCAGCCCGGCGGAGCTGAAACAACAAACCCAGACGCAACAATTAGAAGCGGCTTTTATCCGCTTATTACCGGTGGCGCTGACGGCGGATTATCAGCCGGTCTCAGTGCCACCGCTGGTGGCAGACAGTACCAGCCAGACAGCCATCGAAGCGGCGGGCCTGAGCCGGCAGTTCGGTGATTTCACCGCAGTGGATAATGTCAGTTTTCAGATTAAAAAAGGCGAGATTTTTGGTTTTCTCGGCTCCAATGGTTGCGGTAAATCCACCACGATGAAAATGCTGACCGGTTTATTGCCGGCAACCTCGGGGCGGGCCTTGTTGTTTGGCCAGGTACTGGACCCGGACGATATTTCGACCCGCAAAAGGGTGGGGTATATGTCGCAGGCGTTTTCGCTGTACAGCGAGCTGACAGTGCTGCAAAACCTGCGGCTGCACGCACAGTTGTTTCAGGTGCCGGCGGCACAGATTGAAGCGCGCATCAGCGCCATGTTGCAGCGTTTTGGTTTGACGCAGGTCGCTGAAGCGCTGCCGGACAGTTTGCCGCTTGGCATGCGCCAGCGTTTGTCGCTGGCGGTGGCGATGGTGCATCAGCCGGAGCTGTTAATCCTCGACGAACCGACTTCCGGCGTCGACCCGATCGCCCGCGACCAGTTCTGGCAGCTGATGATCGATTTGGCGCGGCAGGACCAGGTCACCATTTTTATCTCGACCCATTTTATGAACGAAGCCGAGCGCTGTGACCGCATTTCGCTGATGCATGCCGGCAAAGTGCTGGTCAGCGACACATCGGCGCAAATTGTGGCCAGCCAGCAGGCGGATAATCTGGAGCAGGCCTTTATCCGTTATCTGGAACAAGCCGGCGCCCGCGAACAGGGCAGTAACAGCGGACTGGCCTTCATGGCACCACAAGCTGCAGTTGCGTCACAACAGGCAGCTGTAGCACAACAGGCCGCTGTGCCGAAGCGGCGTTTCAGCTGGCAGCGCTTGTGGAGCTTCAGTCAGCGCGAAACGCTGGAGCTCAGGCGGGACCCAATCCGAGCCGCGCTGGCCTTGCTTGGCAGCCTGGTGTTGATGGTGTTTATTGGTTTTGGCATCACGATGGACGTGGAAGATCTCAGTTTTGCCGTGCTGGATCAGGACCAGTCGGTACTGAGCCAGAACTATGTACTAAACCTGGCCGGTTCAAGGTATTTTGTCGAAAAAGCCCCACTGCGAAGTCAGCAGGATATCGACCAGCGCATGCGCAGCGGCGATATCAGCCTGGCGCTGGAAATTCCGCCCGGTTTTGGCCGTGATGTGGCGCGTGGTCAGCAGGTGGCGATCGCCGCCTGGGTCGACGGCGCTATGCCCAACCGCGCTGAAACGATAAAAGGGTATGTGCTTGGCATGCATCTGCATTGGTTGCGGATGCAGGCAACCGAAGCGCTTGGCACTGACGCGAGTGGCCTTAGCAGCAGCCTGGAAACCCGCTTTCGCTACAACCCGGATGTGAAAAGTCTGGTAGCAATGGTACCAGCGATGATCCCGTTATTATTGCTGATGATCCCGGCGGTGTTGACGGCCTTGTCGGTGGTGCGGGAAAAAGAGCTGGGGTCTATCATCAATTTGTATGTGACTCCGGTCAGCCGGCTGGAGTTTTTGCTGGGCAAACAGCTGCCCTATATCGCGCTCGCCATGCTGAATTATCTGCTGATGCTGCTTGCGGCCGTCACTTTGTTTCAGGTGCCGCTGACCGGCAGTTTTGTTGCTTTAAGTCTGAGCGCGCTGATGTTTGTGCTGTTTTCCACCGGGTTCGGTTTGTTTGCGTCCACTTTTACCAATAGTCAGATCGCCGCCATTTTGGTGGCGGTGCTCGGCAGTATTATCCCGGCCGTGCAGTTTGCCGGCATGATCACGCCGGTGTCTGCGCTGGAAGGCGCCGGCCGGCTGATTGGTGAAGTTCATCCGGCTAGCGCTTTTTTGACCATCAGCCGTGGTGTATTCAGCAAAGCGCTGCAGCTGGCGGATATTTATCCGGCGCTACTGCAAATGAGCCTGGCGGCGCCGCTGATTTTGCTGGCGGCGGTGTTGCTGCTGAAAAAGCAGGAGTCCTGACACATGCAGCATAAACTGGCCAATATTCTCCGGCTTGGCAGCAAAGAACTGTGGAGCCTGTGGCGCGACCCGATGATGTTGCTGCTGATTTTGTACACCTTCAGCGCCAGCATTTATATCGCCGGCACTTCAATTCCGGAAACCCTGCACAAAGCACCAATTGCCGTAGTCGACGAAGATCAGTCGATGTTATCCGGCCGTATTGTGGCAGCCTTGTACCCGCCGTATTTTAAACCGCCGGTGCTGATTAGCCTGGCGGAGGTCGATGCTGCGCTCGATGCCGGCATCTACAGTTTTGTGCTGAATATTCCGCCAGATTTTGAGCAGGACCTGCTGGCCGGGCGCGCCCGCAGTATTCAGCTTAGTGTCGATGCGACGCGCATCAGCCAGGCCTTTAGCGGCAGTGGTTACATCGAGCAAATTGTCAGCAGCGAAATCAACGAGTTCCGTCAGCGTCACCGGTTGAATACCAGCCTGCCGGTCGATTTGGTGCTGCGGGCCAGCTACAACCCGAACTTAACGTCCAGCTGGTTTGGCTCGCTGATGGAACTGATCAATGCCGTGACGATGATTTCGATTATCCTGACCGGTGCGGCGCTTATCCGCGAACGTGAACATGGCACTATCGAACATCTGCTGGTGATGCCGGTGACACCGGCGGAGATTATGCTGGCGAAGATCCTGTCGATGGGGCTGGTGGTGCTGCTGGCCACCGGTTTTTCGCTGACGCTGATGATCCAGCTGGTGCTGCAGGTGCCGGTGGCAGGCTCTGTGCCGCTGTTTTTGCTGGTTACGGCGTTACAGTTGTTTGCCACCACGTCGATGGGCATTTTTATGGCAACAGTGGCGCGCTCGATGCCGCAGTTTGGCTTGCTGCTGATTTTGGTGTTATTGCCGCTGCAGCTGCTATCCGGCGGTATGACCCCACGGGAGAGCATGCCGGCGCTTATCCAGCACCTGATGCTGGCGGCACCAAATACTCATTTTGTCGCGGCGGCGCAGGCCATTTTGTATCGCGGCGCTGGTCTTGATGTCGTCTGGCCACAGCTGCTGGCGTTGCTGCTGATTGGCGCTGTGTTGTTCCGCTTTTCGCTGCGGCGGTTCCGTCAGTCATTAAGCAGTTTGTAGCGGCGGGCAGTAAAACCTAGGGTTATAAAATATTTTATTTTAATAACTCAGTGAAATAAGCTTTGACAGTTTCGCCAAACCAGATACACTGGCCGCGCTTAATCAGTTTGTTCATTATTTATGCACAACATCGAAAGTACCAGTTGTATTAGTACCTCCTGTATTCATAAGTTAAAACATCTTTTGCAGCACCATCGTCTGATTTCAGACTCAAATTATTGTTAATTATTACAGGTACATACAATGTCTACTCCAACTACTGGCACAGTGAAATGGTTCAACGAAACTAAAGGTTTTGGCTTTATCGAACAGGCTTCAGGTCCGGACGTATTCGCTCACTTCAGCGAGATCGCTTCTACTGGTTTTAAAACCCTGCAAGAAGGCCAACGCGTACAGTTCATCGTCACGCCAGGTCAAAAAGGCCCACAAGCCTCTAAAATCACTGTACTGTAAGTACAAATCAATCAGTGCCCTGAGCACTGAATAGCAGGCCAGACCGCACAGCGGTTTTGTCAGCCACCTGAAAAGGCCACTGTGAAAACAGGGGCCTTTTTTGTTTTTGTGCCCTGTAAAAAAACCTTCCTGTCAGAAACGCAGCAGCATCATCCCCTGCCAGACCAGTAATATCCTCCGCTTATCCCATCGCTGGCTGCACGCGGGTGCACCGCCGCCAGATCGCAAGGTAGACTCAAGCGAATTCACTCTCAGGATATAAAAACATGGTCAGGTCTCCGATTTTGCTCCTTCTGGCACTGCTGGCCGGGCCGGCAATTGCAACAGAAATGAAACTTGAAAGCCCGGATATCCGCGAAGGCGAGCCGATGCATTTACGACATGTCTTCAACGGCTTTGGCTGTAAAGGCGAAAACTTATCACCACAGCTGCAGTGGCAGCATTTGCCGGCTGGTACCCAGAGTATTGCTGTGACCTTATATGACCCGGACGCTCCGACTGGCAGCGGCTGGTGGCACTGGCTGGCGCTGGATTTACCAGCCACGCTGCAAGGTCTGCCGCGCGGCGCGGACATCGGCAGATTACAGGGACGGCTGATCCGCAATGATTTTGGTGGCACTGTGTATGGCGGCGCTTGTCCACCGGCCGGTCACGGCATGCATCGCTATCAGTTTACCGTCTGGGCACTGCCGGTGAAAAAGCTGGATGTTGGCGCGGACCCATCTGCTGCCGTGGTCGGCTATATGCTGAATCATCAGGCCTTAGCCCGCAAAACCCTGACCGCTACTTATCATCAGTGATATTCGCCGGCGAAGACTTGTGTGTCGCGCCGGCTTTTGTCATGATACCCTTAATTGTAATACAATATTAATTAAGGTGCGATTATGACGATGTCAACAGAACAACAGCTGGCCAATGCCATCCGGGTACTGGCGATGGATGCGGTGCAACAGGCTAAATCTGGCCATCCCGGCGCGCCGATGGGCATGGCAGATATCGCCACTGTGTTGTGGCGTGATTTCTTAAAACACAATCCACAGGACCCGGCCTGGGTCGATCGCGACCGTTTTGTGTTGTCGAACGGCCACGGTTCAATGTTGTTGTACGCGTTGTTGCATTTAAGCGGTTATGACCTGCCGATGAGCGAATTACAACGCTTCCGACAGCTGCATTCAAAAACGCCGGGCCACCCGGAATATGGTTATACGCCAGGCGTTGAAACCACCACCGGGCCGCTCGGTGCCGGCATCGCCAATGCCGTCGGCATGGCGGTGGCGGAAAAAACGCTGGCGGCGCAGTTTAACCAACCGGGTTTTGCCTTAGTTGACCATTTCACGTATTGCTTCCTGGGTGACGGTTGTCTGATGGAAGGGGTGTCGCATGAAGCCTGTTCGCTGGCGGGCACCTTGCAGCTTG
Source organism: uncultured Chromatiaceae bacterium (assembly GCA_946482325.1). Next base: position 22,950 of record CAMLRA010000031.1, on the reverse strand, counting down.
GCAAACTGATTGCGTTTTGGGATGACAATGGCATTTCGATCGACGGCCATGTCGAAGGCTGGTTCAGCGACAACACACCACAACGCTTTGCCGCTTATGGCTGGCAGGTGATTAGCGGTGTTGATGGCCATAACCCGGCCGCTATTGCGCAGGCCATTCGCGAGGCGCAGGCGAATACTCAGCAGCCAACGCTGATCTGCTGTAAAACCGTAATTGGTTTTGGCTCGCCGAATAAAGCCGGCACTCATGATTGTCATGGTGCGCCATTGGGCGAAGCGGAAGTTAAAGCAGTGCGCGAGCAACTCGGCTGGCCCTGGCCGGCGTTTGAAATTCCGGCGGATGTCGCTGCACAGTGGGACCAACGCCGCAAAGGCGAGTCCAGCCAACAGGCCTGGCGCACGCTTTGGCAGCGGTATCAGGCGGAGCATCCACAGCTAGCCACTGAATTCAGCCGCCGGGTGCTTGATGGCGAACTGCCGGCCAAATTTGCTGCAGTTGCACAAGCCCATATTCGCGACTGTCAGCAACAGGCAGAGGCGATTGCCACTCGTAAAGCCTCACAGCAAAGCATTGGGGTGTTTGCCCGGCTGCTGCCAGAAATTCTCGGCGGTTCGGCCGATTTGGCCGGCTCCAACCTGACCTTGTGGCCCGAAGCGAAAGCGCTGCATCAACATGCTGACGGTAACTATCTGCATTATGGTGTACGCGAATTTGGCATGAACAGCATCATGAACGGCGTGGCACTACACGGCGGTTTTATCCCCTTTGGCGGAACTTTCCTGATGTTTATGGAATATGGCCGCAACGCGGTGCGGATGGCGGCGTTGATGGGCATTCGGAGTATTTTTGTCTACACCCATGATTCGATTGCTCAAGGCGAAGATGGCCCAACCCATCAACCGGTGGAGCAAGTGCCGAATTTACGTTTAACCCCGAACTTATCCACGTGGCGCCCGGCAGACGCCACCGAAACGGCCGTGGCCTGGCAACATGCGCTTAATAGGAAGCAGGGCCCGACGGCATTGGTATTAAGCCGGCAGAATACTGCAGCTGTAGTGCCAAAAGATTTGGATATTAGCCTGATTCAGCGCGGCGCTTATATGGTGGCGCAAAGCGGTGAACAGGCAGTGCCGGCATTAATTCTGCTCGCCACCGGTGCCGAAGTGGGGCTGGCATTGCAGGCCTATCAGCAGCTTGCTGCTAAAGGTGTGGCGGTGCGGCTGGTGTCGATGCCAAGCACCGATGTGTTTGACGCCCAGGACGCTACCTATCAGGCTGCGGTGTTACCGGCCGGCAGTAAAATTCTGGCGATTGAAGCGGCGCATCAGGACTATTGGTACAAATACACCGGCCGTGACGGTGCTATTATCGGCATGCGCAGCTTCGGTGAGTCGGCACCAGGGCCGGTGTTGATGCAGCATTTTGGCTTTAGCGTGGAGAATATTGTGGCTGCGGCGCAGCGGTTGCTGGTTTAGCTTTTTGCCCGGCGGGCGGCGCTGGGCTTATTTTTCGTTTTTTCCTTTGGTGCTAGTCCGCCTGGCAAAGAAATCACCTGTCGGTGAGGCGCTTGTTGCTGAGGCAAGTGCTTTGCCCTGGGGGCGGCGGTTTTGTGGTCATTATCTTTATTTTCTTTGCGGCGAGACCGTCTAGCAAAGAAATCACCTAACGGTGAGTCACTTTCTTTTGTTTCAGCAAAAGAAAGTAACCAAAGAAAAACCGACCCCGGTTCCGCTCGAAAGCCCGTCTGAAAAGTCGCCGTCCAAGGCGAAAACGTAACTCGCTGGGCGCTACCGTCGCCCAGCTCAGACACCCGTTTTCTTAAAACCTTGGCCAACGATTTTCAGCCGGCTCGCTCCAACGGGGAGAGGGTTGTGTAGATGGTGTCGACGAAACAAAGCAGAATGCACCAGTAGTTGGCTTTGCTCTTAATTTTCTTTCGTTCAAAACAAAAACAACTAAGAAAACCAATCACCCGTTGGAGCGAGCCGATGCAAATCAATAGTTTGAGGTTTTAAGCTGGGGAGTGTCTGAGTGCGGCGACGGTAGCGCCGCACGAGTTGCCCCAGCGCCTCAAACTGTTGATTTTCAGCGGGCTTTCGAGCGGAACCGGGTGCGCCTTTTCTTTCGGTTCCTTTCTTTTGGCAAGGCAAAAGAAAGGAACTCACCGTAAGGTGATTTCTCTGCTAAGCGGTCTCGCTGCAAAGGAAATAACGATTACGAAAACAAAGCCGCCCGCAGGGCAAAAGCTAAGCGCAGCGTCAGAGCCCCCGCAAAATATCCTCTAGCTTCTGCTGATCAGCAGCAAACTGGCGGATGCCTTCCTGCAGTTTGTCGCTGGCCATCTGGTCTTCCAGCATCTGCCAGCGGAACTGGGCTTCGGTCAGCGTGGTGGGCGCAGCTGCGGCCGGGACGTCGGCATGTAAACGACGTGGCACCGGGCCTGTGCTGTCGGCGAGTTCCTGCAGCAGCGCCGGGCTGATGGTCAGGCGATCGCAACCGGCCAGCTGGCGAATTTCTTCGCTGTTGCGAAAACTGGCGCCCATCACGATGGTGGGGTAACGGTGGGTTTTAAAATACTGATACACACGGCGGACAAACTGGACGCCCGGGTCCTGCTCGCCGCTGAAATCCTGCTGCGGCTGTTGTTTTTTGTACCAGTCGAGAATACGACCGACAAAAGGTGAAATTAAGTAGCTACCGGCTTCAGCACAGGCACGGGCCTGAGCAAAACTGAAAATCAACGTCAGGTTACAGCGCACACCTTGTTGCTCCAGCACGCGCGCGGCCTGAATCCCTTCCCAGGTGGCGGCGATTTTTATCAGCACCCGGCTGATGTCCGAACCTTGCGCCTGATACAGCTCCAGCAGCTGATGGGCTTTTTCAATAGTCGCCATAGTATCAAACGACAGGCGGGCGTCGACTTCGGTCGAGACATAACCCGGGACCTGCGCCATCAGCTGCTGACCAATTAACACTGCCAGTTTGTCGGCGGCCAGGTTGATGCGGGCATCGCCTGTGGTGCGGGTTGCGGCCCACTGCAGCGCTTCTGCAGCCAGATGGCGGTACTGCGCCTGCTCGATGGTTTTTAAAATCAGCGACGGGTTAGTGGTGGCGTCTTGTGGCTGATACAACTTGATGGCGGCAAAATCACCGGTGTCGGCTACGACAGTCGTGAACTGCTTTAACTGGCTTAATTGGTCTGACATAAATCCCTCATTTATCATATTTAATTGTAAAAAAACGGCCTGAACTGTTGCTATTCACCCTGCTGAACTCCAGAGGGTGATGCGACGTTTGTCGATAAAAGCCTTAAAAGACAGCTGCCTTAACGAAAAACATCAGTGCGAATCAAAATATATTTTTATATGATCTTTACAGTTCTCAAATGGTGATATTATCATACAATTAATTTATGGTGATGTCGATGCAAAGCGAGAAAGGTACTTATGTCGTTTTATGTCATTGGAATTGATTATGGTTCGGACTCAGTCCGGGCCTTGCTGGTGGATACCGCCAGTGGCCAGGAGCTGGCCAGCGCCGTGGTGAACTATCCGCGCTGGAGTCAGGGTTTGTATTGTGAGCCGGGCCGTGACCAGTTCCGCCAGCATCCGCAGGATTATCTCGACGCGCTTGAACAAGTGCTGCAGTTGTTGTGGCAACAAGCGCCAGCGGGTAGTGCCAACCAAGTGGTGGGCTTGAGTGTCGACACCACAGGTTCAACGCCGGTGGCGATTAACAGCGCCGGCGTGCCGCTGGCACTGTTGCCGGAGTTTGCCCAGAACCCTAATGCGATGTTTGTGCTGTGGAAAGACCATACTGCGCTCTCCGAAGCTGCAGAAATCACTGCAGCGGCGAATAGCTATGCTGCGCGTGGTGCCGGGCCGAATTATCTGCAATTTATCGGTGGCATTTATTCGTCTGAATGGTACTGGGCCAAGGCGCTGCATGTGCTGCGTCAGGACCCGCAAGTGCGCGCGGCCGCCTACAGCTTTGTTGAACACTGCGACTGGATCACGGCGGTGTTAACCAATACCACGGCCCCGGCAGATTTTTATCTCGGCCGCTGCGCTGCCGGTCACAAAATGATGTGGCATCAAAGCTGGGGTGGTTTTCCACCTGAGGCGTTTTTTGCCGGCATCGACCCGTTACTGGCTGGTTTTGCCGAAAGACTGAATGCCGACACCCGCACTTCTGATCAGGCCGCCGGGCGTTTGTGTGCCGAATGGGCCCAGCGTTTAGGTTTGCCACGTGGTATTGCCATTGGTTATGGCGCCTTTGACTGCCATATGGGCGCCGTCGCCGCCAATGTGCGGCCCGGTGTCTTGACCAAAGTGATGGGTACTTCGACTTGCGATATTACAGTGGCAAGCGCTGAGCTTTTTGCAGATAAACCGGTGCGCGGTATTTGTGGTCAGGTCGATGGTTCAGTGTTACCGGGCATGATTGGTTTGGAAGCCGGTCAGTCTGCCTTTGGCGATTTATATGCCTGGTTTCGCGACCTGCTGAGTTTCCCGTTGCAGTTGCTCGGTCAGCAATTATCTGCCGCAGCGCTGGCAGAATTAGAAGCGCAGATTATTCCGGCTTTGTCACGTGAAGCGGCAAAGCTGGCTCCAGGCCAGAGCGGCATCACGGCGCTGGATTGGGTCAATGGCCGGCGTACGCCGGATGCCAGTCAACGGGTGGCGATGGCGATCAGCGGCCTGAAAATGGGCAGCCAGGCGCCACAGATTTTCCGTGCTTTGGTCGAGGCCACGGCTTTTGGTTCACGCGCTATTACTGAGCGTTTTCGCGAGCAGGGTGTGCCCGTGGATTCGGTGGTGGTGATCGGTGGCATTTCGAAAAAATCGCCGCTGGTGATGCAGATTTGTGCCGACGTCTGGCACTGCGATATCGCCGTGCTCGACAGCGAACAAAGCTGTGCCTTAGGCGCCGCCATTTTTGCCGCCGTTGCTGCCGGTGTATTCCCGACTGTGGCTGCGGCGCAGGCGGTGATGGCGTCGCCGGTGTGCCAGACCTACAGCCCCAATGCGGCCAATGCCGCAGTCTATGACGGTTTATATCAACAATATCAGCAGCTTGGTGCCTTTGTTGATGCAAAAGCACAGGAGGGGCTATGAGCTACACCGAATTAAAACGTGAAGTATTTGAAGCCAACTTAGAGCTGCAAAAGCGCGGACTGGTGATTTACACCTTTGGCAATGTGTCGCAAATCGACCGCGCCAAAGGCGTGATTGCGATTAAACCAAGCGGCGTAGCCTATGAAGATATGCGCGCCGACGACATGGTGATTGTTGATTTGGACAATCAGATCGTCGAAGGCCGTTTACGTCCTTCGTCCGACACGAAAACGCATACCCATTTATACCGCCATTTCAGCGACATTGGTGGTGTCACCCATACCCATTCGACCTATGCCACCGCCTGGGCACAGGCCAAGTTGCCCATTCCGTGCCTCGGAACTACCCATGCCGATTTTGTTTATGGCGCCGTGCCCTGCACCGGTGAGATGAGCATCGAACAAGTGGCGCGGGATTATGAAGAAGAAACCGGTGTGCAAATCGTGCGCGCTTTCGCCGAACTGGACCCGCTGGCAGCACCTATGGTGGTGGTCGCCGGACATGCGCCTTTTACCTGGGGTAAAGATGCAGCGAAATCCGTCTATCACGCAGTGATCCTCGAGGAAATTGCGCGGATGGCTTATTTAACCCGCACCCTGGCGCCGCAGGGCGACCTGTTAGCCACAGCGGTGATGGACAAACATTATTTCCGTAAACACGGCAAAAACGCTTATTACGGTCAGGCCTGAGCCGGCCGCAGCCAAGAGGAATTAAACGATGAAAAGTACCAAAGAAGTCTGGTTTGTTACCGGTTCTCAACATTTATATGGCCCAAAAGTGCTGCAGACGGTGGCGCAGGACAGCGAAATTATCGTCGCGGGCCTCAATCAAAGCGGTAAATTGCCGGTGCAGCTGGTAGTGAAACCCACAGTAAAAAGCCCGGAAGAGATTTTTGCCGTCTGCCAGCAGGCGAATGCTAATCCGGATTGTGTGGGTCTGGTGCTGTGGATGCATACCTTTTCACCGGCGAAAATGTGGATAGCCGGCCTCAATGAGCTGCGTAAGCCATTTCTGCATTTGCACACTCAGTTTAATGCTGAACTGCCGTGGGCAGAGATCAACATGAACTACATGAACACTCACCAGAGTGCGCATGGTTGCCGCGAGTTTGGTTTTATCGGCACCCGGATGCGTAAAGAGCGCAAGGTGGTGGTCGGTCACTGGCAAAACCCAACAGTGGTGCAGGAGCTGGACGACTGGTGCCGCGCGGCATTGGGTTGGGCCGAAAGCCGCTCATTAAAAATCGCCCGTTTTGGCGACAATATGCGTCAGGTCGCAGTGACCGAAGGCGACAAAGTGGCCGCACAAATTCAGTTTGGTTATGAAGTGCATGCTTATAGCCTGGCTGATTTGGTGGCTGTGGTGGATGCGGTGTCTGACAGCGACATCATCAGTCAGCTGGATTTATACCGGCAGGATTATGACATTGCGCCGGCCGTGTTTAGTGATGACTACGCACTGCAGATGCTAAAAAACGAAGCGCGACTGGAACTGGGCATGCGCACATTCCTCGATAATGGCGGTTTTAAAGCCTTTACCAACTGTTTTGAAAACCTGGCCGGCCTCACTGGGTTACCAGGTTTGGCGACGCAGCGGCTGATGGCACAGGGTTATGGCTATGGCGCTGAAGGCGATTGGAAAACCTCGGCCATGGTGCGCATCATGAAAGTGATGGGCCAGGGCCGCGCCGGTGGTTGTTCTTTTATGGAAGACTACACCTATAACTTCGGCAGCCGCGACCAGGTGCTCGGCGCACATATGCTGGAAGTCTGTCCGTCAATTGCGGCCGCCAAGCCGCGCCTTGAAGTACATCGCCACACTATTGGTGTCAAATGTGACGTAGCACGGTTGCTATTCAGCGCCGCGCCAGGCCCGGCCATTAACGTGTCGCCGATTGATTTGGGCAACAGATTCCGCATTCTGATCAATGAAGTCGACACCGTGGTACCACCGGCCGGTACACCAGAGTTGCCAGTGGCGTCAGCTTTATGGGAACCTAAGCCAAACTTAAGTGTGGCGGCAGCGGCCTGGATCCACGCCGGCGGCGCGCACCACACGGTGTTCAGCCAGGCCGTGACCACCGACATGGTGGTGGATTTTGCTGAAATGGCTGGCGTGGAGACAGTGATCATCGACGATGCCACCAATATCCGTCAGCTGAAAAACGAACTGCGCCAGAGCTCGGCTTATTATTTCCTGAAGCAAGGGCTATAACGGCTGCGGCGTTGCCGCGGCACTCAGACAAACAACAGGCCTGCGGGCCTGTTGTTTTTTGGACTAACCCAATCACGGAGTACCGATGCTGGATTTATCCGCTTATCAGGCCATCGTTTTTGATATGGATGGCACTTTAATCGATTCGATGGGCAGCCATGGCGTGGCCTGGCGCCAGACGTGCGAGCGCTACGGCTATCCATTTGACCCTGTGTATATGCATAGCCTCGGCGGCGTGCCGACCGAACAGACCGTGGTGCTGCTAAATGAAAAATATGGTCTGTCGCATGATGTGGCAGAAGTTGCGCGGGTAAAACGTGAGCTGTGGGAACAACTGGATGAAGTGCCGGCGCTGATCCCGGCGACAGTCGAAGTGCTGAAACATTATCGTGGCCGGCTAAAAATCGGCATTGGCACCGGCGCCGACCGCGGCCATGCGTTGAAAATGCTGGCAAAAACGGGTCTGCTGGAGCTGGTGGAGACTGTAGTGACCGCGACTGATGTGGTACACGGCAAACCGCATCCGGAAACCTTTTTAACAGTCGCAGCGCAACTGGGCGTGGCGCCAGAGCATTGTGTGGTGTTTGAAGATACGGCGATTGGCCAGCAAGCCGCCGCTGCCGCGGGGATGGACTGCATTCTGGTGCAAAACGGCGAACTACAGATTTAAACCACAAAAGCACTTGTCTTGGCTTGGATAATTGTATTATAAAACTACAATACAAAAATAACCAATCAGACAAGGTGTGATCATGACATTGAAGCGAACCAGGGCTCAGCGCCCGCTGGCGCTGTTATTCGGCGCTTGCATCTGTATCCAGTTAACTGGTTGTGGTCCGGCTCCCGCGCCAGCTCAGCCAGCAAGCGGGACTGCAGCCATCACCGCACAATCCTCTCAATCCTCACAGCCACAGCAGGAAAGCGCCGCCATGCTCCCCGTCGTTACACAAAAGTCATTCGGTCAGTTGGCCGATGGTCGCGAAGTGCAGTTATACACCTTAAAAAATAGCAACGGCATCGAGCTGGATGTCACCAATTACGGCGGCATTATCACGCGGCTGGTGACGCCAGATGCCAAAGGTCAAAGTGCTGATATTGTATTGGGCTACGACAATCTGCAGCAGTATGTCGACAACAACCCGTATTTTGGCGCAATTATCGGCCGTTATGGTAATCGCATTGCCGGTGGCAAATTTGCTTTAAACGGTACCAGCTATCAGCTCGACACGAATGACGGCGCCAACCATTTACACGGCGGGGTGCAGGGCTTTGATAAAAAACTCTGGACTGCAAAAAGCTTCACACAGCCTGACGGTGTTGGTGTCGTACTGAGCTTGCTCAGTCCGGACGGGGATCAGGGTTATCCGGGCAATCTGCAGGTCGAAGTGACTTATCTGCTGACCAACAGCAATGAACTGCAGATGACTTTCCAGGCCACCACCGACAAAACCACAGTGGTGAATCTGACGCAGCACAGTTATTTTAATCTGGCCGGTGGTGGCGATATTCTGAGCCACGAACTGACCATTCCGGCGGCGCAAATCACCCCGGTTGGCGCAGGCTTAATCCCAACCGGCGCGCTACAGGATGTCGCAGGTACGCCTTTTGATTTTCGCAGCGCCAAAGCCATCGGCCGTGATATCGCCGCGGACGATGCCCAGCTGAAATTGGGCCTGGGTTATGACCATAACTTTGTGTTAAAAACCACGCCAGATAAAACACTGGTGCTGGCGGGGCGGGTGCTGGAGCCTGCCAGTGGCCGCGTGCTGGAAGTGCTGACAGATGACATTGCCGTGCAGTTTTATTCCGGCAATTTCCTCGATGGCACCATCAAAGGCAAAGGCCAGACTTACGGTCATCGCAGTGGTTTTTGTTTAGAGCCGCAGCATTTCCCTGATGCGCCAAACCAGCCGGGTTTTGTCTCGACCCTGTTAGAGCCGGGTCAGCAATATCAAAGCCGGATTGTCTACCGCTTCAGCACGCAGCCAGCGAAGGAATAACCAATGAACCAACTGCGCAACAACAGGCTGATGGCTGGCGCTTTGACTATGCTACTCAGTGCGTCTGCACTGGCGAATACGGTGGTGCCACCAGCAGGGCAACAACAGGCGCCTGCAGAGCAAAGGCTGGCGTCAGCAGCACAGGGCGCTTTTAGCAATCCATTGTTTGAAAATGGTGCTGATCCCTGGCTGGAATATTTTGACGGCAATTATTATCTGACCACCACCACCTGGACCTCGCAGCTGGTGATGCGTAAATCGCCGACGCTGGCAGGTCTTGCTACGGCAACGCCGGTCTATGTCTGGTCGGATGCTGACCCAAAACGCTGCTGTAATTTTTGGGCTTTTGAGTTTCATCGTTTAAAAGGCCCGAATGGTTACCGCTGGTATCTGATGTATACCGCAGGCCAGGACGGCACATTAGATCACCAGCATTTGAACGTACTGGAAAGTGCCGGTGACGACCCGATGGGGCCTTATCAATATAAAGCCGCCATGATGCCGGACAGCTGGAACATCGACGGCAGTTATCTGCAGCACAATGGCAAGCTGTACCTGCTGTATTCACAGTGGCAAGGTGACGAGCAGCTCAATCTGATAGCGCAGATGGACAACCCCTGGACTTTAACGCCAGGCAAACCACATCAGGTATTAACCCGGCCTGTATTGGGCTGGGAAACCAGTGGCCGCAAAGTCACCGAAGGCGCGGCTGCGCTGCAGTATCAGGGCCGTACTTTTGTCACTTACTCCGCCAGTTTCTGCGACACGCCGGATTACAAACTGGGGCTGATGGAGCTGGTTGGCGATGATGCGCTTAATCCCGCCCATTGGAAAAAACACGACAAGCCGGTGTTTAGCCGCACAGAGCAAGTGTTTGGCCCGGGCCACAATGGCTTTTTTAAATCGCCGGATGGCAAAGAACACTGGTTGATTTACCACGGCAATGATAAAGCCAGTCAGGGCTGCGGGGCGACGCGTTCGTTACGGGCGCAAAAATTCGGTTTTAACAGTCAAGGCTTGCCGGAATTTGGTGCACCGCTGGCGCCCGGTGTCCAGGTGGCCCGGCCCTCTGGGGAACAAGGCCCGCGCATTGGCAAAGTACAGGGGCTGGTCTTTCAGCTGCGCGACAAAAACTCAGGCCAGTGTTTGGCAGTGGACAATACAGGCCAGCCACAGCTGAGTTCGTGCGCTGAAGCTAGCCTCTGGCAACCGGATGCGATGGCGACCAATGCCGTGCGTTTGCTGGAGCAAAGGTCCGGCCAGGTGCTTGGCGCTGAAAAGCTGCAGCCGTGGCGGGACGACATCAGTCAGCAGTGGCAATTTAATGCGCTGGGCGATGGCTGGTTATCGGTGTCGAATCTGGCGCAGAACCAGCCACTGAGTTGTGGCAACGGCAAAACCGCTTGTGGCCCCTGGCAGCTCGTGCCACAAGGTACTTTTGCGCTGGTCAGCCAGCAATCCGGCAAAGTGCTGAGCGCCGGTTGTGACAGCAAAACCGTTGTCACACAACAAGGCTGGCGTGGTGATATTTGTCAGCAATGGCAGGCGGTGCAGGCGCCACCACTGAAAGAAAGTGCTGTGGCTGATGGCAGTATTTTGCTGAAATCAAGCCAAACGCCGGAAACCTGTCTGGCCGTGCAAGGCGATGCCATAGTGCCGGGCGCTCTGCTTTCGCCCGGCAGCTGTGACGCCAAAACGGCGCGCTGGCAACTGACGCCACAGCCTGGCGGTGGAATGGTGCTGACTAACGGCTATAGCAAGCAGGTGATCGATCTGGCGCATTGTGGTCTGGCGGATGGCACCGCGCTGGCGCAAGCGCCGGCCAATGCCAGTGTCTGTCAGATTTTCCATTTGCGGGCGGTGAAATGACACATGATAAGGTGTTTGCCGATTAAGTGAGTTGGCACGCCATTACATAAAAAATGTACGGCGGCGCTCTGCTTGCCGGTACCTACGTGTGTGTCTGGAGCGTAGGTATCGGCGAGCAAAGCGCGCTGGGCGTCACACGCCGTACGGTCAATATCCCAGTACCAGTATCCCATTCCCAACACACCCACCGCATTAACCGCAAAATTTCCCGATTTACGCTCTTTACAGCGGTCCTAAATTTAGTTTATTAATATTGTAATACAATATTGCATTTATGGCGTTTGAACGCCCGCACTGATGTCCTCCGGCCTTGTATTCCTCTGCCCGCCACAACGCGTGGGCAATGCTGTGTGGCCCCGCGACTTCAGACCCGCAGTTTTCACGTCTGTGATCCGTCACAGGCAGAGGAGCAAGCCTGCTGCTGCAGGCTGACAACAAGGCCACCGCCCGATCGGTGGTGTAACAGGAGAAGACGATGAAGAAGACACTCCGGCAGTGTCTGTTGCCAGTTTTGCTCGGATGTTCCGGCATGGCACAGGCGGGCCTGCTCAACCCAGATTTCAGTCAGGGCTATCAACATTGGCAAGCAACGGTCAGCTGGACTGATCAGCAAAGCGGTGACTCAGCCACCGACAGTGGCGACCTGTTCGGTAATTATCCGGCAGCGTTTAGCCTGACCGGCAGCAGCGTGACTTTGACCACCGCACTTCAGGCGCAGCGTGAACTGTGGAGCCTGCTGATGTATCAGGATTTACAGCTGGACGATGTGGGTGCCGGTAAAGCCTTGTGGCTGCAGTTTAATCTCAAAGCACTGCTCAGCAGCAGTGATGATTTTTATTTTGCCCAGCTGCGTGATTTAGACACAAACGATGTATTGGATTTATCCGCCGGTGGCCGTTTTAACCTGACCGGCTGGATTGGCCGCAAGCTGACGCTGGAATTTGGTGTGCAGGACAATGACTTTGTGCTCGGCGACAGTCTGACCTTGAGTCAGTTCCAACTGGAAAGCCGGGATGTGCCGGCACCAGCCAGTCTGTTGTTATTGTGCGCCGGTTTGTTGCTGTTGCCGCGCGCTGGTACAAGTCGCGTTGGTGCAGGCCGCGCCGGCACAGGAGCGCAGCATCATGGCTAAACATCTGTTTTCATTGCTGTTGTTCTGTGTCGCTCCGGCGCTGTGGTGTAGCGCTGTGGCTGCTGAGTGGCAACAGCTGACTGGCGTAACCGTGCAGCAGGGGGCGCGGGTGACGGTACGTAACGTCGGCTATTACACTGACAACAAAATTCTGCAGGCACCAGCGCCAACCACCGAACAGCCGCTGCGGCTGGTGATTATGAGCAGCACTTATGCGGTCACCAATGCGCACGGCAAAGACAGTGCCGGGCGGCCTTATTTTGATGTCACCACGCTCAGCACGCCGGTGCGGGTGTATTTTGCCAATAGCCGTGGCACTTTTAGCTACAGCGCTGCGGTGTTTCAGCAGTTGTCTGACAACAACCTGCCGGACCCGACACTGCAAACCCCGGTGTCTTATCAAAATGCCACTGTGCACGACCCATCGGTGATCCATTTAACCGACGGTCGTTTTTATGTGTTTGGCTCCCATCTGGCGGTAGCGAAAACGACCGACCTGATGAACTGGCAGCTGGTGGCTGAGGGCGTCAATAATGCCAATCCACTGTTCGCCACTTATCAGACCGAAGCAGCCGAAGGCATCGCCTGGTCCGGGGGCCATGTTGGCTCCTGGGCCTCTGATGTGATCCAGCTGGCTGACGGCAAATATTATTTTTACTACAACCACTGCGCCTCGCCGGAAAATGGCGAATGTGATTCGTCGCGGTCGTATTTAGGCGTGGCGGTGTCTGAGAATATCGAAGGGCCTTACCGCAATCTGGGGCTGATGCTGAAAAGCGGTCATCGCGGCAGCGAAAACCCCGGTGTGGACGGTAATGTCTACAACGGTAACATCCATCCGAATGCGATAGATCCGGACGTATTTTTTGATAAAACCGGCCGGCTCTGGATGGTTTACGGCTCATACTCCGGCGGTATTTTTGTGCTGGAACTGAACCCACAAACGGGTTTCGCGTTGCCGGGGCAGGGTTATGGCACCAAGATCATGGGCGGTTATTACAGCGCGATCGAAGGGCCATTTATGTTCTACAGCCCGGAATCGGATTACTACTACTTGTTTACTTCCTTTGGCGGTTTTGCTCAAAACGATGGCTACAACATGCGCATCGCCCGAGCCCGCACACCACAAGGGCCGTTTCTGGATGCTGAAGGCCGTAATATGCTGGGCGCGTCTGGTGGCTGGTCGTCGATTGCACCTTTTGGCGTGAAGCTGATGGGCGGTCATCTGTTTGAACACAATCCGGGCGACCCTGGGACGGACCATGGTTATATGGCGCCTGGCCACAACTCCGCCTGGTATGACGCCACGACCAAACAACATTTTGTCATCTTCCATACCCGCTTCCCGGAGAAAGGCGAAGGCCACGAAATTCGTGTGCATCAGCTGTTTGTCAATAGCGACGGCTGGCTGGTGGCGGCGCCACACCGCTACGCGCCGGTGCAGGGCGCAAATCTGGTGGATAAAACTGATGTGCTCGGCACTTATCAGTTAATCAACCACGGCAAAGATATTAACCGCACGCCACACCGCTCGGTCTATCTGACCTTAAACGCCGACGGCAGTATCAGTGGTGATGTCAGCGGTAGTTATTCGCTTGGCGATAAACAACAAATCACGCTGAATATCACAGGCATGGGTAGTTTTAACGGCGTACGGTCCTGGCAATATAACGACAACACCACCCAGCTGGTGCCGACTTTTACCGCGTTATCCGCCAAAGGCGAAGCGGTATGGGGTAGCCGGTTGCCAGTGTTAAGCGCTGCCGATTTAGTGCAGCGAACGCTGAACAGCCTGAGCTTACCGGCTGAAACGGTCACCGACTTGCCGTTAGCCAGCCGTGGCGCCCAAGGCGCAACTATCCAGTGGAGTTCGTCTTTGCCAGAGGTGATTGCGGCAAACGGTAAAGTGGAACCACCGGCGGCCGGCAACGCGGATGCCACAGTGGAACTGACGGCGACAGTGACGTTACAAGGTGTCACGCAGCAAAAAACCTTTAGTATCAAAGTTAAAGCCCGCAAAGCCTACAACCGCACTGCGCTGTATCGCTTTGAGCAGAACTTAGCTGACAGCACAGGGTTATTCGGCCAAGGCCGCGCCACAGCAGACCGGCCAGACAGTAACGGTGTTGTCAGCTTCACCGCAGGCAAAGCCGGCCATGCGCTGCAGCTGAGTGGCCAAAATGGTGTGCGCTTACCGGATGGCCTGATCAACAGCCACACCTATACCGTGTCAATGTGGCTGAACCCAGCGGTGTTAACTCAGTTCACGCCGGCATTTTTTGCCGCTGCCAATCCGGATAACTGGCTGAGCCTGGTGCCGCGCAGCTGGGATCAAAACACCATGCTGTGGAGTGGCAGTCAGGTCTGGTTTGACGGCAGCGCTGGTCTGCAAATCCCGGTGAATCAATGGACGCACGTGGCCTTTAGTGTGCAACAAGGCCAGCTCAGCTTGTATATCAACGGTGTGCAGAAATTTACCGGCAGTAATTTCCGCGATTTATTCAGCACAGTACAAGCGGTGTTTGCGCTTGGCGTGAACTATTGGGACATCCCGTTTAACGGCGCTATCGATGAGCTGGCGGTGTATGAAACTGCATTGTCGGCCGCAGAGGTGAAAGCGCTGGATGTCGACCGGCTGCAAGATGCGCAGCTGCTACAAATTGCGGTTAACAACCTGAATTTAGGCGATATATCAGCAGTACGCAGCGATTTGACGCTGCCACGCAGCGGCGCTTTTGCCAGTGTGGTGCAGTGGCAATCCTCGGACCTCAGCACCATAGATCTGCAAGGCAAAGTGACACGCCCTGGCCTGACTGAGCCGGACCGGCAGGTCACGCTGACTGCGACTGTCAATCTGAATGGTCAACAGCAAAACCGTGATTTTGTTGTGACTGTACGCTCGTTAGCGCCGCCGACGCCGTTGGCCAACTTCAGTTTTGACCAGAGTAATCTGGCCGATGCCACTGGCCGTTTTCATGCTGGCAGCAGCACTGGGGCTAAGTTGGACCAAGGTGGTGGTGTGTTGAGTTATCAGGCAGGTATCAAAGGTCAGGCGCTGGTATTGAACGGTAGCTCTGGTGTGCGCTTACCCGATAACCTCATCACCGACCATAGCTATAGCGTGGCACTCTGGCTCAATCCGGCCCAGCTCACCAATTACACCACGGCGTTTTTTGGTTATGCCAGCTTAAGCAGCTGGGTCAGCCTGGTACCGCGGGGTCATGGTGGCGTCGGCGAAAACACTATGTTGTGGTCGGGTACTGCCTGGTATGACGCCGGTATTGGTCAGCGGGTGCCACTGAACAGCTGGTCGCAGCTGGTGTTTGTAGTCAGTGGCGGTGCGGTAAAAATCTACCTGAATGGTCAGCCGGTCTTCAGTGGCAATAACTTCCCCAATGTGTTTGGCGCCAGCGGCACTAAAGGTTTTGGCCTTGGTGTGAACTTCTGGGACACGCCGTTAAAAGGCATGCTGGATGAAGTACAGATTTATGGCGAAGCCATCAGCGCAGAAGATGTATTGCAGCTGTATCAGCAAAGCATGGTGCCATAACGGCTATCTCATTGGTTTAAAATAGTACAATATGACCGTCAGGCTGCCGCAGTCATGGCAGCCCTGATGGTCAGACGCTTTGAAGGAGTAAAGATGGGTAAATTTAGCAAAAAGGCTCTGGCAGTTTGCTGCGTTGCCGCCTTATGGACAGTACCGGCGCTGGCGAAAAATCCGCTGTTTGACGATGTGCTGACCGCAGATCCGGCTGCTCTGGTGCATGGCGATACGGTGTATCTCTACACCGGGCATGACGAAGCACCTGATAACAATGGTTTTTTTGTCATGCATGACTGGCTGCTATTCAGCTCCAAAGATATGAAAACCTGGCAGCGACATGGGCCTGTGCTCAAAGCAACCGACTTCAAATGGGCCAAAGGCGACGCCTGGGCGGCGCATGCGATTGAACGTAACGGCAAGTTTTATTTTTACACCACAGTGCGGCACAAGGACGACAAACCGGGGTTTGCCATTGGCGTTGCGGTAGCCGACAGCCCACTCGGGCCTTTTAAAGACGCTATCGGTAAAGCGTTGGTCACCAACGACATGACCACCCAGACCAAAAACGACTGGGACGATATAGACCCGGCGGTGTTTATCGACAAAGACGGCCAGGCTTATCTGTTTTTTGGCAATGTGGTGCCGAAGTACGTCAAGCTGAAAGCCAATATGACGGAACTGGATGGTGAGATAAAAACCATTGATTTAAAAGACTTTACTGAAGCTGCCTGGGTACACAGGAAAGGCGATACTTATTATTTGTCTTACGCCTGTGGTTTTCCGGAAAAAATTTGTTATGCCAGCAGCCGCAGTATTCACGGCCCCTGGCAATATCAGGGCATCCTGAATGAAATTGCCGGCAATTCTGAAACCAACCATCAGTCGATTATCGAATTTCAGGGTAAGTCCTATTTTATCTATCACACCGGCGCAGTGCCTCCGGCGGAAGGCCGGCAGAGCGGAGGGCGCTTTCGCCGCTCGGTGGCGATAGATCCGCTGTATTACAACACCGACGGCACGCTGAAACGCGTGATCATGAGCAGCGAAGGGATCCGCTAAGGCGGTTCTTTTCGGCTGATTACACATAAGTTAATGATTTAAATCAATAAATAAAATTGTAATGAAGAGGGAACTCTTATTGACAGTTAAATAATCATACAATAGTATTATAAAACTACAATAAGTTGACAGTGTAGCTTTTGCAGTGATATCTGTGCTGTGAAAGTTGCAAATGGACAAAACAATAAGCCGGAAAAAGTTCGTGCAGTACAGGACTTGAGCGGCACATACACAACACGACGGGAGAAGACGACCCATGTTCAAGCGAAGCCACTTGTCCAGTGCAATACTTTTGGTGCTTTTTGGCCAGGCAGTACAGGCACAGGAAACCGCGAATACCAAAGACCAAAAAACCAGCGCTGAAGATATTGAAGTGATTCAGGTCAAAGGCATCCGTAGCAGTCTGAATAAAGCTTTAGGTGTCAAACGTTTAGAAGAGCAGATTGTCGATGTCATTGTCGCCGAAGATATCGGCAAATTTCCGGATAATAACGTCGTCGAGTCGCTGCAGCGCGTAACAGGCGTGCAGGTGACCAACCGTGGTTCCGGCGAAGTGTCCGGCGTCTCTATCCGCGGTTTAAGTGACATCACCACTACAGTCAACGGCCGCAATATTTTCACCGCCGCCGGCACAGCTGTGGCGTTACAGGACATTCCGGCCAGTTTATTAAAACAGGTCGATGTGTATAAAACCCGTTCTGCCAGCCAGATTGAAAGTGGTATCGCCGGTCAGATTGACGTAAAAACCCAGCGGCCCTTTGATTTTGAAGGCTCCAAATTTATCGTCGCCGGCCGTGGTATTTATACCGAGCAAAACGAAGAAACCAACCCGACTATCAGTGCTTTAGCATCGAATCAATGGGCGACCAGCGCCGGTCAGGTTGGTGCTTTGGTCAACTTATCCTATTCCCGCTTGCGTTACCGCGACCAAAGCGTCACGGCAGGTGCCATGGTGCCTTTTATGACCGAAAGCACCACAGCACCATTCACGCCGTTTGAGCGCGTGTGGCCAAATCGTGGTGGCGTCAGCGAAGACCCAATCTGGCAGGCCGGTTTATTGGAAGGTTTACCTTCAGCCGCCGGCTCCACTTTTAACATTAATGGCAAAGCCACGCCTTATATGCTGGGCCGTGATGCGATTTTCCAAAGCGATTACAACGGTGAACGCGAACGTCCGGCCGCCAACCTGTCGCTGCAATTTGCGCCGGATGAAAACTCAGAATATGTATTTGAGACTTTCTACAACGGTTATCGCAACGAAGGCTTTAACAGCTTATTTTTCTCCTTCGCCGACTGGTGGGGCGATTATGCCGGCATGACGCCAGCACAGGCTGCTGCTGCCGGTAACGTGGTGCTGCATCCGGGCACCAACATTGTGAAATCCCGTTCTGTATTGCATCCGTGGGTCTTTACCAGCGGCGATTTATCGACCGGTAAAACCGACAGCTACCTGTATGCCCTGGGTGGCACCTGGCAGCTGAATGAAGATCTGGCGCTGAAATCTGAAATTGTCTATCAGGACAGCCAATACGACAGCGATTTCTTCGCGATGCGCTTTATCCGGCCGGGCGCCACTTACAAGCTCAATGTTGACTTTAACGAACACGGCGGTGTACCGGGCTTTAATTTCGAAGATGACCCGGCAACTGCTGCACTGAACGAAGCCGATATGGTCAATCCGGCGTCTTATCTGATTGATGGCATGTATGACAATGCCAACAGCGATCAGGGTGATGCCGTGACTTTCACTTCGGATTTAACTTATAGCCGCAGCGGTTTCTTTACCCGCATCGATACCGGTGTGCGTTACGACAAACGCGGTGCAGAGACTGCGTTCAGCCGGCAGGATCGTTGCTGTGGCGGTGGTGTCAGTGTCGCTACGCTGGAAGGTCTGGCCTACACAAACAGTGGTTTTATGGATGGTGAAGCCAATGTGCCAAGCAGCTGGACTGTCGCCAACGGCCATGAGATCCGCGGCAACGCGGATAAATACCGGGCGATTTATGGCATGACCAAACTGGGCATGAACCGCTCTTTTGATATCGATTCGACCACCTTGTCGGTGTATTTGCAGGGGAAATATGAAACTGAACTGGCCGGCCGCACGCTGGATGGTGAAGTCGGTTTCCGCTACACCGGTATTGATACTGACTCGATGTTCTATCAGGAAACCGCACCAGGTGTGCCACAACCTGTCACTGCCGGTGACAGCAAAACCCGCGCTGTATTACCGAGTCTGACTGCACGTTACGAACTGACCGACGATTTACAGGCACGTTTTGCCTATACCGAAACGCTGCGTTATCCGTCGTTTGGCGATTTAAACCCGCTGATTATCTATAACGAAGACGTGACCGGCATCGGCTACGGCACCGCCGGTGGCGGCAACCCGGACCTGAAACCGACTGAGTCGAAAAACTATGACTTGTCACTGGAATGGTATTTCGCCAAATCGAGCTCGTTATACGGCACGCTGTTCCGCCGTGATGTTGAAGGTTTTGTGGTTGGCTTCCGCCGTGCTGTAACGCATGACAAGTCGGCGACAGATCCAACGCCGTACAAGTTTATCCTGACCCAGCCGTATAACGCGTCAAACGGTGAACTGTCAGGTGCTGAACTGGGCCTGGTCTGGTTCCCGGAAAATCTGCCGCAGCTGCTGGATGGTTTTGGCGTACAGGCCAGCTATACCCGTCTGTCGTCGTCGCAGACCACACCGGATACCAACTCGGCCGGTGAGATCACCGGTTACAAAGATACTGATGTCTTTGGCGTGTCGGATTCGTCGTACAGCGTGGTGCTGGCCTATGACAAAGACAAATTAGGTATGCGGCTGTCCTATTCATGGCGCGACGATTTCCTCGCCAACTATGAAGCGGCCCTGTTTGCCAACCCGCTGGAAATGCGCCGTCGGGCCGAAGCCAGCATGGACTTCCAGCTGAGTTATCGTCTCAATGACAATTTCGAAGTGACGTTGGACGGCACCAACCTGACCAACGAGCTGTATCAGAGTTATTACGGCAACAATGCCACCACCAATAACTTCGGCACAGCCTTGTATAGCCGCACCTTTGCGTTGGGTGTGCGTTATTCGATGTAACTTTATTGGAAGTAGCTGTAGACCTGTGTGATCTGTACGACGTTCCTGGTTTGAGCCCCGCCCAAGCGGGGCTTTTTTTAGCCGCCGGGCCGACTTAGTGGTTGCAGCAATTATCCTACAATATTATCTTGAGCGAACAATGATAAGGCAGCCAGATCTGCCAACTGCAGTAACCCGGGTTGCTTGCCAACAGCAGCGCCCGTCAGACAGGGGAGAACGGCGTGATGAGCGGATATAAATTATCGCAGCTGGAAAAAATTGGCTTTGGCGCCGGCGACATGGCGGTCAATGTGGTGATCTCGGCGATGATGCTGATCATCACTTTCTTTTATACCGACGTGTACGGTATGCAGCCTGCCGATATGGCGCTGATGTTATTGGTGGTGCGGGTACTCGATGCCATCACCGACCCGCTGATGGGCATGATTACTGACAAATTCAACAGCCGTTGGGGCCGCTACCGGCCGTATTTACTGGTATTTGCCGTGCCTTTTGGCATCTCAGTATTTTTAACTTTCAGCACACCGGACCTTGATTACAACGCCAAACTGGTGTGGGCCTACAGCACTTATATTTTTGTCACGCTGATGTTTACTGCCGTGACTATTCCTTACATTTCACTGATTGGTGTATTAACCGATGACCCGAAAGAGCGGTTGTCAGCCAATGGTTATCGGTTGTTTTTCGCCAAAATCGCCGCTTTCCTGGTCACCATCATAGTGCCGATGCTGGCCGGTGCCGACTATTGGCAAGGCGATAAAGCGGCCGGTTATCAGGCGGCAATGGGCCTGATGGCGCTGCTGGCTGTGATATTTTTCCTGTTTTGTTTTTTCACGACGACAGAGCGGCTGGAGCATCAGGTCGATAAACAACCGCTGCGCCAGCAGTTTGCTTTGTTGCTGAAAAATGACCAGTGGCTGGTGCTGTGTGGTGTTTGTGTGCTTGGCACTGTCGGTTATGTGGTACGTGGCTCCGTCGCTTTGTATTACGCCAAATATTATCTCGGCGGCGACACGACGATGCAGTCGTTATTTTTATCCACCGGCGTTGGCGCAGCGATTTTGTCGATGGTGGCGTCGACCTGGATCACCAAAGTCTATTGCAAAGTAAAACTGTTTAAATACAGTCAGATGGCAGTGGGGGCTTTCAGTGTGCTGATGTTTGCCTTCGTAGGCCCCGGCGATGTGGTGCTGGCTTTTGTGCTGTTTTTCCTGATTTCTTTTGTCGTCGATTTACATGCGCCGGTGTTCTGGTCGGCTATCGCTGAAGCGGTGGATTACGGTGAACACAAAACCGGGCAACGTGTCGCCGGGTTGTCGTTTGGCGGGATTTCGTTTTGTCAGAAAGCCGGCATGGGCGTGGCTGGCGCAGTAGTTGGTTGGTTATTGGCTGGTTTTGGCTATCAGCCGGATGTGGCGCAAAGTGAGCTGGCGCTGACCGGTATCGCGCTGATGCTGACGTTAATCCCTGGCGCCTTTCATTATGCGGTCGGTCTGTTGATGCAGCGCTACCACATTACCGACGCCGCTTACCGCCAGATCTTAGCCGAATTACAAGTGACGCCTGTGGCGCCGCAAGCTGTCACCGCTTCTTCTACCGCAGTACCAAAAGGAACTCCAACTCATGCCTGATTTCTCCCCGATGAACAGCAACGTGCCGTTAATCCCGCAACGTGCCGACCCATTCATTTACCGGCATACCGATGGTTTTTATTATTTCACTGCCTCAGTGCCGGCCTACGATGGCATCGAACTGCGCCGTGCCCGGCAGCTGGAGGATTTAGCCAGCGCTGAGGCCGTGATGGTGTGGCGCAAACCGGCGGAAGGACCATATTCTGAGCTGATTTGGGCGCCGGAAATTCATTTTCACCAAGGCGCCTGGTATGTCTATTTTGCCGCAGCGCCAAGCCGGGCGATTAAAGACAATTTGTTTCAGCATCGGATGTATGTGATCAAAGGCACCGGCGACAATGCCCTGACCGCTGACTGGCAATTTGTTGGTCAAGTCGATACTGGCATCGATACTTTTTGCCTCGATGCCACCACTTTTTACCATCAGGGCAAACTCTATTATCTGTGGGCACAAAAGGGCCCCGGCATCACCGGTAACTCGAATTTGTATATCGCCGAAATGGCTTCGCCGGTTGCCATCAAAGGTGAACCTGTACTGCTGACGAAACCTGAGCTGGACTGGGAAATCCGTGGTTTTTGGGTTAACGAAGGCCCGGCCGTGCTCAAAGGGCACGGCAAAATTTTTATCAGCTATTCCGCCAGTGCCACCGACGAAAACTATTGCATGGGGCTGTTGTGGGCCGACGAAAACGCTGATGTGCTGGACCCTGCCAGCTGGCAGAAATCACAGCAACCGGTGTTTCAGACTGACGCCAGTGTGAAGATGTTTGGCCCTGGCCATAACAGCTTTACCACGCTTGCCGATGGCACCGACGTGCTGGTGTATCACTGCCGGCAATACACTGAAATTGAAGGCGATCCGCTGTGGAATCCGGACCGGCATACCTTTGTGAAAACTATCCAATGGGATAACAGCGGCATGCCGCTCTTTGGTAAACCAGGACAGCGGTAAATCAGCTCAGCCCTAAGTCAGCTTTTCTGACCTCCAGCAGGAACTAAGATGCGCCTGATAAAGTTTAATCTTGCACTGCTGGTTGGTTGTGTCTGGCCGGTGTTTGCTTTCGCGCAGGCGCCGGCGGCATCCACCGCAGTACAGCCTTTTGCTCCGACGCAGGTGCGCTTAACTGCCGGGCCTTTTTATCAGGCGCAGCAGACCAATCTGCAGTATCTGCGTGATTTTGACAGCAACCGACTGTTAGCACCTTTTGAGCGCGAAGCCGGTTTAACACCTAAGGCATCTGCTTATGGCAACTGGGAAAGCAGTGGCTTAGACGGTCATATTGG
>CAMLRA010000030.1 GCA_946482325.1 uncultured Chromatiaceae bacterium | reverse complement strand
TGATCCTGGATCCTGCCCGTGCCGGCGCTGCCGGAGCCGTGGATGAGATAGTCAAACTCAAACCGGCACAGATATTGTACGTTTCCTGTAATGCGGCCACTTTTGCCCGCGATGCACGGGTGTTACTGGCAAATCGCTATCAGATTAGCAAAATTGGGGTAATGGATATGTTCCCCTATACCAGTCATCTGGAGCTGATGGCATTGTTTGAATTGAGCTAATAATTAATATGCTGAATATTTCGAGGTAAGCATGGTCAGGGTCCGGCACTCACATAGCACGGAATACAATGCAGGAGAAACTTCGGCCTGGCTGATTTCTTTGGGGCTCAGTGAGAAAAAAATCGCCTGTCTGCTGGCGGCAGGTGATTGGCTGAATCAACAGGAGCTGACCGAAGCGACCTGTCCACAAGTGCGTACCGGCTGGGAAATGGTCGAGATTCTGGCGGATTTACGCATGGATAAAGACGCCCTGACCGCCGCATTATTGTTCCCGCTGATTGAAGCCAGATTGCTGGATGTCGCCGCGCTGGATACTCATTTCGACGCCCCGATTTGCACCATGCTGCACGCAGTGGACCAGATGGAAGCGATTCGCACTATCCCGGTTGGGCCAAATCAAACCCCGAATGCGCAGCAAGCAGACAACCTGCGCAAAATGCTGTTGACGATGGTCGAAGACGTGCGTGCCGTGGTGATTAAACTGGCCGCACAAATCTGTTATCTGCGGGATGTGAAAAACGCCGACGAAGAAACCCGGGTGCTGGCTGCTAAACAAACCAATGCGATTTTTGCCCCGTTGGCCAACCGGCTGGGGATTGGTCAGCTGAAATGGGAACTGGAAGATCTGGCGTTTCGTTATCTGCACCCGCAGGTTTATAAAAAAATTGCCAGCCAGCTCGAAGAGAAACGTCTCGATCGCGAACAATATATGCGCGACTTTGTTCAGGCGGTGCGCGACAAGATGGCCCTCGAAAAGCTTGATTGTGAAGTGTATGGCCGTCCTAAGCATATTTTCAGCATCTGGAAAAAGATGCAGAAAAAGCATCTGGCTTTTGACCAGCTTTATGATATTCGTGCGGTGCGGATTGTGACCGAACGGGTGCAGGACTGTTACGCTGCGCTCGGCGTAGTGCATACCAGCTGGCAGCATTTGCCCAAAGAATTCGACGATTACATCGCGACGCCAAAACAAAACGGTTATCAGTCGATCCATACCGTGGTGTTGGGGCCGCAGGGCCGGCCTATTGAAATTCAAATCCGTACCCGGCAGATGCATGAAGATGCCGAACTCGGTGTCGCTGCGCATTGGCGTTACAAAGAAGGCGGCCCGGCCGGCCGCGAAGGTGCCTTAGACGAAAAAATCGGCTGGTTGCGCAAAATTCTGGCCTGGCAGGAAGAAGTGGTTGATTCTTCGCTGGCGGAAGAATTACGCAACCAGGTCACTGAAGACCGGGTTTATGTGTTTACGCCCAAAGGCGATATCGTCGATTTACCGCTCGGTTCTACCCCCTTGGATTTTGCCTATTATGTGCATTCCAATGTCGGCAATCGTTGTATTGGGGCCAAAATCTCCGGTCGCATTGTGCCTTTTACTTATCAGCTGAAAACCGGCGATCAGGTCGAAATTCTGACTGGCCGCGAAGCCAATCCAAGCCGCGACTGGTTAAACCCGAATCTGGGTTACCTGAAGTCCAGCCGGGCGCGTTCCAAGGTGCAATATTGGTTCCGCCTGCAGGACCGCGATAAAAATTATGCAGCCGGTAAAGAGTTACTCGACACCGAACTGGCCCGGCTCAATGTGCCTTTAGACCAGCCGGTCAAAGTGCTGCAGCGTTTTAATGTCAATTCCATCGAAGAACTGCTGGTTGGCATTGGCGGCGGCGAAATTAAAGTCACGCAGGTGATTAATTACATCCAGAGCCTGCACAGCAAACATGACGCGCCGGAAATTGACCCACGGTTGATTTCCAAGCCGATGCAAACCCACAGCAAAAGCCATGTGGTGGTGCAGGGCGTCGGTAATCTGCTGACGCATATGGCGGGTTGCTGTCAGCCGTTGCCGGGTGATGCCATTATCGGCTACATCACACAGGGTCGCGGCATAGCCGTGCACCGCGATGATTGTGATCAGTTCAAAAATCTGCAGGAACAACATCCCGAGCGGGTGGTTGAAGCGGCCTGGGGCGACCAATATGCTTCAGGTTATGAAGCGAGCATTCGCATCGTCGCGCACGATCGCAATGGTTTGCTGCGCGATATCACCAGCATTCTGGCCAATGAAAAAGCCAATGTGCTCAGAATGAGTAGTAACTCAGACGTGTCCCGCCAGACCGCGACCATTTATATGACGCTCGAACTGTATAACCTGGATTCACTGAACAAACTGCTGACAAAAGTCAGCCAGATTGACGATGTGATTGAAGCGAAGCGGTCGCAGTAGCATCCTGTCGCTGGTATCGCCGCGCCTGTTGTCGCGGTGATATCAGTCGCATTCATCCCCGGAATTTAACCGATGTCAAAAAATATCAACGACTTACTCGCCATTATGGCGACGTTACGCGACCCAGAGCAGGGCTGTGCCTGGGATAAAGCCCAAACGTATCAGAGCATAGTGCCTTACACGCTGGAAGAAGCCTACGAAGTGGCCGACACCATTGAGCGCGGCGCTATCGACGAATTACCGGATGAACTCGGCGATCTGTTATTTCAAGTGGTGTTTTATAGCCAGATTGGCAAAGAACAGGGCCGGTTTGACTTTGACGCCTGTGTCCGTGCTATTTGTGACAAACTGATTCGCCGTCATCCGCATGTGTTTCCGCATGCATCGGCAGAAGCAGCCGGTGCAGTACCCGCTGATGCGACCACTGCCTTGCAAGGCTGGGAAGCGATTAAAGCAGCAGAGCGCGGTGATAATGGGCAACACAGTGTGCTGGATAATGTACCGACCGGCTTACCGGCGCTGACCCGCGCTTATAAACTGCAAAAACGCTGTGCCAGTGTTGGTTTTGACTGGCCGGATCTCAGCGGCTGCTGGGACAAAGTTCGCGAAGAAATCTTAGAAGTCGAAGCGGAAATGGCCGCGCCACAACAAGAGCAGGCGGCCCTCGCTGAAGAGCTCGGTGACTTGATGTTTGCATTAGTCAATGTGGTCCGTAAAGCAGGTTTTCAGCCGGAGACTTTACTCAGAAGCGCTAATCAAAAGTTTGAACGGCGTTTTCGTCAGGTTGAAACTTTACTTGCCACACAACCAGAGCCGGTCGGACAAGCCAGTCTGGCGCAAATGGATGCCGCTTGGGAACAGGTCAAGTTGGCAGAGCGCAGCGGCTCTGCCTGAATACACGCTAAGGTGCTGCCGGGGATTTCTCCTGCTGTAACTGGGCAATAATTGCCTTGGCGACGCCGGCGGATGACTGAAAGTTCTGTCCGGTGATGAGACGGCCATCGACTTCGATATGCGGCTGGCCGGCTTTGCCATGCCGGAACAGGCCACCACGCGCTTCGATGGTTTGCTGGATCTTAAATGGAAATTGCTGGTAATAAGCAGCATCCTGTTTTTCGAAAATATCGGGGTAGCCGGACACACGTTTCCCTTTCACCAAATATTGTCCGTCAGCAGTTTTCAGATGAACAATTCCCGCAGTGCCATGACAGACTGCAGAGATAATCCCCTGATGTTGCTGATAAATATCCATCACCAGCCGGGCGATATCTGTATTTTCCGCCACGCCGTACATGGCGCTGCTGCCACCAATGTAATGCACAGCGCGATAATCGGCCGCCTGTAGTTCAGCTGCCGTTTTGCTGTGTTTTAATGCCTGCATAAAGTCCTGATTGTATAAATGGGCTTTTTGTTTGGGGTCCGAGGTGTCGATATAGGCCAGTGGCACGGCTCCGCCAGCCGGACTCAGCACATCGACGGTATAGCCGGCCTGTTTAAATTCGGCATAGGCATTCACCAGCTCGGAAAAGCTGGCGCCGGCCGGCAGGTCGCTGGTGCCATGAAAATGCGCGCTGGACACAATAAACAGCACTCGTTGCCCGGTTGGTTTGGCGATTTGTTGGGCGGCGGCTTTGCTGACAATCTGCCAGCGATCATCGATGCGTTTTAATAAAAACAAGTCGACATAGCGCTGGCCCTTGGCCGGCAGCAGAATTTCAGCTTTGGCGCTGGCGATGTCACCGTCAATTTCGATACTGAGGATCTCACCCACCCGACCAGTAAACTGCCCGGCATTGGTTGGTTTAAACCAGGACAGATATTCCGTCAGTGGTACTTTCCAGAATGGCTGATCCGGTTTAGCCAGCAGCAAATCAGCCTGCGGGTGAAAGGCCTGACGGATCCTGGCCTGATCGTTATAGGAAGTACCCTGCAGATAATGCTGGATACTCTGGCGGATCGCCTGATATGACGCCGGACTGGTTGCCTCGGTTTGAATGACAGGTGCAATAGCGGCGGTCTTGCTTTGATCTGCTGCGCTTGCGGCAAAACAACAGAACAGCAGACCCAGATAAATCTTACGCATAACTTCTCCGTTTGAACTGTGGGATAAAAACCACGGTCAGGCTAACGGACGAAGCAGGGAGAGGCAGTCTCAGGACATGATGCCGGATTCCGGATTTATCATTCCGGAAGCAGTTCCGGCAACTGTTGTGGGTTGCTGTTGCCGGTAGAGTGCCGGTGTCATACCGGTGTGTTTCTTAAAAGCGCTGTAAAAAGTCGATAACGAATGAAAACCACAGCGCTCGGCAAGTTCCGGCATTTTTGGCACAGGTTGCTGGCACAGCAGGGTTTGGGCATGGCGGATGCGCAAGCTGTTGATGTAATCAGGAAATGACTGTGCCAGGTTGTCATTTAACAGCTGAGACAACCTGTTACTCGGCCAGCCCAGTTGACGGGCCAGTTTGGGCATCGTCAGGCTGGCATCCAGATAAGGCTGTTGCGTCTGCATCCACTGTTGCAACTGTGTCAGCAGTGGCTCTGCGGCGGTGGCATCGAGTTTCTTGTTGGCATAAGCCTTCGCGGGCTGCTGTTGGTGATAAAACACGGTCAGTACACTACAAGCTAACAACAGACTAAAAGTCAGGGCGCCGCTGATATACGAGGTGTAAGACGCGAAATAAAATGCACACCACAGCAAAAGATTGCTAAACCACAGCAGCAGTAACGTGCCGTGTTTGACGCCATATTGCAGCGTCGTAATGCGGCTTTGCTTCCAGTGACGCCATAACACAAGACCGCTCAGCAGAATAAAACCGAGCCAGCTGTAATTGATCAGGCGATACAACAGGCCGCCCCACAAGGCAGGATATTCGGCATAGGGCCACAACATGCCAGCCAGCAATACCAGCACCAAGGGCAGCGCCAACAGCCAGCGATACCAGCGCTGAGCCGCTTCCGGCTGGCAGACACTCAGGCAATACGCATACAGCACCGGGCCAATCATCCAGCAGGCTGACAACCCCAGCTGCAGAATGTGTTTGCCAATCTCCGGATTAAAATAAAACAGCACCGATTTCAGTATCCGGACACTGAGCATCAGCACTAACAAACCGGCCAGACGGTGGGTCAGCACCGCGGTGCGCTGGCAAAAAAAATAGCCGGCCAGCAACAAACCGTTCAGGCCGCCAAAGGCACTGCAGATCAGCAGCAGTTGTACAGAAATCGTCATAGCAGTTACATCTGATGAGTCTTTGGCTGTTTTAGCATAAATTTTACTTTCTGGCTGCGCCGGGAGTATGCAGCAGATCCAATCAGGCATTTTGATTGAGCCGTCGGCTTGTCTTTGTTATACTTTCCGCCCGTCCTGATACCAATAATCTTACCGCCCGGAATAAGCTGCTTTGCTGCTGGTGGGTATGGGCTATTGGTCCATTAAATTCAACGTTGTCTCAGGGGTCTCATGACTACAAGATACATCTTCGTGACGGGTGGGGTTGTCTCATCTTTAGGTAAAGGCATTGCAGCTGCATCTTTAGCTGCAATTTTAGAAGCACGTGGCCTGAAGGTAACGATCCTAAAACTGGATCCCTATATTAACGTCGATCCAGGCACCATGAGCCCTATCCAGCACGGTGAAGTTTTTGTCACCGAAGACGGCGCCGAAACCGATTTAGACTTGGGTCACTATGAGCGTTTCATCCGCACTAAGATGACCAAGCTCAATAACTTCACCCAAGGTAAAATTTATTCTGAAGTACTGCGTCGCGAGCGCCGCGGCGACTATCTGGGTGCAACTATTCAGGTGATTCCGCATATCACCAATGAAATCAAAGCCCGGGTTGTGGCTGGTGGTGAAGGCTATGACATCGCCATCGTCGAGATCGGCGGCACTGTTGGTGATATCGAGTCACTGCCGTTCCTGGAAGCCATTCGCCAGTTGGGCACTGAAATTGGCCGCGAACGCGCGCTGTTTATGCATTTAACGCTTGTGCCGTATTTGGGTACTGCCGGCGAAATCAAAACAAAACCAACCCAGCATTCGGTGAAAGAATTACGTTCGATTGGTATCCAGCCGGATATTCTGGTATGCCGTTCAGACCGTGCTATTCCGACCAATGAAAAAGCCAAAATTGCGCTCTTCACCAATGTGGAAGAGCGCGCGGTAATTTCATTAAAAGACGTTTCCAGCATTTACCAAATCCCGGCGCTGCTGAAATCACAGGGCCTGGACGATTTAGTAGTCCGTCGTTTCTACATGACTTGCCCGGAAGCAGATCTGACCGAGTGGGAACAGGTGCTGTATCAGGAAAGCAATCCAACAGGCGAAGTCACCATTGGTATGGTTGGCAAATATGTTGAATTAAAAGACGCCTATAAGTCTGTGAATGAAGCACTGAATCATGCTGGTCTGAAAAACCGTCTGACCGTAACCATCAAATACATCGATTCACAGGATGTAGAAACCAAAGGCCCAACGATCCTCGCTGGTCTGGATGGTATTCTGGTACCGGGTGGTTTTGGTGAGCGTGGTGTCGAAGGCAAAATTATTGCTGCCAAATACGCCCGCGAAAGTAAAATTCCATACCTTGGCATTTGCCTGGGCATGCAAGTCGCCCTGATTGAGTTTGCCCGCAACGTGGCAGGCCTCAAAGGTGCGCATTCAACTGAGTTTAATAAGGACACGCCTTACCCGGTGGTTGGTTTGATCACCGAGTGGCTGGACAGCGCAGGTC
The DNA here is from genome assembly GCA_946482325.1 of uncultured Chromatiaceae bacterium. The sequence goes on along the minus strand of CAMLRA010000030.1, from coordinate 25,389 downwards.
AGGTCGAACTTCGCTCTGACGATTCCGACTTAGGCGGAACTATGCGGTTGGGCAGCCAAAACTGTAACCTCAAGGCCAATACCAAAGCCCGTGAAACTTATGGTGCGGACGTAATCAGTGAACGTCACCGCCACCGGTATGAAGTGAACAACCACTTTATTCCGAAACTTGAAGAGGCTGGCCTGATTATTTCTGGTTTATCTGCGGATAATCAGTTAGTGGAAATGATTGAACTGCCGAACCATCCCTGGTTTGTCGCCGGGCAATTCCATCCGGAATTTAACTCGACGCCACGCGACGGTCATCCGTTGTTCCAGGGGTTTGTCGCCGCAGCATATAAATATCAGAAGCAACAGACGACCAAATAATGGAAAAGCCGTGCCATAGAGTGCGGCTTTTTTGCTTTGGTCTACAGGGGAATAACATGTCTGAAATTATCAATATCGTCGCCCGTGAAATTCTCGATTCGCGTGGCAATCCAACCGTTGAAGCCGATGTGTTTCTGAAAAGCGGTGTGATGGGCCGTGGTTGCGCGCCATCAGGTGCTTCAACCGGTACCCGCGAAGCCTTAGAACTGCGTGATGGCGATAAAAGCCGTTATTTAGGTAAAGGCGTGCGCACTGCAGTAGCCAATATCGATGGCCCAATCAAAGCGGCGTTAGTCGGCCAGTCTGCTTACGACCAGGCCAAAGTCGACCAGATCATGATTGACCTGGACGGTACTGAATCTAAATCAAAATTAGGCGCCAACGCCATTCTGGCGGTGTCTTTAGCTGTGGCCCGCGCAGCCGCCGCTGACAAAAAAATCCCGTTGTATCAGCACATTGCTGACTTAAACGGCACGCCTGGTGTCTATTCTATGCCAGTGCCGATGATGAACATCATCAACGGTGGTGAGCATGCCGACAACAACGTCGACATTCAGGAATTTATGGTGCAGCCGGTCGGTGCCAAGTCTTTTGCTGAAGCACTGCGCATGGGCGCGGAAATCTTCCATCAGCTGAAAAAAGAGCTGCACAGCCAAGGCTTAAATACAGCCGTTGGTGATGAAGGCGGTTTCGCACCGGATTTAAAATCAAACGAAGAAGCCTTAACCGTTATTTCTAAAGCGGTGGCTGCTGCCGGCTACGAGCTTAACAAAGACATCACGCTGGCGCTGGACTGTGCCGCTTCTGAGTTCTATGTTGACGGCAAATACAAACTGTCAGGCGAAGGTAAAGAGTTCACCTCTTATGAATTCAACGACTTCCTGGCAGGTCTGGCGGACAAATTCCCAATCGTCTCGATTGAAGACGGTCTGGATGAATCAGACTGGGATGGCTGGAAAGATCTGACTAACAAAATCGGCAACAAAGTTCAGCTGGTCGGTGACGACTTGTTTGTCACCAACACCAAAATCCTGACCCGGGGTATTGAGCAGGGCATTGGTAACTCAATCCTGATCAAGTTCAACCAAATTGGTTCCCTGACTGAGACTTTAGCCGCGATTAAAATGGCAAAAGACGCGGGTTTCACCGCTGTGATTTCACACCGGTCAGGTGAAACTGAAGATGCCTTTATCGCTGATTTAGCAGTGGGTACTGCGGCTGGTCAAATCAAAACGGGTTCATTGTGCCGTTCTGACCGTGTGTCGAAGTACAACCAGTTACTGCGCATTGAGCAGGAACTGGGCGCGAAAGCACCGTACCGTGGCCGTGCAGAAATCAAAGGTCAGTAATTCTTAAACTGTGTATGAGAGCCGGCAATTGCCGGCTCTTTGCTTGTTATCTCAGTGATCCAGAGTTTTGCAACTGCGTTAAAGCCTGAACCACAGCGCTGGCCAAAGCGCTGGTCAAACAACAGAGGGTTGGTTAACATTCAGTCATGACGATGCAAAATCAGCTTTGGTTTAATCCGGAGCAGTCCCTGACCTATGCTGAGCTGTGCAATACCTTGTACGAGCGCGAACTGGCACGTCTGGCATCATCTCCGCCGGAACAATTACCGTTTTTACCGCGCCGGTTAAAAAGTCTGCCGTTTTACGTGCGCGAAGCTGCCACTCTTATTTTGCAATATCCGTCACCGCTGACGCTCGACAGTCAAAATGCCTGTTGGCTGCATAGCCAGAGCAAGCAATGCCCGGTTCCGCATGTCGACGAATCTGAGAGTATCTTTAGCTATTACAGCAAGTCAGCCAAATTAGGCCTGCTGGTACCGGTCTATGTGCAGCCGCAAGGCGCACCACAGCAAGGATTGCAGCAAATTTTGTTAGATTCGATTGACGAAATCGACCGCGAAGGCCAACGTCTGCATTGTAACGAACATGGCTGGTTTGCTCTGGCCGGTTGGCCGCAAGAACCTGATAACCAACACAAATTACTGTTAAAACCCAGCAAAGCTGTGTTGACTGCCGTCTGCTGCGGCCATCAGTGGCGCAATGGTGAGCGCAAGACGCCGCGTTTGCTGAGTCTGCGTGAAATGTTACTGGCCAGTCGGCTGAACTGGCAAAATTTCGCCAAACCCCATGCCTCCAGAGCCAATGACTTACGCCCAGGCCGCGTAAAATAAGCGGCAGGACTTTTCAGTACGAATGACAGCCTGCATAATACCTGCAGATTGCATTTTTGGATTTGTTATGCGGCTGTTAATCATCATCCTGTTTGCGCTGGTCTGCGCGTTGCAATATCGCCTGTGGTTTGGGCCACACAGCGTCAAAGAATATTTTAAGCACCAGGAAGAGCTAAAAGTGCATTTAGCCAGCAATCAGGAGCTGGAAAAACGCAATAAAATGCTGATGGCCGACGTGGCTGATTTACAAAGCGGCCTCGATTCTATCGAAGAGCGTTCGCGCAACGAATTGGGCCTGATTAAACAAGACGAAGTGTTTTTCCGCCTGGTGGCCAAACAGGGCACCAAATGACCATTGCGATGTTGATCCCGGCGGCCGGTGTTGGCAGCCGCATGCAGGCCGACCGGCCAAAACAATATTTAACCCTGGCTAATCAAACCGTGCTGGAACATACCGCCGGCAAACTGCTGGCATTGCCAGAGGCCGACCGGTTGTTCTTAGCTTTGTCACCTCAAGACCCATATTTTCCAACGTTGCCTTTGGCAAAAGATCCAAGGGTTTGCCGTGTCGACGGGGGCGCCGAGCGCGCTGATTCTGTGCTGGCGGGCTTGATGGCGATAGACGCAGCGCTGTACCCCTGGACTTTAGTGCATGATGCGGCACGTCCATTGGTGCAGCTCAGTGATATCCGGCAACTGATCAGCGCCTGCCTGCAAAGTGGTATTGGCGGTATTCTGGCCAGCCCGGTGCGTGACACGATGAAGCGGGGCGTGGCGCAAACACAGGGGCCGAGTCTGGTCGCCGAGACGGTTGAACGACGCCAGCTCTGGCATGCACTGACGCCGCAGCTGTTTCCTACTATTTTACTGCGTGACGCGCTGCAGCGCGCCTTAGCTGCCGGTGTAGCTATTACCGACGAAGCCTCCGCAATGGAGTGGGCTGGTTTGCCGGTGCAGCTGATTCCCGGTCGCGCTGACAATCTGAAAATTACCCAGCCAGAGGACTTAGCTCTGGCCCGCTTTTATCTGGAGCAGGCATGATCCCATTTCGTATTGGCCACGGTTTTGATGTGCACGCTTTTGGCGGTGAAGGCCCGGTGACCTTGGGCGGTGTCAAAATTGATTATCCGCAAGGTTTGTTGGCGCATTCTGATGGTGACGTGGTGTTGCACGCAGTATCGGACGCCTTGTTAGGCGCAGTGGCGCTTGGTGATATTGGCCATCATTTTCCTGATACTGATGTTGCATTTAAAGGCATCGACAGCCGGATTTTGTTGCGTAAGGTGTTTGCTGACGTCAAAGCGCTGGGTTATGCCATTGGCAATCTGGATGTGACCATTATGGCGCAGGCACCGAAAATGGCGCCGCATATTGAGGCAATGCGTCAGGTGCTGGCGGCTGATTTGGAAACGCAATTCAGTCAGGTCAATGTCAAAGCCACCACCACAGAAAAACTCGGTTTTGTCGGCCGTAAAGAAGGCATTGCGGTTGAAGCTGTGGTGTTGCTGGTGAAAACCGCATGAGTGAAGTAGCAGCTCACATCCAGTTTCCACCACTGGCGTATCTGTACGGTGAACCGACTTGCCGTGCCCAGCTCAGAAGTGCGCCGGAAGATTTTATCGTTGATGAAGAACTCAGCTTCACCCCCACCGGTGCCGGCGAGCATTTGTTGTTACAGGTCGAGAAAATCGGCCAAAACACACAGTATGTCGGCAAACAAATTGCTGAAGCGGCCGGCATTAAATCGCGTTTAGTCAGCTATGCCGGATTAAAAGACCGCCATGCCATCACCCGGCAATGGTTTTGTTTGCCGGTGCCAATCAAGCAGGAATTGAATTACCAAGACTGGCAAATTGAAGGTGTACGGATTTTACAGTCGGTGCGCCATCAGCGCCGGCTGAAAATTGGGTCTATCAAACAGAACCATTTCCGTTTAAGGCTGCGTCATGTCTCCGATGCGGCCGAGCTGGAAAAACGCTTGCAACTGGTGCGCTGCGGCGTGCCAAATTATTACGGTGAACAGCGCTTTGGCCGCGATGGCGGCAATTTGCAGCTGGCCGAACATTTATTTCGTGGCGGCAGTATCAGCGACCGGCAAATTCGCGGTCTGGCGTTATCGGCGAGCCGCTCGATGCTGTTTAACCAACAAGTGTCGCAGCGTCTGCTGCAGCTGGGTTTTTTGACGTTATTACCCGGCAGCGTCGTGCAGCTTGATGGTTCAGGCTCAGTGTTTCAGGTGGACCCGTTGGATAGCGACATTCAGCGGCGGTTACAGGAACAGGATATTCATCCGACGGCGATCTTGCCCGGTATCGGGAAAATATTAGAACAAGATCAAGCGCTTGCGTGGCAGCAACAACAACTAACGCCGTGGCAGCACTGGGTGGATGGGCTGGTTGCCTTGAATGTAAATACCGAGCGCCGGGCGGTACGGTTGGTGCCAAAAGCGCTGAGTTATCAATGGCAGCATGATACACTTGAGCTCAGTTTTGCCCTGCCGGCCGGATGTTTTGCCACGTCGGTGCTGAGGGAGTTGGTGAATTATCAGGATATCCGCCGGGATATCGCTGCTCTGGAGTCCTAAATGCGGATTTTGCTCAGTAATGATGATGGTGTCTACGCCAAGGGCATTTTAGTGTTACAGCAGGCGCTGGCGGAAATAGCGACAGTGACCACAGTCGGGCCAGATCGCAATTGCAGTGGCGCCAGTAATTCGTTGACGTTACTCAATCCACTACGCACCCAACAACTCGATAATGGTTTTATCGCAGTGAACGGCACGCCGACCGATTGTGTGCATCTGGCGATTAGCCAGCTATGCGACAAAACGCCGGATTTAGTCGTTGCCGGCATTAATCACGGCGCGAATCTTGGTGACGATGTGTTGTACTCAGGCACTGTGGCCGCCGCCACTGAAGGCCGCCATCTGGGCTTGCCGGCTATTGCCGTATCACTTGCCAGCCGCGATGAAGATCATTTTGCCACTGCCGCTTATGTCACAGTCAAAGTCATTCAGCAGCTGAAGTCGCACCCGCTGCCGGCCGACCAAATTCTGAATATCAATGTGCCCGGCGTGGCACTCAATGAACTCAAAGGCATTCAGGTGACCCGCCTTGGCCGCCGGCACAAAGCTGAAACTATGACCAGTACCACCGACCCCTGGGGCCGGCGGATTTTCTGGTATGGCTCGTTAGGCCCTGAATTAGATGCCGGTGAAGGCACCGATTTTTATGCTATTGCCAACGGTTATGCCTCTGTGACCCCACTGCAAATCGACATGACGGCCTATCGCAGTCTGCAACCGCTAGAGCAATGGCTGGAAGGGATCCGTTTCTGATGGCTGTTGTGACTTCCCGCAGCGCTCAGGTGCTGGCGCAAAAGCTCCAGGCCGATGGCATCAAATCGGCCGAGGTGTTGCAGGCGATTGCACAAACGCCGCGCCATCATTTTGTTGAAATGGTTTTAGCGCATAAAGCATATGAGAATACCGCGTTGCCAATAGGCCAGGGCCAGACCATTTCGCAGCCTTATATCGTCGCACGGATGACCGAGTTGTTGTTGCAGGCCAACAGTGACGGTACGCCCTGGTTGCCGAAAAAAGTGCTGGAAATTGGCACTGGTTCCGGGTATCAGACGGCTATTCTGGCGCGGTTATTTCCACAGGTTTGTACGGTGGAACGAATCAAGTCGTTGCAGTTTCAGGCAAAACGCCGGCTGCATCAGCTGGATTTGCACAATGTCGCGATGAAACATGGCGACGGCTGGCTCGGCTGGCAGAGTAAAGCCCCTTTTGATTGTATTATCGTCACCGCGGCACCAACCCAAGTACCGGATGCTTTGTTGCATCAGCTGGTCGACGGCGGACGCTTAGTGATCCCGGTCGGCGCCCAGGAACAAATGCTCAGGGTTTATACCCGTCAGCAGGATGCGTATCCGTCGACCGATGTTGAAGCGGTGCGGTTTGTGCCTTTAGTGCCGGGCGAACTGGCCTGATTGATTGTTAGGAGATTTTTTTGCGGATTTTTCAGTGGATGTACGACAAAGCGCTGGTCTGGGCTAAACACCGTCACGCCGAGCGTTATTTATTTGGGTTGAGCTTCACTGAATCGGTGATTTTTCCTATTCCACCGGATGTGATGCTGGCACCGATGGCGTTGGCGCACCCTGAACGCGCCTGGCGCCTGGCCTGGTTGACGACCCTGGCCTCGGTGCTAGGTGGCATGTTTGGGTATCTGTTGGGCTACCTGCTGTATGAGCCACTGGTGCTACCGTTTATCCAATATATGGGGTATCAGGAGACTTTTGCTTTAGTCGAACGCTGGTTTAATGAATATGGTGTCTGGGTAGTGTTTATCGCCGGTTTCTCACCTATTCCATATAAGCTGTTTACTGTCGGTGCCGGTCTGATGCATATGGCATTTCTGCCTTTTGTCATTGCGTCTTTTATCGGCCGCGCCAGCCGGTTTTTCCTGGTCGCCGGCCTGATGTACTGGGGCGGGGCGCGCATGCAGGCCAAACTGCGCGAAATCGTCGATATCTTAGGCTGGGGCACTGTCGCCCTTGGCGGTCTTGCGTATCTGATTTATGGCTGATTCGTTGCAACAGGTTCGGGCTGGTTACAGTGTGGCGCGTGTCAGTCAGGCCGGGCTGACTTTGTGGCTTTGTTTGCTACTTTCCGGCTGTGGTGTCAACAATAGCCCGGCGCCGGTCGACAGTTGGCAGAGCCGCAAATCGACCAGCAAATTATCTCAGGCTGATACCTATCAGGTGAAAAGCGGCGATACGTTATTTTCAATTGCCTTTCGTAATGGCATGGATTACAGGAGCCTTGCCAGGCTCAACCGAATCGCTGAACCCTATACCATTTATGTCGGTCAAATTCTGGTTGTTTCAAACAATAGTACAGAGGCTGGCAGTGGTCGTAACCCGGTTACGACGAGCCTCAAATCAAATAAGAACTATTCAAATTCAAACAGTTCGGACACTGCATCAAAAAGCGCTAAAGTAGTTGCACCGCAAAATCAAAAGCGTTATGGTCAAAATGAACGGGTCGAAGAACCCGAAAAAACCGCAAACAGTACCATTAATGGAAACGTTCGACAATGGCATTGGCCAGTGAAGGGCCCGATATTGGCGAAATTTTCCAGTCAGGAACACGGTAACAAAGGTCTTGATATTGGTGGTGCTTACGGGACACCGGTTAAAGCGGCAGCAGCAGGTCAGGTGGTATACGCCGGCAATGCACTGCGGGGTTATGGCAACTTAATTATCATCAAACATAATGACGATTTTTTAAGTGCTTATGCCCACAATCACCGTTTATTGGTGAAAGAACGCGAATCGGTGGCAGCAGGACAGACCATCGCTGAAATGGGCAATTCCGATGCAGACCGTATACAACTGCATTTTGAAATCCGCTATCGGGGAAAATCTGTCGATCCGCTGCGTTATCTGAAATAAATAACAGCACACAATCGCATCATTGAAGAATGGATTTCTGGCACTGACGCGTGACCCTTGCAGATCTGGGAGACGGATATGGGACAAAAAGACGAAGATGAAGTAGTTGATTTCAAGGAAGCGGAATTGACAGAAGACGTGGCGATGCTGGATGACGAATCAGCAGAGCCGGATATGGCAAGCCTTGCCGCCGAAGAAGACAATACACCTGACGATGTGTTCACCCGTGACGACAGTCAACGCGCGATGGACGCCACACAAATCTACCTCGGCGAAATCGGTTTCTCGCCGCTGCTCAGTGCCGAAGAAGAAGTCTACTTTTCCCGTTTAGCCTTAAGAGGTGACGCTGCCGCCCGCAAACGCATGATTGAAAGTAATTTACGGCTGGTGGTGAAAATCGCCCGGCGTTATATCAATCGGGGTTTGGCGCTGCTTGATTTGATTGAAGAAGGTAATTTGGGCCTTATTCGGGCGGTGGAAAAATTTGACCCGGAACGCGGCTTCCGTTTTTCCACTTACGCCACCTGGTGGATCCGCCAGACTATAGAACGTGCCATTATGAATCAGACCCGCACTATCCGGTTGCCTATTCATGTGGTGAAAGAACTGAATATTTATTTACGTGCTGCCCGCGAACTGTCGCAGCGGCTGGACCATGAACCAACCCCGGAAGAAATTGCCGCTGCTTTAGACCGCCCGGTCGAAGAGGTGCGCAAGATGTTGAAGCTGAATGAAAAAATCACTTCAGTCGACACGCCGGTGGCCGGTTCCTCCGAAAAACAACTGTTGGATATCCTGGCGGATGAAAAAGAGCTGGGTCCGGAAACCGAACTGCAGGACGCCGACATCCGTCAGCACCTGGTGGTCTGGCTGGAAGAACTGAATCCAAAACAACGTGAAGTACTGGCCCGGCGTTTTGGTTTACTTGGTTATGAACCTTCAACTTTAGAAGATGTTGGTCGGGAAATCGGCCTGACCCGGGAACGGGTGCGACAAATTCAGGTCGAGGCGCTGCGGCGCTTGCGCGAAATTGTCACGCATCAAGGGCTGAATATCGAGACGCTGTTTCAGGAATAAACTGAAAATGGCTAAGTAAAAAGCGGGCATTGCCCGCTTTTTGCTTTTGTACTGCCATGAAACTGGCCAGCGAATTTACCCACAGACACCTGCAGTTCATCGGCATTCTCTCAAGCTCCGGTACCGCTTAGCCTTTCCTTTACGCTGGCACAGCCCTTGCTCCATCTGCGGTATCTGCGCGTTTTTGCACCAAAACAGCGTGCTCAGGGTACAGACGCAGAGATACCGGACAATGAGCGGAGTGACAGCATGGGGCAGAGTTTCAGCGGATACCCGCAATTAATGGATTGTTTTGATGAGCTGGTGTCGCCACTGGGTACCGCCAGGGCGCCGGCTACTGCCATTGCACGTTTTATTGAGCGGCACGGCACTGCTGAATTATTACGACGCCAACAGCAACTGGACCAGACCATTCGCAGTATGGGCGTTTGTTTCACTTTATATAACGAAGGGCAGAACATAGACCGTGCCTGGCCACTGGATGTGATGCCCCGCACCATTCCACTCAGCGAATGGCGCCGAACCAGTGCTGGCCTGATGCAACGGCTTCAGGCGCTGAACTTGTTTATCGATGATTTGTACCACGACCAGCGTATTTTGCGCGCTGGTATTGTGCCTGCTGAGTTAGTACTTCAATCGCGAAATTTTCTTGCACCATGTCGGGGCGTGTCGCCCCCTTTTGGCGTCTGGTCCCATATCTGTGGCACTGATTTAGTCCGTGATGAACATGGCTGTTTTCTGGTGCTGGAAGATAACCTGCGGGTGCCTAGTGGTGTGTCGTACATGTTGGAAAACCGCACTGTGATGAAACGGGTGTTTCCGGAGCTGTTCGCCGACTCCACTATAGTGCCGGTTGATGATTATCCACATCAGCTGTGGAAGATGCTGGCGTCGCTGTCACCAAGACCCGGTGACGTGCCTTGTATTGTGTTGCTGACGCCCGGTATTTATAACTCCGCATATTTTGAACACAGTTATCTGGCGCAGCAAATGGGGATTGAGCTGGTCGAAAATACCGACTTGCAAGTGGATGCTGACGGCGTGTATTTGCGCACACTCAATGGTTTGCAGCGGGTCGATGTGATTTACCGCCGTGTCGACGATATTTTTCTCGACCCGACGGTGTTCAGGCCCGACTCTGTACTGGGAGTCCCCGGCTTATTTCATGCCTGGGCCAAAGGACAAGTGGCCATCGCCAACGCACCGGGTTCTGGTGTCGCTGATGACAAAGTGATTTATGCCTATGTACCTCAGATCATTGAATATTACCTCGGCGAAAAACCACTGATAGACAACGTCCCCACATATCTCTGTTCCGACGCACAGCAGCAAGCATTTGTGCTTGCGAACCTCGACAAACTGGTCGTGAAGCCGGCCAATGAATCCGGCGGATACGGAATTTTGATAGGTCCGCGCGCTACAGATGCTGAGCGGGTACTGATGGCAGCAGCTATCTCTAAAGATCCGCGAAATTTCGTCGCCCAGCCGACGTTGCAGTTATCGACCGCGCCAACCTTATGTGACGGCGTGCTGGAGCCGCGTCATCTGGATTTACGGCCCTTTGTACTACAGGGGCGGGATTTGTATTGCAGTACCGGAGGGCTAAGCCGGGTCGCGCTGCGTCGCGGCTCGCTGGTGGTGAATTCTTCCCAGGGCGGTGGCAGTAAAGATACCTGGATCATCAATGATGAGGTGTAAAGCATGTTATTAAAATCCGTAGACCATGTATTTTGGCTCGGCCGTTATCTGGAACGGCTGGACGATACTGCGCGGCTGATTAATGCGACCAGCCATGTGTTGATTGACAGTCATCAGGATACTCAGTTTGGCTGGCCGATTTTGCTGGACGTACTGGGTCAGGACAGCGGCGCGCTGCTTGGAAAGTTTCAGCAAGGCGATACCCGGCTCACACTGGCTGAAACCGAACGGGCGGTGATGGCTTGCCTGATTAATGCGCAAGACAGTCCGGTCTCCATTCGGGCCACCAGTGCGGCATTAAAGCAAAATGCCCGTACGCTTCGGCCTTTAATTCCGCGTGATATGTGGGAAGAGCTCAATGCGCTGGATTTGTTTTTACAGCAACATTGCAGCACTGCAGTGAGCCGGCAGCAGCGTTATCAGCTGATGGCCGAAGTCAGCCGCCGTTGCCAGATGGTGGTAGGGGTGCTGGATGGCACTATGCTGCGCGGAGAGGCTTTTGATGTATTTAACATTGGCCGTCATCTGGAACGGGCGGACATGACTACCCGAATTATGGACGTGCTGGTGCTGCAACAATTACAGCCGACCCAAATCAAAAGGCCGAAATTCCGCTGGTTGTCGGTGCTCAATGCGCTCGGCGGGATGGAATCCTATCAATATTATCTGGCGCATCAAAAAGGTGATGTGGATGCCATTGATTATCTGCTGACCTATGCGGATTTTCCGCGGTCGATCAGTTATTGTCTGAACCGGGTGGCCGCTTCTGCTAAAACATTGCCACATGCCGGAGCCATTCTTGCGCAGTTACAACAAGTGCAGGCGCTGCTGCGGCCACACGCGCTGGCGGAGTTATCGACAGTGCAGTTGCATAGCCTGATTGATGAACTACAGGCTGGCATCATCGGCCTGCACCAGCAAATTCTGGCGCCATGTCTGCGACCGGCAGCAATAGTGCAACTGTCGGCCTGAACCGAGCAAGGAACTGTAGTGACAGCATTTGAACCGGAACATCGGGCACGGCTGAAGGAATGGCTGACGACGCAGCAGGCCGGTCTGCCTGTGTTGTATCGCGAATTGCAGCAACAGTTGCGCGAAAATAGCACCGAATTCAATGCCGTTGCGGCGCCGCAGCGTCAGCTTGACCCTTTACCATTATTGGTGAGTGAGCAAGACTGGGATCTGCTGGAAGCCGGTATGTTACAACGGCAAAAATTGCTGCAACTGGTGCTGGCGGATCTATACGGACGGCAGCAATACATCCGGCCAGATTTATTACCGGCAGATGCCGTGTTTCGTTCTCCGGCCTTTTTGCTGAGCGCTGTAGGGTTATTGTCGGCGCCGGCTGACTGGTTACCCTTGATGAGTTTGGATCTGGCGCAATCATCCACTGGACAATGGCTGGTGCTGCATGACCATGCGTTGTTACCGGCGGGGCTTGGTTATCTGGTCGAGCACCGGCTGGCCTTTAATCAGCTGGCACCGGTGCAGGCGCTTGACTTGCCCAAAGCACAAATTGCCGGTTTTTATCGACGCTTACAACAAAGCCTGCAAAGTCGGCAGTCGGAAATAGCGGGAGAAGCCGCTTTGTCAGGGCTGTGGATCTGCTCTGTGCATAGTAGCCAATATTTTGAACAGGCATATCTTGCCAATTATCTTGATGTCGCTATGGTGCACGGCGCAGACCTGACTTTTCGTGACGGTGCGCTGTGGCTGAAAACCCTGACGGGGCTGAAACCTGTTACCGCCTTGTTGCGTTATTTACCGGATACGCAGACAGATCCGCTGGAGTTGGAGCCGGCACCGGGCGGCTGTGCCGGATTATTACAAAGTATCCGGCAGCAACAGATCCGCTGTCTGAATCCGCCCGGGAGCAGCCTGCTTGATAGTGGCGTGTTACAGCCGTTTTTGCCCGCGTTATGTCAGACCTTGCTGGGCGAGCCTTTGTTACTGACCCAGCCCGAAACGCTGTGGCTTGGGTTTGGTGAAAAGTTACAGCAGTTCCTGGCTGAACCAGCCGGTTTTCGCCTGCGCCGGATCAGTGACCAGCAGCAGTTTGTACCGGCGTTACTGCAGCCTTCTGAGCTGCAGGCCTTGTTACATCAGCTACAGCAGGACAGCGCAGATTATATCGCCAGCCGGTTTGTGGCGCTGCAGCAGGAGCCCTGTTGGCAGCCTGGCGAGGGCACTTATCAGGCCGCTGTGAACTTGCGGCTTTTTAGTCTTTGTGCTGAAAAGCAGCCGCCTATGGTATTGCCCGGTGGTTATGCAATGCTAACAGCGGACCCACAACAGTTATACTCAGCTGACTTCAACGGGCCACAGCGGTTCAAAGACGTCTGGGTGCTGGCGGATCGTGGGCTGACAGCCAGTCTGCTGCAAAGTAGCAGCGGCGCACTGGACTTATCGCGGCACAGTGGGCTGGTGACCAGTCGGGTTGCAGATCACCTGTTTTGGTTGGGGCGATACAACGAGCGGCTGAATCAGATTTGTCGTGCTTTACGCACGGCGTTGTCGTTGGTCAATGCAGGTTCTGGCTCGGTTGAACTGCAGGATATAACGCCGTTGCTGCAGTTCTGCCGACAGGCTAATGGCTTGACAGGTGAAGCGGCAGATCTGGATGTGCTACTGCAGCAATTATTTGACCCGGCACAGCCGGGTAGTCTGTTTGCAATTTTGCAGGCGTTATTGTTCAACGCACAGTCGGCGCGGGAATATTTTGCGGCGGATACCTGGCTGGTGCTGGACAAATTACAGCAGGCGCTGCGGGCATTACCCAAGCTGCAACAGCCAAGTGCCGGTTTATTGTTATCCGGTCCATGCCTGCGCCAGCTCGATGATATTCTCTTGCTGCAAATGGCTCTGTATGGCCTGAACAATGAAACCATGAGCCGGACTCAGGCGTTGCGGCTGATGGATTTAGGCCAGCATATTGAGCGCGGCCTGCAAACGGCCGCCTTGTTACAATTGGTATTTGTGCCTGCCCAAGGCGCGCCAAGGCCTTCAGCGCAGCTTATGGAAGCCGTGCTGCGTCTGGCGGATACGGTCAACACTTATCGGCGGCGGTATCGTAGTCAGCTGCATCCACTTGCTGTGATCGACCTACTGGTATTTGACGACAGCACATCGCGCTCGGTCGGATATCAGTGTTTGCGGATCCAGCGTCAGTGCACTGATTTACCCAAGCTGGCCATGCAACCCGGTTTGTCTGCCGAGCAACGGCTGGCGCTGGAACTGGTGACTTTGCTACAACTGACCGAGCCGCAATCGTTATTTGATGCAGAACAGGGCGCGACACCGGCGCTTGGCTTGCTGCTGAGCCAAATCCAGCACCGGTTAAAACTGTTGTCCGATAGTATCACGCTGTCTTATTTCAACCATGCGGCGCCGGGCAGCAGCTGGCAGAGTTTTTAAACGTGAGCATGGGTTTTGGCATTGCGGAGGTCCGGTGCGTTATCAACTGAGTCATTTGACCCGTTATCAGTATCAAAGGCCGATCGCGAACAGCTATAACCTGACCTGCTTGCAACCCCGCCAATTGCCATGGCAACAGGTATCGGATGTTCAGCTAAAAGTGACGCCGGCGCCTTGTTCTCAATACCCTCACCTGGATTTATTTGGCAACCAGCGCCAGTTTCTGCATCTGTTGGCGCCGCATCAGCACATGACGGTTGAGCTGCAGGCATTGGTTGAAGTGCAATCACGGCAGCTGGCTGCCAAGCTCAGTGACGGCTCAGCACTGGCGGATGCCACTGATCAACGTTTGCTGACTGACCCTGTCGTCGCTTTATGCCGTTATGCCAGCCGCAATATTCCGCTGCTGCCGGAAGCTGCTGCACTCTGGCAACAGGTGTACCGGCAGGATTTGTCGATGTTGCAGAATGTCGCATTACTCAATCAGTTGATTTATCAGGAATTTCAGTACGACCCTGAATTCAGCACTGTCGTCACGCCGATTACGGATGTCCTGCAGCATAAGCGCGGTGTTTGTCAGGATTTTGCCCAGCTGGCCATCAGCTGCCTGCGCAGTCAGGGCATTGCCGCCCGTTATGTCAGTGGTTATCTCGAAACGCGGCCACCACCTGGTCAGCCACGGCTGCAGGGGGCCGATGCCTCGCATGCCTGGTTTGCCGTCTTTGATCCCAGGCTTGGCTGGGTAGATTTTGATCCAACCAACAATGTGCTGGCGGATCTGCAGCATCTGACGCTGGCGTTTGGCCGTGATTATGCCGATGTGGTACCGCTAAAAGGTGTGTTGCAGGGCTGTGGCGAGCATCAGTTGCAGGTTGCGGTTGATGTGCTGGCGCTGGACTAAAAAAACGGTACCAGCATTGCCGCCGGCACCGTTTTTTAATACGGGCGATTTAAAGCTGGCGTTTGAGGGCGAACAATAAATCGAGTGCCTGCCTTGGTGTCAGGTCATCCGGATCAACTCCGGCCAGTTGCGTCAGCACGGGGTGGGGCGCCGGCTCGGAAAACAAATCGGCCTGCGCTGGCAGCGCAGCGCTTACCGCGTTGCCCACCTGAGGTTGTTGTTCCAGTGCCGCAAGTTTACGCCGTGCCTGCTGGATCACGATTTTGGGCACACCCGCAAGCTGCGCCACCTGCAGACCGTAACTCTTACTGGCTGCGCCCGGCTGCACCTGATGCATAAACACAATATGTTCATCATGTTCAACGGCATCCAGATGGATATTGGCAACACCACTCAGTAACGACGGTAGATCCGTCAATTCGAAATAGTGCGTGGCGAATAACGTCAGTGCTTTGAGCTTCGTGGCGAGGTACTCGGCACAGGCCCAGGCCAAAGACAAACCATCATAAGTACTGGTGCCACGGCCAATTTCATCCATCAACACTAAGCTTTGCGCAGTGGCGTGATGCAAAATCGTCGCGGTTTCAGTCATTTCCACCATAAAAGTCGAACGGCCGGACGCCAGATCGTCGGAAGCGCCGACCCGGGTAAAGATCCGATCCACCGGCCCCAAAGTGGCCGCTTGCGCCGGCACAAAACTACCGATATAAGCCATCAACACTATCAAGGCAGCCTGGCGCATGTATGTCGATTTACCGCCCATATTCGGACCTGTTACGACCAACAAATGCCGTTTTGGTGTTAACTCCAACGGGTTCGCAATGAAAGGCTCACTGGTCATCTGCTCCACAACCGGATGACGGCCTTGCTCGATATGGATACCGGTTTCTGCCACAAGCGTTGGTTGACAGTAATTGAGCCGCACTGCGCGTTCAGCGAAGTTGGTCAGGACATCCAGTTCCGACAAGCTGGCTGCGAGTTGTTGCAAGGCGGCTAAGTCTGGCGCAATCAAATCAAACAGTTGTTCATACAGCTGTTTTTCCAGCGCCAGTGCTTTGCTTTCGCTGCCTAGCACTTTGTCCTCATATTCCTTTAGTTCCGGAATAATGTAACGTTCATTATTTTTCAGTGTCTGACGGCGGATATAGTCCGGCGGTACCGCATCGGCCGCGGCACGGCCGGTTTCGATGTAATAACCGGCCACTTTATTAAACCCGACCTTGAGCGAGGCAATACCGGTACGGGCTTTTTCGCGTTGCTCCAGCTGTTCCAGATAATCGGTCGCACCTTTGGCTAAAGCCCGCCATTGATCAAGTTCGGCTGAATAACCTTCGGCGATGACACCGCCATCGCGAATAAGCACCGGCGGATTGTCGATAATGGCGCGCTCTAACAATTCAGTCAGGGCAGGCATGGGCTCGCAGTCTGCAGCCAGTTGCTGTAAACGTTGGCTTTGCAGCTGGCTCAGCAGCGGTGTCAGTTCCGGCAATTGCTGCAGTGCCTGACGTAATCTGGCGAAATCTCGCGGCCGGGCACTGCGCAGCGCCAGCCGGGCAACAATCCGCTCGATGTCACCAATCTGTTTCAGCAGTGGTTGTAACTCGGCATCATATTGTTGCAATTCACCGACGGCCTGATGGCGTGCTGTGATCATGGCCTGATCGCGCAGCGGGGCGTGGATCCAACGTTTTAATAAGCGGCTGCCCATCGCGGTCTGACACTGGTCCAGCACTGCAGCAAGGGAATGCGCATATTGGCCATTCAGGGTTTGGGTGAGCTCCAGATTGCGCCGGGTCGCTGCGTCCAGCACGATATGGTCGCTGTGTTTTTCCTGCGAGATACTGCGTAAGTGCGGCAAATTGGCGCGTTGAGTATCTTTGACATATTGCAGCAGGCAGCCGGCGGCCATCAGGCCAAAGCGGGCGTCTTGCACGCCAAAGCTCTGTAAATCGCGGGTGCCGAATTGCTGGCATAAAGCGCGTTCAGCGCTGCTTTGTTCAAAATCCCACACCGGCCGGCGGCGGGCGCCTTTGCGCGCCAATACCAACTCCGGTAAGGGCTGGTCCTCACAATACAATAATTCAGCTGGATTCAGCCGTTGTAACAGCGCGGCGAGGTCGTCCTGGCTTGGCAGTTCCGTCAGGACAAAACGACCGGCACTTAAATCCATATACGCCAGACCAAATTGTTGTTTATGCTGATAAACCGCAGCCAGTAAAGTGTCCTGACGTTCCTGCAGTAAGGCTTCGTCGGTGACAGTGCCCGGGGTGACAACCCGTACCACTTTGCGATCCACCGGGCCTTTACTGGTCGCCGGATCGCCAACTTGCTCACAAATCGCCACGGATTCACCAAGCTGTACCAGCCGTGCCAGATAGTTTTCCACCGCATGATGTGGTACGCCGGCCATCGGGATAGGAGCTCCAGCCGACTGACCGCGTTTAGTCAGCGAAATATCCAGCAACGCAGCCGCTTTTTTTGCGTCGTCATAAAACAGTTCATAAAAATCGCCCATTCGGTAAAACAATAAAATCTCGGGATTTTCTGCTTTGAGCGCGAGGTATTGTTGCATCATCGGCGTATGGGCAGTTGTCGCTTGCCCGGTCTGGATTTCTGACGGCATAATTAAATTTCTGATGTCCCAACATGGAATAAAAATGACAGTTCCGGCCCACACCGAGACACTGGCCTCTGCACTGGGTCAGCTATTATTGCGGAAAAAGCTCAGCATCACCACCGCCGAATCCTGTACCGGCGGTGGGATCTCCTACGCCTTGACCGCAATCCCCGGCAGCTCTGCTTACCTGGACCGCAGTTTTGTCACTTACAGCAATAAAGCCAAACAGCAGTTACTGGGCGTTAAAAGCGCGACATTACTGCAGTTTGGCGCTGTCAGCGAAGAGACGGTCGGTGAAATGGCCAGCGGCGCTGCAGCGGCTGCCGGCGCTGACTGTGCTATCGCCGTATCAGGTATCGCCGGCCCGGATGGTGGCAGTGCGTTAAAACCGGTCGGGACTGTCTGTTTTGGTTTTTATCTGCTGGGCGCTGTCGCAACAGTTCGCATTTTACTGCATGGCGACAGAGCGGCGGTCCGGCAACAAAGTATCGATTTTGCTTTGCAGCAGATGATTCAGTTGTTGACAGCACAAACTGATTCAACTACTGTATGAGCATACAGCATTTCAGGCGAAACCTTTTTTCCGGAGTTCCAGATGGACGACAATAAACAAAAAGCCCTCAGCGCAGCCTTAAGCCAAATCGAGCGTCAGTTCGGTAAAGGTTCAATCATGAAGTTGGGTGACAACACGTCACTGGAGATCGATGCGATTTCTACCGGCTCTCTGGGGCTGGACATCGCTCTTGGCATTGGCGGTTTGCCTTGTGGTCGTATTGTTGAGATCTACGGTCCTGAATCTTCCGGTAAAACAACTTTAACATTACAAGTTATTGCCGAAGCGCAGAAAATGGGTAAAACCTGTGCTTTTATTGACGCTGAGCATGCACTGGACCCGATTTATGCAGGCAAACTTGGTGTGAAAGTCGAAGATTTATTAGTGTCCCAACCAGACACCGGCGAACAAGCCTTAGAAATTTGTGACATGTTGGTCCGATCTGCAGCTGTAGACGTGATTATCGTCGACTCTGTAGCCGCCCTGACACCAAAAGCAGAAATTGAAGGCGATATGGGTGACAGTCACGTCGGTCTCCAAGCCCGCCTGATGTCACAAGCACTGCGTAAACTGACCGGTAATATCAAACGCTCAAACACCTTATGTATTTTCATCAACCAAATCCGGATGAAAATCGGTGTGATGTTCGGTAACCCGGAAACGACCACCGGTGGTAACGCCCTGAAATTCTACGCTTCAGTCCGCCTGGATATCCGCCGGATTGGTTCTGTCAAAGAAGGCGAAGAAGTTGTTGGTAACGAGACCCGTGTTAAAGTTGTGAAAAACAAAGTTGCGCCACCATTCCGTCAGGCCGAATTCATTATCCAGTATGGTGCAGGTATCAGCAAAACCGGCGAGCTGATTGACTTAGGTGTTGCGGAGAAGCTGGTTGATAAAGCCGGTGCCTGGTACGCCTATAAAGGCAATAAAATCGGTCAGGGTAAAGCCAATGCGATGAAGTATCTGGCGGAAAACCCGGCTGTGGCGCAAGAGATCGAAACAGAATTGCGTAACCGTTTGTTATTGCAGCCGACTAAAGGCGCTCCGGCTATCGAAGAGTTATCTGCTGAACCCGTTGAGCTTGATGAAGAGTTTTAAGCTGAACGCTGACAACTGTGTGGCAAGTCTTTCTGCGATTGACAGACTTGCTGTACAGAACTGACACAAAAAATGACCCAGACGGGCCATTTTTTTGCAGTTAACGCTCATGCCCCTGAATCGTCGGCGCAGTCTCGGCGGCCGACGTGGAATCTACAGCAGGCTTTGTGATGGGCTTCGCCGCTGCTGGTAAATTTAATATCTGCACTGAATTTTCTGGCAACATGAAGCCAGCTTGTTTGTATAACTGCTCAATTCTGCCATTTTCCCGCAAAATTCTGAGCCCTTTATTCAGCGCCTCGTTAGCAAAGCGGCCGTCAGGATGAGATTTACTGATCACAAAATGCCGACTGTCATTGAGTAAAATGGCGACACCAGGCACTACCTTTAAGCGCAGTTGTTCCAGTTGATAGATACCATTTTCATCATGAAAAAAAGGCATCAGCATAAAATCAACCCAACGCATATGGACCATCCGGGCCTGACTAAGCCATTCATCTTCCTGTACAAGCTCTCTTAATCCTAAGGCCTGCATCGTATCCCAGTCAGTACGCCACTTCGGTGTAGACACGCCGCTAAATTCACGTAGATCCTTTAACGTCCGGGTGCGAAGCACCGGCAGATTCTCTGGGCTGGTATATATGCCTGCTAAGTATTCACCGCGTCGCACTACTGGTTCGCTGATATAAACTTTCCCCGCGAGCGCTTTTGCGTCTGTCAGCCAATAGGTATCAAAACTTAGCAACGAATCGCCACTTCCCAGCATCTTGGTATTGCGGAAATTAAATTTGCCAGGTTGATAATAAAAATTCTTGGTAAAACCACCTAACGCTAGAGCTTGCTGCAACAACACCATATCGGCAACATCACGGCGCATAGTGATACCGCGGAAATCTACAATGCTCAATACAGGCCGGCCATTGAGAAACTTCAGATAATCTTCGTAGACATCGTCACGAATATAAACCGGAATTTCCTCGGGTTTTGGTAAAACAGGCTCGGCGACACAGGTCAGGCTGAGCACCAGACCGCAGATGCACCCCAATATTTTCATGGCCACTCCGAATCTTAGATGTCTTCCAGCATAGAGCTGAAACGAGAGTATTTCAAAATAACAAATAGACGTCTAAACGTATAGAAGTTGACAATTCGCAGGTGATTCGGCAAAGTGACGCATCTTTGTGGTGATGTGGAGCTGTTATGCCAATTAAAGTGATAGATCAATTACCGGCCGTGGAAGCTTTATCGGCAGAAAATGTTTTTGTGATCACTGAAAGCCGGGCCCGTACTCAGGACATCAGGCCGCTGCGCATTGCCATTTTGAACCTGATGCCTAACAAAGTGACCACAGAAATTCAGTTGTTACGGTTGCTGGCAAATAGCCCTTTGCAAGTGGATATTGAGTTAATCCGGCTGGACAACCATGTCAGTAAACACACGCCGGAAAGTCATCTTAACTGCTTTTATCGTTATTTTTCTGATGTCCAGCAGCAAAACTATGATGGTTTGATCATTACCGGCGCTCCACTTGGGCTGGTCGATTATGAGGATGTCAGTTACTGGCCGCAGTTATCCGAAATACTGGCCTGGGCCGATAGACACGTCACATCTACATTATTCCTCTGTTGGGCGGCGCACGCAGCGCTTTATTATTACTATGGTTTGCAGCGGGAGATCCGCGGCGAAAAGCTGTCCGGCGTGTATTGGCAAAATGTAGTGCAACCTTTGTGTCCGCTAGTGCGTGGTTTTGATGACAGTTTCCTCGTGCCGCATTCACGCTATGCTCAAGTACCAAAACAAAAGTATCAGCAGCATGCGGATATTCATGTGTTGGCCGAAGCCGACGTTACCGGCGCCTATTTATTGCAAAACTCCAGCGGTAGCCGGATTTTTGTCACTGGTCACCCGGAATATGATTTAACCACTTTAAACGATGAATATCAGCGTGACCTTGCCGCCGGCTTAAACCCTAAAGTGCCGGAAAATTACTTTCGTGATAACGATCCAACTAAAGGTCCAATGAAGCTGTGGCAGAGCCATGCCTTTTTGTTATTCAGCAATTGGCTGAATTATTATGTCTATCAGGCCACACCATTTGATTTAGCGCGCGTAGGCGAGGGGAGAGAAGCATGATTACCCGGCTGACCGCAGACCAATTTAAACAATTACTGACGCAGCGAATTTTAGTGCTGGACGGCGCTATGGGCACCATGATCCAGAACTATCAGCTGCAGGAACACGATTATCGCGGCGCTGAATTCGCAGACTGGCCTTCGGACCTGAAAGGCAATAACGATTTACTCGTATTGACTAAGCCAGAGGTGATTTTATCTATTCACCGGCAATATCTTGAAGCCGGCGCGGATATTCTGGAAACCAACAGTTTTAACGCCACGACCATTGCTATGGCGGATTACGATATGTCGCATCTGGCCGCACGGATTAACCGCGAAGCGGCGCGTCTTGCGCGGCAGGCCTGCGATGAATTCACCGCAAAAAATCCGGCAAAACCACGGTTTGTCGCTGGTATTCTGGGGCCGACAAACCGCACAGCATCGATTTCACCGGATGTGAATGACCCGGGCTATCGCAATGTCAGCTTTGATCAGCTGGTTGCTGCTTATACCGAGGCAACGCATGCGCTGATTGAAGGTGGTGCTGACCTCATCATGCTGGAAACCATTTTTGATACATTAAATGCCAAAGCCGCCGCTTTTGCTGTGCTGCAGGTGTTTGATGAACTCGGTTATAAATTGCCGGTGATGATCTCCGGCACTATCACGGATGCATCAGGCCGGACTTTGTCGGGCCAGACCACTGAAGCTTTTTATCACTCTCTGGCGCATGTCGAACCGGTCAGTTTTGGCCTGAACTGCGCGCTGGGCCCGGATTTGTTGCGGCCTTATGTCGAGATTATGGCGGATATCGCCGAATGTGCGACTTCTGTACATCCAAATGCTGGCTTGCCAAATGAGTTTGGCGAATACGATTTGAACGCGACTGACATGGCCGCAGAAATCAAAGATTGGGCGACTCACAATTTTATTAATATTGTTGGCGGGTGCTGTGGTACCACACCTGAGCACATCCGGGTCATTGCCGATGTCGTCGCCGGCTTACCGCCACGCGTGCCGAAACCGGTGAGTCACAGTTTTAATCTGGCTGGTCTTGAAGCCTTTTCGTTGGAGTGGTAATGCAACAACAAGCCCGCTTTATCAACATTGGTGAACGCACCAACGTCACGGGGTCTGCCCGCTTCAAAAAACTGATTATGGACGGCAAGTTTGAAGCTGCTTTGGATGTTGCGCGTCAGCAAGTCGAAAACGGTGCCCAAATCATCGATATCAACATGGACGAGGCGATGCTCGACAGCAAAGCTGCCATGGTGCGTTATCTGAACTTGCTGGCCAGTGAGCCGGATATCGCACGGGTTCCGATCATGGTCGACTCGTCGAAATGGGAAGTGATTGAAGCCGCGCTGAAATGTATTCAGGGTAAAGCGGTAGTCAATTCGATTTCCTTAAAAGAGGGCGAAGCGCCTTTTATTCAGCAGGCGAAATTACTACGTCGATACGGCGCCGCTGTGGTCGTGATGGCGTTTGATGAAGTGGGGCAGGCCGATACCAAAGTCCGCAAAGTCGAAATTTGCCAACGTGCATATAAGATTCTGGTCGAACAAATTGGCTTTCCACCGCAGGACATTATCTTTGATCCGAATATCTTCGCGGTCGCTACCGGTATCGAAGAACACAATAACTATGCCGTTGATTTTATCGAAGCCACCCGTGAGATAAAGCGGTTATGCCCGCATGCGAAAATTTCCGGTGGTGTGTCGAACGTGTCATTTTCCTTCCGTGGTAATGATCCCGTCCGCGAAGCTATCCATTCAGTATTTTTGTATCACGCCATCAAAGCTGGCATGGACATGGGTATTGTCAACGCGGGTCAGTTGGCGGTTTATGATGATATCCCGGAGCTGCTAAAAGAACGTGTTGAAGATGTGGTGTTAAACCGCCGCCCGGATGCCACTGAACGTCTGCTGGAGATTGCGGCACAGTTTAATGGCAAAGGCACGGTTGCAGTGAAGGAAGACGATGCCTGGCGCAGCTGGCCAGTTGCCAAGCGGCTGGAGCATGCACTGGTCAAAGGGATTACAGATTTTATCGATCAGGATACCGAAGAGGCGCGCTTAAGTGTCGAACGTCCGCTACATGTGATTGAAGGCCCGCTGATGGATGGCATGAATGTCGTCGGTGACTTGTTTGGCGAAGGGAAGATGTTTCTGCCGCAGGTGGTGAAATCTGCGCGCGTAATGAAAAAGGCCGTTGCTTATCTGCAACCTTATATAGAGGCAGAAAAAGCCGGCTCCGGTGCCACGACCCAGGGCAAAGTGCTGATGGCCACCGTGAAAGGTGATGTGCACGATATCGGCAAAAATATTGTTGGTGTGGTACTGCAATGTAATAACTATGAGGTGATTGACCTTGGTGTGATGGTGCCTTGTGCCACTTTGCTGCAAAAAGCCAAAGAGCTGAATGTCGATGTCATCGGATTGTCTGGTTTGATCACGCCATCTTTAGACGAGATGGTACATGTCGCTAAAGAAATGACCCGGCTTGGTTTTACCATTCCACTGTTAATTGGTGGTGCCACCACCTCCAAAGCGCACACTGCAATTAAAATTGCGCCGCATTATGCACATGGCGTTGTGTACGTGCCGAATGCGTCGCGCAGTGTGTCTGTGGTTCAGTCGCTGATTTCGGCCGAACTAAAACCTGACTATCTGGCGCGGGTGCAGGACGAATATATCCGTGTCGTCGAACAACATCAGCGCAGCCGTAAACATGAAGAAATGCTGACCCTCGAACAGGCGCGCGCCAATCGCTTTCCACTGGATTTGCAAAAAGTCGCGCCGGCGCCGCTACAGCCCGGTGTGCATGTCTGGCAGGATGTTGAATTGGAGGTGCTGCGTGATTACATCGACTGGACACCGTTTTTCCTGACCTGGCAATTATCTGGCAAATTCCCGGCCATTCTGAACCATGCTGAAATAGGGCTGGAAGCGCGCCGGGTGTATCAGGATGCCAATGCGATGTTGGATCGGATGCTCGACGAGCAGAGAGTTAAGGGACGCGCTGTCTTCGGTTTGTTCCCGGCCAACAGTGATGGCGATGACATTATTATCTGGACCGACGAAAAACGCACTACTGAGCGCTGTCGTTTGTTTAATCTGCGCCAGCAAGTGGCGCTTCGTAACAAAGCGCCAAACTGCTCGTTAGCCGATTTCATCGCTCCGGTGGATTCTGGTATTCCTGACTATATCGGTGCCTTTGCTGTCAGTACCGGTTTTGGTGCTGACGAGTTTGCCGCTGAATTTGCCAAAGCGCATGACGATTACAACAGTATTATGGTCAAGGCGCTGGCAGATCGCTTAGCCGAGGCACTGGCTGAGTATCTGCATATAAGAGTACGCAAAGAATACTGGGGTTATGCCGCAAATGAGCAACTGGACAATGAGCAGTTAATTCGCGAAGCCTATCAGGGCATTCGTCCGGCACCGGGTTATCCGGCTTGTCCTGAACATACTGAGAAGGGCACGTTGTTCTCGTTATTAGATGCAGAGGCAAAGATCGGTATGTTGCTGACGGAAAGCTTTGCGATGTGGCCGGGGGCTGCAGTATCGGGCTGGTACTTATCGCATCCGGACAGCAAGTACTTCGCGGTCAGCAAGATTGGCGAAGATCAGCTGTCAGAATATGCAGCGAAGAAAGGCTGGAGCCGCACGGAAGCTGAAACCTGGTTAGCGCCAAACCTGCGCTAACCAATACTAACTGCTATATAGAGTAGGTAACAGAAGCCAATCGCTGCCTCGATTGGCTTCTTTGTCTGCGCAGCGGCTGGTTTATAGCCGGCTATTTGCGATAAAAACAGCAGTTCGAGCAAAAAACACCCGAACGATCTCAAAACATCAACTTTTCTCAAATTTAAGCTTGCGTAACTTTCCTGACGGCCTATAATGCGCGC